>JBBDYF010000209.1:0-17179 GCA_040901775.1 Pirellulaceae bacterium | reverse complement strand
GCCACGCTGCAGCGGATTGCGATGTTGATGCACGCCGAAGAAATCGAAGCGGTTCCTTTCTTCGATGCGGAACTGCGCGCCGACGACGCGGCCGGTCACCGGCCCACGTAGCGGGCTTGCTCGAATACGCCGCGCCACCTTCGAAGATTGCCGCAGACCAGGCCGCGGGCTAAGCTGAAAACCGAAGCCGTGTTTTCCCCGGATTCAGGGCCAGTGGACGAATGGTTGAGACAAGCCTGTCAGGTCGGTCGCACTCGGTTGCCGTGGCCGGCGCATGGAGCCTCGTCGCTATCTGTTTCGCTTGGCCCGGAGTACTGGAGGGGGCCGATCGTTATGCAGCCTGGCTGGCGGATGGCCGCAGAATCACCGCGCAGCAACTTCCCACATGGCCCCTTCCCGGCGCGCCGTTTCGCTTTGAAAAGCACGACTTGCTGGCCGCTCAGAACCCGGCCCGCCTGGTGCGCGATCTGCAGGCGGAAGTCGAGCTGCGGCCTCCGTTTTTGCTTTTGGCAAACGGCGACATCGTGACGGGCATCGCCACGCAACTTGCGCCCGACGAGGGACGCCGGGGGCAGATTCCGCGGGTCCAAGTTCAACTGGAAGGACTGCTCCCCTTGAGCGGCACCCAGGTCGAGGTGCGAACCGACCGCGTGGCGCGGATCGTCGGCTCGGCAGCCGCCATGCGGCGACAGTCTCCTGAGCCGGGAACGGTCGAACTGGCCAACGGCCGCCGGCTGGTCGCCCGCTCGATCCAATGGCGCGAGTATGGCCTGGCCTTGCTCACGCCCGAAGGGATCGTCGAGGCGAACTATGCCGAAATCGTCGATGCCGTGCTTCCGGAGGTGGATCGAATGGCGGCGGTGCTCGACGATCATTGGTGGGCGGGGGGAACGTCGGCCGGCACGATTTTGCGACTGCAACTGACCGGAGGAGCGATCGTCACCACCGCGCGGATCAGCCGCGAGCAACTGCGGTCGCGCCGCCGCAATCGAAGCTTGGAAGTGTCGCACTTCTACTACGTTCAACCCGCCTGGTCCGATCAGCCGCTGGCGATTGCCGAGAGGGAGATTGCCTGGTGCGGTTATCGCCCGGCCGATCGCGCGCCGCTGGCTCTCTTGCCGCGGGAAGTACTGACCAGTCGCAGCCTGCTGGGTACCACGGCGAAAGAAGTCGCTAGCGCCAATGCGGACGAAAACATTGCCAGCGGCCTCTGGGAATCGGATGTTGGCATTCGCACCCACGCCTATAGCGAGCTGGCCATCGACTTGCCCGCTGGCGCGAAGTCGCTGCAAACGGCCGTGGGGCTCGACCGATCCGTGGGCGACGGGGGCTGCGTGCGCTGCTCGATCGTGGCCGACAAGGTTGGCGGACGCGAGCTGTGGAATAGCGGCATTGTGCTGGGCTTGGATGGTCCTCGGGCATCCGGTTCGATCGATGTTGCCGGAATCGCCCGCGTCGTACTGATTACCGACGTGGCCCACGAGGATCGGCCCGCCGGCGCCGACCCGCTCGATATTCGCGACCGGGCAGTCTGGCTCGCGCCGCTCGTGCAGATGGATTGGACGGGGCGCGAGTCTCAGCGGCTGCTCTCGATATTGGCGGGTCTGGAAAGTTGGAAACTGGCCGGAAACGAGTGGCTGAAAGTGCAGGTCGCCAATCGCTGGAATGCGAACTCCGCGACGTGGGATCCGACACTGCTGGTCCCCCAGAAAATGCAATTGCGGCTGACTCGCAAGGTTTGGGTGACGCCCGCAGGCGACGTCGTGGAAATGGCGACCGCCTATCCGCTCGACCTCGAAGAGCACGACCTTCGCTTGCGCGTGAACGGCGAGGAAGTGGAGTTTTGCACCAGCGTCGAATACGACCAGCTCAAAGCCACGATCAAGGCCAACAAATCGAGACGCCAGCGCGACGACGAATCGTTGTGGAGCGATCAACTGGCCTATTGGTGGGATCTGAAGCGTTGGCGCGGCCAAGAAGTGGAACTGGAGCTGACGATTCGAGGCGCGGCCGAGCGCAACGAGATCGCCTGGCGGGGACTCTCGCTGCGTTCGGCGATCGGCAATCTTCCGGAAAGCGGCCAGCCGTTATCTTTCGACGTTCCGCTCACGTCGCTCGAGCCGCTGGACCTGACGGCGACTAACGCCGGCGGGGCTGCCTTGAAGGATGGCCTGCCCACCAAGGACCACTTGCCTGCCGGGCGCGGCACGCGGCCCATTCGCTTTTTGGGGCAATCGTTTACCAATGGTTATGGCCTGCGCGGCAACAGTTCGATCTCGTTTCCGCTGCGGGCCGAATACCGCACGTTCGTGGCCGTGGCGGGCTGCAGCGAGAAAATGGTGGGACCGCTGCAAGTGCTGATTGACGGCCAGGTCGTCTGGCAGCGAAACCTGGTGGACGTGCTGATGCCCGCGGAACAATTGGAGATCACCCTTCCCGCCGGTGCCTCCACCCTGACGCTGAAAACCGGATCGGAAGGCCCGTATTACAGTTATGCCGCCTGGGCCAACGCCGGCTTCGTCACCCAGCCCTGAGGCCCCCTGCTCCATTCTTGCCGATGGACGACGACGCCCTGGACGACGACGATTACGCCGGCTTCAACACCGCCGACGACGACGCCACCGACACCTGTCCGCATTGCGGCGAGGAAATTTACGAGGACGCGCCGCGGTGTCCGGAATGTGGAACCTACCTTTCCGACCTCGACTCGCCGACCGGGAGGCACCCCTGGTGGATTCTGATTGGCGTGGCGGTTTGCCTTTTGATCGTTTTAGCCTGGGCCTGGGGAGGCTAGGCCTCGCGTCGTGATTGGCGGGAGGCCTGCCACGCGCGCCTAAAAACGACCAGACTAGTCACGCGGCGACCAGAAACCGGCTCGACTTGCGCCGGCAACTCCGATCGCAAAACCAAGTGGCGCAATCGCTTGCGACCGGCGAGCAGCGCGCAAGTCGCCGCCGCGAAAATACCCGCGCGCGAGATGCTTGACGCGCGCAAGTTTTTCTGGCAAAGTCACTCTTGTCCACCACTCCCGGTAGGATGAAGCGTAGTTGGCAACTTGGTAAAATCAGGCCACGAAAAACGCGGATCAGTCGCGGCTCGGCCGGGCGGTGTACATCAGTGTTTCTATCCGAGGCTGGTAGTGCTGCCCATCCGTGAGCTCCGCGACATCCGCGGTTCCCCCCTGTCACGGCCGCAAGTCGCAGCGAGTTTCGCTTATCGGCGCGATCAGCAAAACAGCCTTGGAGTTTCGCTGATAATCTCGCAAGTACTGCCTCCGAAACGAGTTGCAAAGTGATAAGCGAAACCAGCCCGGCAAAAAAAGGGATCATTGATTAGCAAAACTCCCCTCCCGCGGAACTCCGCATGATTGCCGATCCCCCGCAGAACCTCCGCCAACACCGCACTTGCAAGAATGGGCGTTGGGGGGAGAATACATGGTTACGGAGAACCGGAGCCACGGCTCTTAAGCGATCCTAACGAAACCGCGATTTCCCCGGTGTTGGCCCGGTGTTGGCTTAGCAGGCCGGTGGTTGAGTTAGGGTCGAAAACCTGCCTCCCCCACCGGCGGGGACTCGCTCCCTGTCATTTCTTTCGCGGAGAGGTTGCACGTCCTGTGGAACGTCGATTCGTTTTGTTTCTTGTGCTGACGCTCCTGCTCTGGACGGGATACATCGGCCTCCAATTTGTTTTTGCCCCAGACCCGCCGGCAGTCGTTCAGAACGATGCCGCGAAGGAAGGGGCCAAAGCACCGGCTGAAGCAGCCCCAGAGGAAGCCGAGCCGCCTGCCGAAGAAGCCGACAAGAAACCGGCCGACCAGCCCGAACAAGCCGACGGCGCTGGCGTTCCGCCGGACACCGATCCGCCCCAGCGAGTTTCGCTCGGTTCGGCCGACAAAACCGGCATCGCCAAGATGCTGGTGACGTTCAATAGTCGCGGGGCGGCGGTCGAGCGCGTCGAGCTGAATCGCTACTCCGATGTTGAAAACCAAGGGGGCTATTTGGGGCACTTGGCCCTCAGCGTGGCACAGCCCGCGGGGGTGCAAGTCAACTTTGTTGGTCCCGGCACGCCTGCCGCACTGGCAACTTCGGAAAATCCAGCCGCGGGCGTCGGCCTGAAACCGGGCGACGTGATCGTGGCGATCGACAAGCAGACGATCGCCACACCCACGCAAGTCGAGCGCTACCTGTCAACCAAGACGCTCCCCGGCGAGCGGGCAGCCATCACGGTCCAGCGCGCGGGGCTTTCGCAGCCCGTTGTCTTCATCGCGAAGCTGACCCGGCATCTGCTCGACGTCGTCCGGCCGGAAGACCACGTTTATGAAACGGCCGAAGGCAAATTGCAGAACCTACCCAGCGATCCGCTGTCGCTGCTGCTGACGCTCGATAGCATCGGCGCCAAATCGGTGCGCCCCGGCGCCAGCGAGATCGCTGGCTTGCCGTCGCTGTTCAAACGCAATTGGGAGATCGACGCGACGGGCGACGATTTCGTGCAGTTCAGCTACACGCTGGACGAAGCCGCGATGAAGGCCATCGACAAAACCGGCTCGCTCAAGATCGTCAAACACTATGAACTGGCGAAGTCCGAAAAGCCGGGGGTTCCCGACTATCACTTGAAGCTGCGGGTCGAAATTCACAATCTGGGCGAAGAAGAGCAATCGCTCTCTTACCGGCTGCAAGGGCCGACCGGCCTGCCGCTCGAAGGTTGGTGGTACTCGACCAAGCTGCATCCCGATTGGGTGGCCGGCGCGGGGGCCCGCGATGTCGCCTGGAAAGTCCAGGGCAAACAACATCATTTGATCGGCGGTCCCAAGATCACCAGCGAAGCGAAGGCGGCCATTGAAGAAGGCGAGCCGCCGGGTTTCAATCTGCTGACCGGGGACGAATCGGCGGCGCTCGTTTATGCCGGCATCGATACGCAGTTCTTCGCCAGCGCCATCCTTCCCCAGCCGATCGCCGAGAACCAACCGATCAAGTTTCGCCGCGTTTTGGCCCTGCCGGTTCAGGAGGTGACCGCCGTTCCCAAGAACCGCCTGCGGACGATGAACGTTTCGGTGTTGCTGGTCAGCGAGATCTCCAAGGTCAAACCGGGCGACAAGCTGGCGCACGAGTACCAGGTGTTCTTCGGCCCGAAAGATCCCCAGGTGCTCGAACTCTACGGTTTGGACGCGTTCATCGAGTACGGGTGGACAATCTTCAAATATCCGGCCATCTGGCTGCAACACGTCCTCGGCTTCTTTTACAGCATTACCGGGAACTACGGCATCGCCATCATTTTGTTGACCGTGCTGGTCCGCAGTTGCATGGTGCCGGTCTCGCTCAAGCAGGCGCGGAGCGCCGCGATGATGCAGCACCTGGCGCCCGAAGTGCAGAAGATCAAGGAGAAGCATCCCGACGAACCGATGAAGCAGCACGCCGCCGTGCAAGAGCTGTATAAGAAGTACAACTTCAATCCCTTCGGCGGCTGCTTGTTGGTCTTCATCCAGTTGCCGATTTTCATCGGGCTCTATCGCTGCCTGAGCGTCGATATCGATCTGCGCGACGCTTCGCTTATTCCGGGCATCGCTTGGGCGTCGAACCTGGCCGGCCCGGACAAACTGTTCCGCTGGGACGGCTGGATGCCGGCGTTCGTCGCCGAAGATGCGGCCGGCTGGCTGGGCCCGTTCTTCAACGTGCTGCCGCTGGTGACCGTGGCCCTGTTCCTGGTGCAGCAGAAGATGTTCACGCCCCCTGCGACCGACGAACAGACCCGCATGCAGCAGCAGATGATGACCTACATGACCGTCTTCATGGGGGTCATGTTTTACAAAGTGCCGGCGGGCCTATGCCTCTACTTCATTACCTCCAGCCTGTGGGGCATCTGCGAGCGCAAGATGCTGGCTAAGCCCAAGCCGCCTGGGGACGCGAAAGTCGAAGCCTTGCCGGCCAAACCGGCCAGCCCCAATGGCTCGGCCAAGGCCGCCGCGGCAAAAGCTGCCGCGGCGAAGAAACAGAAGCGGCGGTAAGCTCGCTCTCATTCGACGCATGACGTTCGACCATGACGTTCGACCTAGACGACACGATCGCCGCCATCGCTTCGCCGCCGGGCGGCTCGCTGCGAGGGATCGTCCGCCTGAGCGGAATGGGCACGCTGGCCTGCATGGAAGAGAACTTCCGTTCGTCCCCGCGTGCGGACATCGCCGCGCTGGCGCATGCCACCTGCCTGAGCGGTTCGTTCACGTTGCCGCGCGCGTTGGGCGATGTTCCCGCTCGCCTCTACCTGTGGCCCACCGAGCGGAGTTATACGCGCCAGCCGGCGGCCGAGCTGCACCTGCCCGGTTCTCCGCCGATCTTGGACGCGGCGCTGGCGGCCGTGTGCCGGGCCGGAGCGCGCCTGGCGCGGCCGGGCGAGTTTACGCTCCGCGCATTCCTGGCGGGCCGATTGGATCTGACGCAGGCCGAAGCGGTGTTGGGGGTGATCGACGCCCGCAGCAATTCGCAATTGCAATCGGCCCTGGAACAGTTGGCGGGGGGGCTGGCGCAGCCGCTGCACGACCTGCGCGAGCAGTTGCTCAATCTGCTGGCGCATCTGGAGGCGGGACTCGATTTCGCGGATGAAGATATCGAGTTCATTTCGCCCGGCGAACTGGATGCCCAGCTTGCCGCGGCGACCGACGTGGTGCAGCGGCTCGCCCGGCAAATGCACTCGCGGCAAGAAACGTCCGAGTTGCCGCGGGTGGTGCTGGTGGGCGAACCCAATGCCGGCAAGAGCAGCCTGTTCAATGCGCTGACGGGGATCGAGGCCGCGCTGGTTGCCGATCGGGCGGGAACGACGCGCGATTTCGTCAGTCGCCGGCTCGAGCTTTCGGGCGCTGCCTGCTTGTTGATCGACACCGCGGGGGTGCAACCGGCCGCTCACCAGCCGATCGCGGCTGCCGCCCAGATTGCCGCCCAAGCACAGACGCGGCAGGCCGATCTGCTCGTGCTCTGCCTGGACGCCTCGCGCGGGCTCACGCCGTGGGAGCTGGCCGAAGCGGCCCGGCTGAACAACGGTCTTGGAGAAGCGCAGGGGCTGGTGGTCTGGACCAAGTGCGATCTGCCGCTCGTCGCCATCCCGGCGGCGGGCCCGGTCTCTGCCCTACGAACCAGCAGTCGCGCGGAGGCTGGCCTGAGCGAAGTGCGGCGGGCGATTGGCGAACGATTGCAACAATTGGCTGGGGAGAGCGTGGTGGCCAGTACGGCCGCTCGCTGCCGCGCTGGGCTCGACCAGTCGGCCGCGGCGCTGGAGCGAGCTCGCGGGGCGAGCGTGCAGCGTGGCGCCGAAGAGCTGGCAGCCGCCGAGATTCGCATCGCGCTCGATGGCCTGGGGCAAGTCGTCGGCGCTGTCTATACCGACGACGTTCTCGACCGCGTCTTCAGCCGGTTTTGCATCGGCAAGTGATCGCAGGTCAGTGGACGGGCAAGGTAAAGCGAAACGTCGATCCTCGCGCGGAGTTGGGCTCGGCCCAGATCTGGCCGCCGTGGGCCTCGACAATCGTCTTGCTGATCGCGAGGCCCATTCCCATCCCTGCCGACTTGGAGGTGAAGAACGGCGCGAACAGATGGCCGCGGGCGTCGTCCGAGATGCCGCTGCCGGAGTCCTTCACCGCCACCTCCAATGCATCCTCCGCCAGCCGCGTGGTCACGACAATCGACCTTTCGTCGGCAGCGTGCTGGTCTGGCATCGCTTCGATCGCATTCTGCAGCAAGTTGACCAGCACCTGTTGAACGCCGACCGCATCGGCCGGCGTCCTGGGCAATTCGGACTGCAAATCGAGATCGATGCATACGCGCTGCCGCCGCGCGTCGAAGGCGATCAGTTCGACCGCCTCGGTCACCAGTTGATTGAGGTCGATCGGCTGGCGTTCTGCCGGACCCTTGCTGACGTACGATCGTAGTCGCCGAATGATCTCGCCGGCCCGGACGGCCGCCTTGGAAACCTCGTCGTTCCATTTTTCCAGATCGGCCAGAGTCCACTCGCCTTCACCGCCCACCGCAGCCGCGATGGTCGAAGCAAACACGGTGATGACGTGCAGCGGTTGGTTGACTTCGTGGGCAATGCTGGCGACCAGTTCGCCCATCGACGAGAGCCTCGCCACATGCGCGAGCTGGCCGGCGAGCTGGTGCAGCTTTTCGGCGGATTGCACGCGGTCGGTAATATCTTCGAAGACACCGGTCAGACGGTAATAACGTCCTTGGGCGTTGAAGACGGCGAAGCGGCGGTCGTGAATCCAACGCACCGACTCGTCGGGGCGGCGAATCCGGTAGGTCCGGTCGTAGGCCAATCCGGGCCGCTGGGGCTGCTCGAAGGCTCGGGCCTGAAGACGGTCGTCTTCGTGAACCGCTTCAATCCAACGGGTCGGGTCGGCGTAGATCCACTCGACCGGCCGCTGCCAGACGTTGGCGTAGGCGGGGCTCATATAGATCAGCTTCTGCTGGTCGTAGTCGTACAACCAATAGACATCGCGAATGTTCTCGGCAATCTGGCGAAAGCGTTCTTCACTGGCCCGCAACGATTGCTCGATGCGTTGTCTCTCAATTTCGGCCGCCGCCCGCAGCGCGAAAATCTGCAGTGCGGCGCCAACCGCCGACGGATCGGCGAACGGCCTCTTGCCCATCACGCAGATCAGGCCAACCGGCTCGCCGGCGGCGGTGAACAGCGGTGTGCCAGCGTACGACTCGACTTGCCAATCCACCAGCCAGGGATCGTTTGGAAAGCTCGCTTGCACCTGGCTGGGGTAGAGGCACAGCTCCCGGTGGATGACGGTTTGGCAGGGAGTGTCCTTCAGGTCGTACTCTAAATTCTCGAGCAGTTCTCCGTGGCTAACCAGCGCCAATGTGCGAATGCGATCTTTCCGCTTGGAAGTCACAATGCCCACCTCGGCATATTCGCAGTCCAGCAATTCAGCCAGGTGGCGGACCAGCATCCGGAAAAATTCATCGCCGATGGCGGCGGTTACCCCGGCAGCGGCCGATTCCAACAGTTGGTCGGGACGGACGGCAACGGTCCCAGTCGTGGCGGCTCGCTCCAACTCGGCGACGCGATCGCGCAGCCGCGCGACTTCCAGGGCGAGCTCGGCAGGAGATTTGTCGTTATCGGCCGTCACCGGGGAAACCTTTCTGAGCAACGGCTATTCCGCGGGCGGTTGTTCCCCGTGGTTGAACAGCTTGAGCAGTTTGCGACCCTTGTAGATGCAGTAGCACTCGGCGGCTCCTAGCGGGCGGCGGGAATGACGGCGCGGAAAAAAATCGATCTCGTCAAAGTCGGCGATGGCCACGCCCGTCATTCCATCCCGCGCGGCGGCTGCAATCAACGCTTTGCCGCCAAAGAAATAGCCCATGCGCTGCGGCTCGATCGCGGTGAACTGCGCATCGTGCAACCGGCGGACCAGCCGCTCGACCTCCAGCTTTTCGCTGCGACTCAGGCTCGCCACGTCGTACTCGCGAATCTCCTCGTGCTCGGCCTGCCAGCCAGCATAGGCGGCGTAAATGTCGTCGGGCGGCAGATCCGCCAGATCGACCAGAAAGGCATGGGCCAAGGGGCCGGCGATGCCAATGTTGCTGAACGAGCGCTCGCCCTCCCCCTCCACCGTGACGGCATAGGTAAAGCGGAACAAAAAGCATTCGACCGGCTCCTGATAGCCCGGCCAAAACTGGCGGCGGTGGTCGAACAGTTCCATGCTCGACGGGGGAATGCCAAACTGCGTCGGCTCGCTCAGCCACACCACCAACTCCGATTCGGCCCGAGCCTGGGCAGTTTGCAGGGCGGGATCGATCTTGTCCTCCAGACCCAGTTCGCCGGCGTAGGCCAGCACGCGCAAGCGCGCCACCGGCTCGGCCGCCAAAAGAACCAGTTCGTCTGCCCCGCGCGGATCGCCCAGCCGGGCCAAGGCCGCGGCCGCTTCCGTGCGCAACCGCCGGTGGCGAATCTCGATCGTTTGAGTCAGCTTTCCAACGGCCTCGCGATTCCCGATCAGACCCAAGGCGTCGCACAGCGAAACGGACAGCGAAATACAGCCCGCGATCCGCCGGCTCAGCTCGACGGGCGACAGACCGGCAGATTCTGAATTTTCTTCCAACTGCAATAGCGACTGCGTCAGATCGCCCAGCAAAACGATCAACTGACCGCTCCGCTCGGCCGCTGGATGTTCGGCGACCAGCCCTTCGCGCGTCAGATAGTTCGCCAGGTCCAGAATGGGCGCGGCGAGTTGTCGATGTTCGAGGGCGTCCAGCAGGCGCGGAAACAGGTTTTCGACCGGCAGGCCACCCCGCCGAAACAGCGGCGCGATCGCCTGCATCACTTGGGCGTCCTCGGCCGGCGGATCGCTGATGAGCAGATCCGCCAGACGCTCCAGTTCGGACTTGTCCCCCAGAGCCAGCCAGGCCAGCAAATGGGCCCGCGCCAGCGAGGACTTCCCCAGCGCCCCATACAGCCGCTCGATCGAGTCTCCCAGGCCGGCGTCGGCGGCCGTTGGGCCGGCGGCCGCCAGGCGCTGCCGCACCACGCCTCCCAGCGCTGCCGCCAGCATCTGGTCGGCCTGTTTTGCCAGCGGCGTGGGGAGCCGGGCCGCCGCTTGCAGGAATTCGTCCAGCGAATCGCCGGCCGCTTCGGCCAGCCAACTGGTGCGGCGCAGGGACCGCGCGAGGTCCGAACCGGCCAGAGTCTCGGCCCGCCCCAAATCGTTCAACAAGGCTTCGAGCCGCTGTTCCATGGAATAAAAAGGCCGCGGAACAAGCGGCTGATGGGCCGAGTTCCGCGGCAAAGGGAGAGGTTGAATCGCACCGGCGGGGTTGGCCTACAGCGTGTAACCGTTGTGGAATTCGGGCTTCACGATGTGGGCGACTTCCGGAGCGTTCGTGGCCGTCAGGTTGCGGGCGTCCCACTCGATCTTTTTGCCGACCACTCCGTTGGTGTTCTGCTCTTCCTTCTTGCCCGGATCCTGATCGCCGGCCGCGGCCCAGACCGCCAGATTGCCCAGCAGCACGGTTTCGGTCAGCGGGCCCGAGTAGTTGGGGAAATTCGACATGGCCGGCTCGCCCCCTTGGATTGCGGCGACCCATTCCTTGAAATGGCCGGGCGACTTCGCGTAATCGACCTTGGGCAATTCGGCCTGTTCCATGAACAGCCCGTCGCCGGCATAGTCGCCGGGCGAAAGGAGCCACCCCTTGTCTCCCAGCACGAAGCAGCCGCTAACCATCTTGTCGCGGAATCGCTTGCGGTCGCGGTCTTCCTGTTGGCGGCCGAGGCCGACTTCCTCGGCATGTTTGAACTCTGCCGTTTCGGGCCGCTTGCCCCCGTCGTACCACATGAACTGGCAGGCCGCGCGGCCGCCCCGCTCTGGGAAGCGGAAGTCAATCGTTGACCAGCCGGGGAAGGTTTCCATATTGTGGCCGGAGGTGGTGGCTTGCACGCTGACGGGATCGCGCAGGTCGAGTCCCATGTACGGCATGTTGAGGGTGTGGCAAGCCATATCCCCCAGGGCGCCGGTGCCGAAGGCCCACCAGCCGCGCCACTTGAACGGGTGATACGCCGGGTGATAGGGCCGCATTTCCGCGGGGCCGATGAATTCCGGCCAGTGGACGTTGGCCGGCACCGGGGGCGTATCGGTGGGGCGGTCGATCCCCTGATCCCACACGGGGCGGTTGGTCCAGACGTGAATTTCCTTCACGGCGCCCAGGGCGCCGGACTTCAAAATGGCGGCCGCCTCGCGGAGGTCGTTGTTGGCGGTCCCCTGGTTGCCCATCTGCGTGGCAACCTTGTGCTGCGAGGCGAGATCGCTCATCGTTCGCGCCTCGTACAGCGACTTGCTCAGCGGCTTTTGCACGAAGGCGTGCTTCCCCTGCTTCATCGCCAGGCAGGCGACCACCGCATGGGTATGGTCGGGCGTGCTGACCGTCACCGCGTCGATGTTCTTCCCCATCTCGTCGAACATCTTGCGGAAGTCAGCATACTTTTTGGCATTGGGCCACTTGTCTGCCGCCAGGGCCAGACGCTCGTCGTCGACGTCGCAGATGGCGACCATGTCGCCCGCGGCCCCGGCATCGGCCGAGTCCGAAGCTCCCTTGCCGCCGACGCCGACGCTGGCGAACTGGATCTTTTCGTTGGCCGAGCGGCTTTCGCGGGGGGCGATGCCGCCCAAGGCCCAGTAGCCGACGCCCAGCGCTGCGGTCGATTGCATGAATCGCCGGCGAGAAGGTTTGCGAGTCATCTTCATTTTCTCCTTTACGGATTGGTAAACGTGGGTTGAAACTTATGCCAGTAAACTATTGTCGGCAGCCCTTGGCAGCCTCTTCAAACGGCCTAGCCTATCTTACCTGCCGCCCCATTTCAACAAACCCACGCGCTTTGCCGGCGTCGGCGCTGCCAGATTTCAAGCATCCGAGCTTTCTTCCAGAACCTCCTCCGACACATAGATCGGCAGGTTCGGAACGCAGGCCACCGCCACGGCAATCGCGTCGCTGGGGCGCGAGTCGATCTCGATCAGCCCTCCGTCCTTGCGGACCCGCAACTGGGCAAAGTAAATGTGGTCGCGCAGTTCGCTGATAACCACGCTGTCCAACTCGCCCCCCAATTCCTCGATCGCCTTGACCAGCAGTTCGTGCGTCATCGGCCGGGGGGATTCGATCTTTTTGGCCCCCCGCTTAATGCTCTCGGCTTCGTACTCGCCGATCAGAATGGGGAACGTGCGGGTTCCCTCCACCTCTTTAAGATAGATGATCTGCTGGGGGTTGATGTCGCTGATGATGATCCGCGACAACTGCATCTGCACCGGCATGGCTGGTCCTGCGATGTTTCGGCAGGAGGGAACCTGCCACGGACGACGCACTCTAAACGGCTATCGCGCCATTATAAATCCGCGGGAGGCCGCCGGATATGACGTCTGCCAGTAGGGGCTACTTCTTGGCGATTGGCGGAGCCGTCTCCACCGCCTGGCCATCCTGCAAGGTGGCGGCTTTGGTCAGGCAGACCATCTCGTTGCCGGTCAGCCCGCTGGCGATTTCCCACTCGTCGCCCACCTTGATCCCCAGTTCGACCGCCGTCTGCACCACTTGGCCGTCGCGGACGATAAAGCAGAAGGCCTTTCCCTCTTTGCGCACGACAGCGGCCGAGGGAAGGACCAGCGCATCGGGCCGCTCGGCCAATAGCACCTTGGCCGTCGCGTACATACCGGGACGCAGTTTCCCCGTGGTATTTTCCAGGTCGATCGCCGTTTCGAGCGCCCGGTTCGAGTCGTCGATGGCCCAGGCGGTGCGCGAGACGCTGCCGGCAATTTCCTCGCCCCGCAGCGACTGCACCTGGATCGTGACCGGGTCACCCACATCGACCAGCGCCGCTTCGAGTTCGGGAATGGCGACGAACACGCGGATCGTGTCGGTGCGGGCGACCACCACGAGAGGCGGAGCTCCGTTCGCGGCGGGGGCTACCAGGTGCCCCGGATCGACCTGACGCCGGACGATCGTGCCGGCAAACGGCGACTTGATGCTGGCATAAGAGAGCATCGCCTGCGCGTACTGGTGATTGGCAGCCGCGACCCGTTCGTGGGCCTGGGCGGCTGCGATATCGGCGGCTGCTTTGGCTACTCCGGCTTCGGTTTCGGACAGCAAGGCCTTGGCCGACTCCACGGCCGCCTTCGTCTCTTGCCCGGCGGCCTGGGCGGCGGCCAGCTTTTGCTTTGTCTCGTCGGCCAGTTGCCGGTTGAGCGATCCCGAATCGGCGAGCTGTTGCAGCCGAGAGAATTCTGATTCCCACCGCGACACATCGGCGGCCGTGCGAGCGATGCTGGCCTCGGCCTGGGCGATCTGCGAGCGAGCCGTCACGACCTTCGCCTCGGCGGCGATTTGGGCCGATTCGGCCTGCCTGGTTTCAGCAGCCGCTTGATCGACGAGGGCCTTTTTCTGCAACAGTTCCACGTCCATCTCGGGCACGGCAAGCACGAGCAGCACGTCTCCCTGCCGCACCACGTCGCCCAGATCGACGCGCACCTCTTTCACGTAGCCGGACAGCTTCGAGTGCAGCGGCGCTTGCTCGATCGCTTCCAGTCGGGCGGGCTGGACCGAGAAAAGCTGCAAAGCCTTCCGCGCCGGTTTTGCCGCGGTGACCTTCTCGACAAACGCTGGCGAAGTTGAATCTGTCCCCGGCTGGGCAACCACTGCCTGCTGGCAACCGGCGACTACGGCAAGCAGCAGCACAGCGACCACGCAAATCGTCTCAGGGGGCTCACGCCCCCCGCTCGCCTGTTTCCTGACTCCTGACTCCTGGCTCCTGACTGCTGGCTCTTTCGTCCTCACTGGGCACCTCCCGCCGCGGACGGCGCGTAATGACTGCTTTCGGGATCGTCGGGATCGAGCGACGCGGATTTTATTGTGGCCCGATTTTGGGCCTGTGCAAACAGAGCGGGAAGCACCAGCAGCGTCGCCGCCGTTGCTGCCGCCAGCCCGCCGATCACCGCGCGGCCGAGCGGCGCGTTCTGCTCTCCCGCTTCGCCGAACGCCAAAGCCATCGGCAACATGCCGGCGATCATCGCCGCGGTGGTCATCAGGATGGCCCGCAAGCGCCCTCCCGCGCCGCCGATGGCGGCGATTGCCGCTGGCTCCCCATTGCGACGGCGCGCTTCCGCAAAAGTGACCAGTAGAATCGCGTTGGCCATCGCCACTCCCATGGCCATAATCGCGCCAATGAACGACTGGATGTTGAGCGTCGTCCCGGTGAGCCACAACATGAGTAGCACCCCCGCCAACGCTGCCGGCAGGCTGGCGACGCAAACCAGCGCCAGCCGAATCGATTGAAAGTTGGCGGTCAGCAGCAAGAACACGGCGACCATCGAGACGATCAGGCCGACGCTCAAGCCGCTCGACATCTCGTTCATGGGAGGAATTTGCCCTCGCACTTCGACCTTGGTTCCCTTGGGCGGTTCACCTGCCCGGTCCACGGCCGCGGCGACCTCGCGGGTTAGCGAGCCGAGGTCGATCCCCGCGCGGTTGGCCGTCAGGGTGACCTGCCGCTTCATATTGTAGCGGTCGTACTGTCCCGGCATCGTGCCGCGACGAATCTCGGCGATGTCGCGGATCAGCACCTCCCCTCCCCTGCCCTGCTTGAGCGGGATCTGGCCCAAATCTTCGGCCGAGTCGATCATGTCGATCCCATCCACGCTGCGGACCACGGGCCGCGGAATCTCGACCTGCACTTGATAGGCGATGCCGCTCTTGGGATCGGCCCAATAGTTGGGCACGACGAATCGGCTGCTGGAGGTGGCGGTGACCAGCGAGCGCGAAACGTCGGCCGGAGTGAGCCCCGCCAGGCCTGCCTTCTCGCGATCGACGTTGATCTCGACCGTCGGATAGTCGAGCGACTGGCCGTACTGCAAGTCGCGCAGCTCCGGAATCTTGGCCAGTTCCAGGCGAAGCAGTTCGGCGAACGCCCGGCTGTCGGCAAAGCTCGGCCCGCTGACCGAGACATCGACCGGCGTGGGACTGCCAAAGCTCATCACATCGTTCACAATATCGGCCGGCTCGAAACTGAGCCGCGTCCCCGGCAACGCAGCCGCCAGCTTCTCGCGGAGTGTATCTTTCAGCGACTCGACGTCGAGCTGTGCGTCGTCCTTCAGATCGACGTACAGGATCGCCTCTTCCGGCCCCCGCGACCACTGATAGACGGCGTTGACCGGAAAATTCGAGTGGATCATGCCGACGTAGCCCAGCGTCAATTCCACATTCTCCGGCCCGACCTCCTGGGCGATCAAATCGAGGGCTCTTTTCGCGGTCTCTTCGCTCTTGGCGATGTGCGTGCCGTCGGGGGCTCGCATTCGCAAACGAAAAGCGCTCGTATCGACGACCGGGAAAATCTCGCGACCCAATTGCGGGCCGATCAGCGCGATCGCCAGCGCGCAAACGGCCAGATAGGCCGGCGCCAGCACCCAGCGGAAAGCGACCACCCGCGCCACCAGCGATTCGTAACCACCGCGGAAGCGGTCGAACCAGGTGGTCCGGGAATCGGCGTGGTGGGCCGCGTGCCTGAGCAGCCAGATCGATGCGACCGGCACGAACGTGCTCGACAGGATGTACGAGGCGATCATCGCAAACCCGACCGCCAAAGCCAGCGGAATGAACAGCGCGCTGGCCGCCCCTTGCATGAAGAAGGCGGGCGCGAACACGGCCAGGATGCAGAGCATCGCCAACAGCCGCGGGATCGCCGTCACCGAGTTGCCCAGCCGCACGGCCCGCGCGATCGACCCGTGCGAGCGCATCTGGGCGTGAATGTTTTCGATTTCGACGGTCGCCTCATCGACCAGAATGCCGATTGCCAAGGCCAGGCCGCCGAGGGTCATCACGTTGATGGTGTAGCCGGTGATCCAGAGGGCGACGACGCTCGCCATCAAGGCGAGCGGAATGTTCAGCACCACGATTAAGGCGCTGCGCCAGTCCCACAAAAACAGCAGCATCATCACGCCGACCAGCACCGCTCCGAGCACCCCCTCGGCAACCACCCCTTCAACCGCTCGCGTGACATACGGCGATTGATCGAATTCAAAACTGACCTGAATGTCGTCGGGTAGCGTCGCCTGCATGTCGGGCAAGGCCGCTTTGATCGTATTGATGACGCTCAAGGTCGAAGCTTCCGCTCGCTTCGTCGCCAAGATATAGACCGCCCGGCGACCGTTCACTAGGGCGTAGCCCGCGGGAGCGTCGGCCGAATCGGCGACGGTGCCAATGTCGCGCAGGTACACCGGGTTCGGGCCGAGTCGGACGGGAATCGTGCCCATTTGTGCGGCGTCTTTAACGACCGAATTGACGGGCACGATCGGATACATGTCGCCGATCGGCACGTTCCCCGATGGGCTGAGCGTGTTTCCCTTCGTAATGGCGACAATGACCTCTTCGGGCGACATCTGGTACGACTGCAGCCGCTGGGAATCGACGGTGACGACGATCGAGCGGGCGCTGCCGCCGAACGGCGGCGGAGCCGACACGCCCGGCAGGCTCGAGAACATCGGCCGCACCTGGAACAAGGCCAAGTCGTTGATTTCAGAAACGGTTCGCGTGTCGCTCCGCAGCACCAGGTAGCCGACCGGGACGCTCCCCGTGTCGAACCGCATCACGAACGGCGAGACGGTCCCCGGCGGCATGAAGGCCTGCGAGCGGTTGACGTAGTTGATCGTCTCGGCCAT
>JBBDYF010000208.1:0-17470 GCA_040901775.1 Pirellulaceae bacterium | reverse complement strand
CGGCGGCTGGGGCAAATCGGCCGAGAGGCGCTGCACGATTTCGCGCACTGCGCCGACCGCACCCCAGAACAGTCCGCTCCGAATCGCCGCATCGGTATTCTTGCCCAGCACGGGCGGGGGTTCATCCGCCGGCGACAGCATGGTCAGCGGCAACAGATCCGCCGTGCCAAACAACGCCTCGGCTTGCATCCGAAAGCCGGCCAAAATCGCGCCCCCTTCAAACCCGCCGTCCGAGGCGACCACGTTGATCGTGACGGCGGTGCCGGTGCAAATCACGATGGCCGGGCGACCCGCTTCGCGCAGGACGTTTGCCGCGAGCGCCGCGGCGAGCCGATCGACCCCCACGCGCTCTGGCAGATCGACCCGCACGGCCAGCGGCAGGTCGTGGCAGCTCAATACGCGAAAATCGTCTTGCGGGCGGTGCGTCAGCACCCAGCGGGCCAGTACGCGTTGCCCTTCGCGCTGCACACTGGCCACACGCCAGCGAACCGGATCTGGGTCGAGCTGCGAAAGCCAAGCGTCCGGCGGCGTCTGGCCGGTCGGATAGTCGCAGACCATATGTGGCTGCGGCAGGCTCCCCGACCGCTGGTCGGGGCTTTGCATCTTGGACCCCAATCGCTGGTCGGGGCTTTGAAGCCCGGCGGCATCGAACCAGCCCAGCTTCGTCGAGCTGTTGCCAATATCGACCGCGATCAGCCGGGCCGCGTTCATGCTGCTGCCTGATGCATATCCAAGGTAGTGGCGATGGCGTGGACCAAACGGTCGAGCCCTTGCCCGGTGACGGCCGAGATCAACAGCACCTCGCGTCCCGAGGTCGCCGCCAGGGCGTCGCGCACTTCCGCCGCGCCGGGCAACTCGGCCTTGGTCACAACCACGATCTCCGGCCGCTCGCCAAGTCGTGCATCGTACTGCGAGAGTTCTTCACGAATGATTTTATAGTTTTCCAGGGCGTCGCTGCCGTCGCTCGGCGCGGGCTCGACCAGATGCACCAGAATTCCGGCCCGTTCAATGTGCCGCAGGAACTCGTGCCCCAGCCCCGCGCCCGAATGCGCGCCTTCGATCAACCCCGGAATATCGGCCATCACGAACTGCCGATCGGAACCGACGGTGACGATGCCCAGGTTGGGATGTTTCGTGGTGAACGGATAGTCGGCAATTTGCGGGCGGGCTTTTGTCAGCCGGCTGAGCAGCGTGCTCTTGCCGGCGTTGGGCTTGCCGATCAGGCCGACGTCGGCGATCACTTTCAACTCCAGCAGCAGCCCACGCTTCTCTCCTTCGCCGCCGCGGGTAGCTTCGCGCGGGGCGCGGTTGGTCGCGCTTTTGAAATGCGTGTTTCCCTTGCCGCCGTCGCCCCCTTTGGCGGCCACGACCGTTTCGCCGTCCTGCGTCAGGTCTTTGATCACGAAGCCCGCTTTAGCATCCATGATCAAAGTGCCGGGCGGAACCTCAATCACCAGATCGTGCGCGCTCTTGCCTTGCTTGTTGCTGCCGCTGCCGTGGGCGCCAAACTCGGCCCGCCAGAAGCGGTGATGGGCCAAAGCGGTGAGGTGATTGACCCCATTCTTGGCCACGATGATCACGCTGCCGCCGTCGCCCCCGTCGCCCCCGTCGGGGCCCCCCTTGGGAACGTACTTTTCGCGCCGGAAGCTCGCGCAACCGTTCCCCCCTTTGCCTCCTTGAACTTCGATGGTGACGCGATCGACAAACATGATTTGCTTTCCAGCAGTTCTCCTCGAGAACGCGAAAAGGGACGCTCTCGCACGCGAGAACGCCCCTTCATCTTTGGGCACACGCACCCCGCCGACAAGCTGGCAGCTTATCGCTAGGGGTACTTATTGCTATGGTCGGCTAGTTCTGCACTGCGTTAATTCTGCACTGCGTTAATTCTGCACTGCGTTAATTCTGCACTGCGTTAATTCTGTGCTGCGTTAATTCTGTGCTGCGTTAATTCTGTGCTGCGTCCACGTTCACGCGCCGCCCTTCGCGATCGAACCGGACGTTCCCTTCAACCAGCGAAAACAACGTGTAATCCTTACCTTGACCGACATTCGCCCCGGCGTGCCACTTGGTGCCGCACTGCCGAATGATGATCGTTCCGGGAGTGACCACCTCGCCGCCGAACCGCTTGACGCCGCGACGCTGAGCGTTGCTGTCGCGTCCGTTGCGGGTCGAACCCTGTCCCTTCTTATGAGCCATTGCCGATTGCTCCCGATTGTAAACCGAATAGACGAATCCCCAAGTCTATCGGTACAACCAGCGGTGATCAATAGGCTTGTCGATCCCAAACAGGGCGAAGATCTTCTGCTGTTCGACCGGGTCCGAATCGATCCGGGCGCCGTAGCGAATCTCTTCCTCGTGCGGGTCGATCGTGTCGCCGGGCCGCCAAAAGTTCAGTTGCAGCGTCTTTTTCATCAGCTTGCGGCCCGATCCCGGCTGGTCCCCCTTCTGAAAGGCCCCTGCCGGGTCGTCAAAGCGGTAGGCGTTCGTCAGCCCCTGCACATAGACCATGTAATAGTCGATCCGCGGATCGACATCGACCCAGGTCGCCACGCCCCACACGCTATTGTCGGTACTCTCGTTGCTGATTGGAATCGGCACTTCGCTGATCGAGAGCGAGTCGTGCAGTTTGACATCTCGCCCCAAAAACTCGCGCTGGAGGATCGGCTCGATCGCGGCCGGGATGACCCGGTCGAGATATTCCTTCTTGTATTCCGACGAAGCGAGCACGAAATGCGGGAAAAACCGCAAGTCGGTGGTCGTCCGACCGAACACTTCGACCTCGTCGGTCAATTCGCGGTCGAAGGTAATATGCTTTTCCGCCCCTGCCGATTTCTCGACCGTCTCGACAACCTCCTGGGGCTTGATGTGGCCCCCCAGGTTGCGCACGCGATAGACCATGTACCAGACCAGCTTCCGCTGCATGCGGCCGGTGGGCTGCGGAATATCGACGTAGATCATCCGCAACGGTTTGAACGAGAACTCCAGGTTCCAGATCGTGCGGCGCAGGGTGACCCCCTTGGCCCGCTCGAATACGGTCTGGCTCTTGGGGCTCAGCTTCGGGTCGTACTCCAGTCCTTCGATCGCAATGGGCAATTCAACCAGCGGCAACGGCCCGCTGAACATCTCTTCGTTCTGCGGGTCGGGCGGAATCGTCGTCAGCACGCCCGACGCAAACTCGACCGGCGGCGTCTGGGCGCATAGCGGCTGGGCCATGCAGAGCAGCGTTACGCTCATCGCCGCACACATTTTTTCAAACCAGGTCATTTGCCTAACTCGCTGTCGCGAAGGATGTTACGCATTCACGTTTGGCTAATCGCGGCCCATCACTAGGAGCGCCTTAGCGAAACTTGCCCCTGCCGGAGTGCGTTTCAAACGAAACCCTAGCCATGCAGTATAGTTACCGCGCCTTCCCAGGGTCAACGAACTGCCGAGTTTCCCTGTTTTTCCGGTTGGTCCTGCAAGGGTGCTGTCCGTCTCAGCCTGGATCGCTTGGGAATTCTCCGTTTCTAAGTCCTTAGTACGCAGCCAACTTCCCTGCGGTTTTGAGAGGGGTTGAGCGTCTGTCCCATTCTCATTCTGTAGGCGGCAAAGAGTGAGTTTCGCTAATCGCTGTTCGCTTTTTTTCAATTCGCGGGTTTCGCTCATCACTTGCAACTCGTTGGAATTGCGGCACTTGCGCCAATCGTAATGATTGGCAATCCCCGTTTCGCTTATCGAACCGATCAGCGGAACGAACGGAATCCGCCGAATCAAATAGGTTCCAAGGCTCCGTGGAACTTGATCTGCGAGGAGACGCCGCATCGCCAGTGCCCCGTCGAGCGATCTACCACATTGCCAATGAGCCGGCGCGGGTTGCCTCCGCCTCCCTATATGGACGGAATTGTATATGTCCGCGAGTCATATGTCAATACGTTCACTTAAGATTTGCGATTGGCGGTTTTCGTAGCTAGATCAGCCGCTTACCCGATGCCGAGCAGGGGACGAAGTCTCCCACCTCGCCCCCTACAATTAGGGTTCTTCCGGAATTCTTGTGGGTACCCGGAGGGATCTCCGTACTTGATTGAGGCAGGAGGCTCCTCGGCTGGCCGCCGGGAGCAGGCTATCTCCCGGCTAAAGGCAGTTTGCGTGTCGGGGGGGAACCGTCACTACACCTTCGGCTCCCACCCTGGCCGATACTCGCGGCCCCAGAGGCCCATCGCTTCGTCGTCTCCCGCAATACGGCCGTCGCTTTCGTTGATGGTCAGCACGCGGTTCACGCGGTGGGCGATATTCCCCAGGTGGCAGAGCAGCGTGCTCTTGTGACCCTCGGCAATGTCGGCGTTAGGCAATTTGCCGCTCTTGATGCAGTCGAGGAAGTTGGCGATGTGCTCGCGCTCGCCGTTGCCGCCGGTCTTGTTGGCGACTTCCTTGTTCTTCAGGTCGAATTGCTGATAGCCGTTCTCGATGACCATCGTCCCCTGGTCGCCGTGAAAGCTGATCCCAAACATCGAGCCGCCGTTGCCGTAGGGAGACCAGCTCAGCCCTTCCCAGGTGATCGACTTCTCGCCGGGAAAGTTGTAGGTAACCAGGTGCGTGTCGGGCGTTTCCTGGTCGTCGTCGTGGCGATACTTGCCGCCGCCGGAGGTCACTCGGTTCGGATATTCGACCCCCAGTCCCCAGCGGGCCACGTCGAGGGCATGGATGCCGTTGTTCCCCAACTCGCCGTTTCCCCAATGCCACTTCCAGTGCCAGTTGTAATGCACGACGTTATCGACGAACGGCTTCTCCGGCGCGGGCCCCTGCCAGAGCGACCAGTCGAGCCACGACGGGACTTCGGCCGGCTTGCCGACGCCAATGCTCGGACGGCGGTTGTTGTACCAGGTGCGGGCGTAATGGACCTTGCCGATTTCTCCGCCGCGGACCTTCGCCAGCCCCTCGCCAATCACCGGCGAGCTGCGCCGCTGACTCCCCATCTGCACCACCCGTTTGTATTTGCGGGACGCTTCGATTGCCAATTCACCCTCGCGGGCATTGTGGCTGCACGGCTTCTCGACATAAACGTGCTTGCCGGCCGCACAACCCAAGATCGTGGCCGGCGCGTGCCAATGATTCGGCGCGGCGCACACCAGGATATCGACCGACTTGTCGTCGAGCGCCTGGCGAAAGTCGGCCACCGACTTCGGCTTGCGCGACTGTTTCGAGCCGATCGCTTGAATCGCCTTGGCGATCGCCTGCTCGTCCACGTCGCAGATATAGGCCACCTCGCAATTGGGCTGCCCGATGAACGAATTGGCCAGGGCCAGTCCGCGGCCGTTCACCCCCATAACGGCAATATTCAGTGCCTCACCGGCAGCCTTCGATTCTTGCGCGGGCGATTGAGAGGCGAAATACGAACCGGCGGCCCAGGCGGCCCCGACGGCGGACGACTGGACAAACTGGCGACGGTTGACGGCGCGTTTCATGGATTTGCTCCAAACGAAAGCAGGTGGGAAAGCTTCGGGGGGCCGGCGGTACTATAACACAACCGGCGGCCAGGTTCACCTTGTTTTTGCCCTGCCGCGAGTTGCCGCCGCCGCTACAATTGTCGCTGCGTTCTCGCGTACCAGCAAACCCCTGGCGACCAAACCCCTGGCGACGACTCCCTTGTTCGACCTTCTGCTAACCAACGCCTGGGTGATCGACGGCACGGGCAATCCCCGCACCACGGCGGATGTGGCCCTTGCCGGCGATCGGATCGCCGCCGTCGGCACCCTGGCCGATGCTCCCGCTCGGCATCGCATCGACTGCTCCGGCCTCGTTCTGGCCCCCGGTTTTATCGACGTCCACAACCACAGCGACGGCTGGATGCTCGTCCAACCGCATCAAACGTGGAAAACGAGCCAGGGCTTTACGACAGAAGTCCTGATGGCCGACGGCATCAGCTACGCCCCGGTCAACGACCAGACCTGGCGGGCCTGGCTGTACTATCTGCGGTCGCTCAACGGCTTGAATCTGGCCGACTATACCGGCTGGAAGTCGCTGGCCGACTACATGGCGCTGCTCGATGGCCGCAACGTGCAGAACGCGGCGACCCACTTGCCGTATGCCAACGTCCGCACGCTGGCCTGCGGATTCGGGCGCACGAGTCCCCCCGACGATTTTCAGATGCGACAGATTCGGGCCGAAATCGCCCGCGGCATGGAAAGCGGCGCGGTCGGCCTTTCGACCGGCTTGGACTACATCGAACAGCACTACGCCACGACGGACGAGCTGGTCGCCGCCTGTTCGGCCATCGAACCGTTCGGCGGCCTCTATGTCACCCACGTCCGCTACAAGCTCGGCCTGCTGCCGGCGCTGGCCGAAGCGATCGAGATTGGCCGCCGGGCCGAGGTGAAGGTCCACATTTCACACCTTAAGGGGTCGAGCGAACAGGAAGTGCAGCAGGTGCTGGAGCTGGTGGATCGGGCCCGCCAAGACGTCGATTTGTCGTTCGAGGTGTATCCGTACCAGCGCGGCTCGACGATGCTCAACTACCTGCTTCCTTATGAAGTGTGGGAGGAGGGGCCACTGGGAGTGCTCGCCCGCCTTGACCGGCCGGAAGTTCGCGCCCGCTTTCGCGCCGGCCTCGACGCTCTGGCGGTGCCGCTGGAAGAGATCACGATTGCCTGGACGGCCGCACGGGAGGGCGAGGCTCCTGCCGAGCCGATCATCGGCACGACGCTGGCCGATTTTGTCGCCCAGCGCAACAAGTCGCCCGAAGAGGCCCTGATCGACCTGCTGATCGACTCGAATCTCGCCACGCTGCTCGTTCTCGGTCCCTCGGACAAGGATTCGCTCGTCGAGCCGCTGATTCAACACGACCTGGCGATGCTGGGAAGCGACGGCATCTATCATCCCGGCGGGCACGTCCATCCCCGCGCCTTCGGTTCGGCTGGCCGCTGGCTCGGCCCGCTGGTCCGTGAGCGGAAGCTGTTTTCGCTGGAAGAGGGAGTTCACAAATTGACCGGCAAACCGGCGGGTCGGTTTGGCCTGGCCGACCGGGGCGTAATCCGCGCGGGGGCCTTCGCCGATCTCGTGCTCTTCGATCCCGAAAAGATTGCCGATCGGGCGACCTACGGCCAGCCCCGGCAGCAATGCCGGGGAGTCGAGCACGTCTTCGTCAACGGCCAGCAAATCGTCTCGCCCGAGGGGCCGGTGATCCAAGCGGACAGCCGCTTGCCTGGCCGATTCGTACGCAAGCAACGCTAGTTCGGTCTGCCGGGCGGCTATCCCTTGAAGCATTTCGTCCGCCCACCGGCCGCGCAATCGGTCTCTAAGGGGTACAATCGGGGTATCATCCTTAACGAAGTTTTATTTGCGAATCGAATCCGCTCGACAAAACTCGATGAAAAGCCCCGGTAGCTCAGAGGATAGAGCACCGGTTTCCTAAACCGGGGGTCACAGGTTCGAATCCTGTCCGGGGTACTTTCTCGCTCAGACTGCCGGGCACCTCCGCTGTTGTGCTACGATCCGATTCATTGGAAAAATCAGGTCCGATGGACTATTGGAGTTTTCAGCCAGTTTTTGCAAGGTATTCTTTTGGCGTTCCTCCGTCAGCCGGGAGCGCCAGCATGTTTACCTTCAAAACACAACAGCCCATCTTGGAAGTCCAAAATCGCTTGCGGCGGATGATGGACCTGACCGTCCCGAACCTGCCCGCCGGTCTAAACACTTCGCGGGCCGAAGATCGGTGCAATCGAACGCTTCCTGCATTGCTTTGCCCTTGGGAGCGAGGAGGGCCGGTCAGCGAGGACAGCGCGTTCGTGGTGACCAGCGACCTGTCGAGCCAGGGTGTGGGGCTGATTTTGCGTCAGCCGTTTCGTGCCGAGCGGGTTTTGCTCGCGTTCTGGCTGAACGCCAAGGCGATGGAAGCGCCGTGGTACTTTTTGGGACGCGCCCAAAGCTTGCGAAAACTTGGTGGCGGCTACTGGACGCTGGGCGTCGAGCTGGCCGAATGTCCCACGGCTGCCGATGCGGGTAAACTGGCAACGCTCAAGCCGCTGGTGAACAAGCTGCGGCCGGCACGTTCGGCAACCGCGTAAGTGGCGATCTCGATGTCCGAGCGAGCAACGATCCAACGGCTGGATGTCTTTGCCGATCCACGCGGCGCGGTCTATGAGCCGCTGCTGCCTGAGCAGTTGCCGCCCCAGCGAAACGTGCATGTGGTGGTAACCGAGCCCGGACAAATCCGAGGCAATCACTTGCACCAGCGCGGCACCGAGATTCTCACCGTGCTAGGTCCGGCGCTCGTTCGCCTGCAAGACGAATCGCGGCAGATCGACACGCAGATCGAAAAGGGGGAGGCTTACCGTTTCGTCATTCCCCCAGGAATCGCCCACGCCATTCTGGCAATCGGGCCGGAACCGATGCTGATTGTGGCCTTCAACAACGACCTGTTCGATCGCGACCATCCCGATGTCGTCCGCAAGGTGCTGCTGGAATAGCCGCGACTAGTTCGATCGAATTAGCCTCGATCGAACTAGCCTCGATCGAACTAGCGCTCGAGTAGAGCGACCCGCTCCAATGGTTCTGTATCTTCCGGCGCTTGCCAGGAAACAACGGTCCATTTTTCAATGAATTGATAGTTCAGGGCCGGGCGGGGCGGCGGAGGGCGGTTCGCACCGCGCAGGGGCGACGGCAAAAAGTTTGATAAGCGTTCTACCAGCCCTTCGACCTCACTGCCGACGTATTGCAGCCTGGCGAAGGCCGGGGCGAGGTTGGCGGGAATCACCGCTCGGTCGATCCAGATTTGAACTGGCGCGTCGAGATTGCCGATGGCCGGGGGTAGCTGCGGCGCAGGAGCGCGGGCCTTGGAGGCCGACATGAATTGTACGTACCCAGGAGTGGAGCAGCAGGCATAGCGGGCTTTTCCGTCAGAACTTTTAAGCAGCGCGAGCGTTTCCCGCAGGTCGGCCGCTTTGTTCAATTGCACCAGCATGTCTTCGATCTGCCGATCGAAAGCGGCGGAAATCCGCTCGGCCGCGTTGTCGTGTGCAATCTGCGCGGTGATCGGCTTGCTCTGTGCAATGCGCTTCCAGGCTCGCCGCTCGATGACCCGCCCCAGCCAGCCGCGGCGCGTGGTCTCGATGCCGTCGGTGGCGCAGCGAGTGTCCGAAGCGATCTTGGCGGGCAAGGCGTAGAATCCGCGCCCCGCTTCAAAGACAACCTGCTTCGTCGCCGTGAAGTTAGTTTCCGAGCGGCTATGAATGACGGCGGGGCCCTTCCGGCCGACGGTTCGCGAGTGCGTGTTGCCGCGAAACACCACTTCGAAGGACGCGTGGTTTGGATTGGTGCGGAGTGCGACTTTCGTATTGCCCAAAGTGCGGGCCGTGCCGACCACGTGCACGCCGAGCACCACCTGATCCACGGGCGAGTCCCGGACCACTTCGCGATCAACGAACGAGTCGAACCACTTGTCGCTCAGCCGCAGCACCACGCGCGGCGCGGCTAGTTCCGCCTGCAACGACTGCGGATACTCGGCCTGAAGAGGCTCCGCGGAAATGATAAGCAATGCGAGCACCGGCAAAACACCCGCGCCCGCGCCAAAGAGGCGCGCGCCCATAATCTTGTCCCTTTCGCATCGCACCGAGCGTCGTTGCCGATGAAAACGCCAACTGACGAAAATCGGCCGCTTGGTCAATTCAACAGCGACGCAGTTACCGTGCCAGCGCAGCGAATGCAATTAAAGTCGGGCCTTCAAAGAAAGCTTACTTCGATTTTTGACGGGCGCTGCGGCGGGCCGCAAAAACCAATCGGAATGTTCGAGCGATGCAAATCCGCGGTGGCTGAGTGCGCTGCTTTCACTCCGACAGCACATGGTCCAAGCCTGTTAGCTGGCCGACGCGTTGGCAGCCGAGCACAAATCGGCAACCGCGGCTAGAATCGCCGTTCGTCCCACGACCGGTGTTTGGCAGGCGAAATTCTGGCACACGTAGAGCGTCGGCTGGCCGTCGAGCGGAGTGCGGCCCTCGAACAGGGGTTGTAGAGTTTCCGAACCGGTGGGTGTTCCAGCAGGCGCGTAGCGATATGCCAGCACGCGATTTGGCAAATAGGCCCGCTGCAAGGCTGCTTGGAGACTTTCGTTTTCCGCCTGGTCTGGGCCGCCAATCAGCACCAGTTCTAACAGCGGTCCCAGCCACAGGTCGAGCGCGATCAGCAACTGACCGGCCGCGGTGGGCGAACGCTCCATCACTGGCACTGCGGCGAGCAGCGCCCCGCGGGCCGATTCGAGGTAGTCCGTTCTGCCGGTCAGTTTGCCCAGGCGGATCAGGGCCGTCGCTGCCATGCCGTTGCCGCTGGGAACACTGGCGTCGTGAAAATCCTTGTTCCGGGCGATCAGTTGCTCGTGGTCGTCGGCGGTAAAGAAAAAGCCGCCGCCAGCCCGGTCCTCAAAATGCTCCCGCATGACGTCGGCCAGCCGCACCGCTTCGTCGATCCAATGCTCGTCGAACGTCGCTTCGTAAAGCGTCACCAGGGCATTGATGAAGTAGGCGTAGTCATCGAGATACGCGTCGAGCTTGGCTTGACCGTGACGCCAAGTGTGCCAGAGGCGGCCGTCCGGGCGCGATAGATTTTTCAGGACAAACCGGGCGGCTGTCTCGGCGGCTGCCAGGGCATCGGGAAATCGAACTAGCGTGCCGGCTCGCGCCAGGGCTTCGATCATCAGGCCGTTCCAACTCGTCAGAACTTTGTCGTCCTTGTGCGGCCGAACCCGCCGGTCGCGGTGGATCAAGAGCGCCGCCCGCATCTCGGCGAGATCGTCCGCCAGCACTCGCGCATCCAAGCCTTTGATTGCGGCACACTGCTCGATCGTTTTGGGCAGGTTAAGGATGCTCTGCCCATGCTCGAAATTGCCCTGCTCGGTCACGTCATAGACATAGCAAAACAGCTCCGCTAGCTCATTGCCCAGAACCTGCCGGATTTCGGCCGGCGTCCAAACGTAGAACTTGCCCTCCTCCCCTTCGCTGTCGGCATCTTCGGTGCTGTGAAACCCGCCTTCTTTGTCGGTCATGTAGCGGAGGATATAGTCGCACGTTTCGGCGGCAATCCGAGCATAAAGCCCCGGCCATTGGTCGGGGTGATCCGCAACGCCCCCCGACCACTGGTCAGGGCTTTGAACGGCCTGCAGCGCATCCAGATACGCCCCGGTCAGCAGGGCGTTGTCGTACAGCATCTTCTCGAAGTGCGGCACCAGCCACCGCTCATCGACGCTATAGCGAGCAAAGCCGCCGCCCAGATGGTCGTAGATTCCGCCCCGCGCCATCTTGTCGAGCGTAAGTGTGACCATGTGCAGCGCCACGTCACGCGGCTGGCGTTTCCAGAGCCGAAGGAGCAGTTGCAAGTCCATGCTGTGCGGGAACTTGGGAGCCGAGCCAAAACCCCCATGCGTAAAGTCAAAAGCAAGCGCAAGCTGCCGCTGCGAATTGTTGAGCAGCTCCATTGCGGTCTTGGGGTTAATCTCTCGGCCTCCGACCTCTGACCTCTGGCCTCCGATATCTTCCCCCTGCAAATGTTCCGTCAACTGCCGCGCCTGCTCAACCGCCATCTCCCGCCGGTTTTGCCAGGCGTCGGCCACGGCGGCCAGCACCTGGTCGAAACCGGGCATTCCCATCCGCGCGGTTGGCGGCCAATAGGTGCCGCCAAAAAAGGGCTGCAACTCGGGCGTGAGAAAGACCGACATCGGCCAGCCGCCGCGGCCCGTCATCAGTTGGACGGCGTTCATATAAACCTGGTCCAGGTCGGGCCGTTCTTCTCGATCGACTTTCACGGTCACGAAGTGCTCGTTGAGCAAGTTCGCGATCGCTTCATTTTCAAAGCTTTCGTGCTCCATCACATGGCACCAGTGGCAAGCCGAGTAGCCGATCGACAGAAAGATCGGCTTGTTCTCGGCCTTGGCGCGGCCCAACGCCTCCGGCCCCCAGGGATACCAGTCCACCGGATTGTTCTGGTGCTGAAGGAGGTAAGGACTCGATTCGTGGGCCAGGCGGTTGGGCATGGAAGTTGGATTTTGGATGGGGATTTCGAGTTCTTGCAGGATCTGCGTTTCAATGCGCCAAACCGCATTTTACCGCAACGAACGATGACCGGCGCGCGTTCTCAATCGAGGTGGAGAGGGCACTCGGGCACGGACCTGCTGACGAATGCTACACGGAAACCAATCAACGCGCCGCTCGAAGGTTGAAAGCCGAGTAACTGCCTGCTAGGCTTGACATTATCTAAAACCAAGCGGTTCAACGCCGAACAGCCTGCGCCTCCGGTCTGCGGGTTAAACGAGAGAGCCTCCGGCTGCGGCTAAACGAGCAAATGATCGAGGAGACAACCTAATATGCTTCGCACATTCGCATCCGCACACGTCACCGGCGAGGGGGTTGCTAGCCGCCGTGGGTTTTTGAAGTCGCTGGCCGTGGCCAGCGGGGCCGGTGCCATCAGCCTCTCGTGGCGCGACCTGCTGCTGGCCAAAAGCGCGGGCCTGAAGCAGCAGGGCAAGAAGATGATCCTGCTGTGGATGGACGGCGGGCCGAGCCAGTACGACACGTTCAATCCGAAGCCGGGGTCGGAGTTTCAGGGGCCAACGCAGGCGATCGACACCAATGTGCCGGGCATTCAAATCGGCGAGCACTGGCCGAAGACGGCCCAGGTGTTCGACAAAATCGCCCTGATCCGCTCGATGGTCAGCGAAGAGCGGGACCATTTTCGGGCGATCAAGCTGGTCCGCACCGGCTACCCGATCATGCCGACGATTCCCTATCCCACGTGGGGCTCGGTCGTTGCCCGCGACCGCTACGATCCGGGATTCGACCTGCCGGCGTTCGTGCGAATCGGCAGCCCGCGAATCAAAACCCGCGACGTGAATAGCGGCGTGTTGGGCCCGCGGTACGAATCGTTCAAAATTGCCGAACCAGGCAAACTGCCCGCGGACGTCCATCCCACGGTCCCGCCCGAAGTGTTGCAGCGCCGGCTGGCGCTGGCGGCCAAGCTCGACAATCAGTTCGCGGCCCGCGGCTCGGCCCGCGCCGCTAGCGAGCAGCGCGAGATTTACGAGCGGACCAGCCGCTTCGTGCTCAGCCCGATGCTCGGCGCATTCAGCCTCGACAAAGAGCCAGCAGCACTGCGCGACGCTTACGGCCGGAACGAGTTCGGCCAAGCGTGCCTGCTCGCCCGCCGGCTGGTCGAAAGCGGCGTCAGCTTTGTCGAAGTGATCAACGGAGGCGTCGGCAACGATCAAGGGTGGGACACGCACAAGCGGGGCTTCAAAGAGAACCCGATGCTGGCGGGCGAGACCGACAGCGGCTACGCGATGCTGCTGACCGACCTGGCCCAGCGGGGCCTGTTGGAAGATACGCTGGTCGTCTGGATGGGCGAGTTTTGCCGCACGCCCAAGTACGAGGACAACGCCGGCGGGCGGAACCACTACAGCGAAGGCTGGCTGGTGGGGCTGTCGGGCGGGGGCGTGAAGATGGGGCAGGCGATCGGGGCGACCGACAAGGACAATGTGAAAGTGACGGATCGGCCGATCGGCGTGCAGGATCTGTTCGTTTCGTTTTGCCAGGTGCTGGGCCTGAACCCGCACGACGAGTACACCACCGACCTCAACCAGCCGCTGAAGCTGGTGGAGCATGGAGAAGTGATTAAGGAACTCTTTTAGAGTTCAATAGCCGGGAGCAAACTTGCTCCCGGTTTCTTGGTCCCAAGCGGAGCTGGGGCGCGAGAGGCCGCGCGCCGCCGCGGCGAATCACCGGAACCAAGTTTGGTTCCGGCTAACTTTACGCGCGCGCCAGCGCGGCCACGATCTTGTCCACATCGTACACGCAGCCTCCCCAGGTGCCGCCGCCGACGCGCTGCAGCGCGGCCCACAGCCGGGTATCGGCGGGCAGGTCTTTATCGGGCAATAGGTCGGAGCGCGCGGGCCGGGCGGCAAGCACTAGCGCGCCTTCTTCAGGAGAGAAGCTCCGCTGGCCATCGCCCACGAAATCGACCGAACCGACGAGTCGGTTGCGATCGACCACGATCTGGATGAGGTCGCCGTCGCGGAGCTTGCCGATCGGCCCGCCGGCCAGCGCTTCGGGGCCGACGTGGCCAATGCAGGCACCGGTGCTGACGCCCGAAAATCGCGCATCGGTCACCACCGCCACTTCGCGGCCCCACTTCAGAAACTTGAGTGCCGACGTAATCTGATACGTCTCTTCCATGCCTGAACCCATCGGCCCGCGCCCCATCAGCACCAGCACGTCGCCCGGCTTGAGCGAGCTGGCGGTCTGCCCCTTGATGGCGGCGATGGCCTCGCGCTCGGTGGTGAAGACGCGGGCTGGGCCAGTCTTGCGATAGACGCCGTCGGCATCGACGACCGCCGGGTCGATGGCCGTTGCCTTGATGACCGATCCTTCGGGACACAAGTTGCCTACGGGAAAACAGACGGTGCTGGTCAAGCCGCGTTGGCGGGCCTGGGCGGGCGGAATGATTACGTCGTCGGGGTCGATGCCGTCGCGCTCGCGTAGCAAGGCCCGCACTTGCTTGCGCCGCTCGGATTGCTCCCACCAGGCGAGCACGTCGCCCAGCGTCTGTCCGGTGACGGTCAGCACGTTCAAGTCCAGCAGGTCTTGTTCGCGGAGGTGGAGCATGATCTCGGGGACGCCCCCCGCCAGGAAGACGCGCACCGTCGGATGGTTGACCGGGCCATTGGGCAGCACCGAGACGAAGCGCGGCACGCGGCGGTTCACGTCGCTCCACGCTTCGACGGTGGGGCGGTCGAGTCCGGCGGCAAAGGCGACCGCGGGAATGTGCAGCAAGAGGTTCGTCGAGCCGCCGCAGGCCGCATGGACGACCATCGCGTTGCGAATGCTGCCGGCGGTCAGGATGTCGCTCATCCGCAGCTTGCGCGACACCAGCTCGCGAACTGCCAAGGCGCTTTTGACGGCCAGATCGAGCCAGACCGGCTGGCCGCTCGGGGCGAGAGCCGAATGCGGCAGTGCGATGCCGAGCGCTTCGGCCACGACCTGCGAGGTCGCAGCCGTCCCCAGGAACTGGCAGCCGCCACCGGGGGTGCCGCAGGCGGCGCAACCGGCGAGGGCGGCCTCGTCGAGCGTGATCTCGCCGTGCGCGTAGCGAGCGCCAATCGATTGCACCTTGCCGGCATCCTCGCCCACCGTTGGCGGCAGGGTCACTCCGCCGGGCACGATGATTCCCGGCAGATCGCGAGCGGCGGCCAAGGCCAGCATCATCGCCGGCAAGCCTTTGTCGCAAGTCGCCACGCCGATCACCGCCGACCGCTGCGGCAGCGAGCGGATCAGCCGGCCGAGGACGATTGCGGCGTCGTTGCGATAGGGCAAGCTGTCGAACATGCCGGTCGTTCCCTGAGTACGCCCGTCGCACGGGTCGGAACAGTACGCAGCGAACGGCACTCCCCCAAACGACTTGATCTCGCGGGCGGCTGCTTGCACCAGCAGGCCGACTTCCCAGTGGCCCGTGTGATAGCCGAGCGCAATCGGCGTTCCGTCGGGCGCGCGCACGCCCCCTTGGGTGCTCAGGATCAAATACTGGGGGCCCAACAGATCGGTCGGATTCCAGCCCATGCCGGCCGACTGCGTGAGGCCGAACAAGTCGCCGCTCGACCAGGTCCGCAGCATTTCGTCGGTCAGCGGCAGCTTGCCCGCCGGTCCGGCGGCGTGCGACTGAATCTCCGCGAGCAGCGGACGATCGAGTTCGAGCAATTGCGCGAGCGAGGCAGGCATGGGGCAATCTCAAGGGGCCGCAGGGACATCCCCCTTGTTCGTAACATTCCGCGTCCAAGTGCGAAAGGCCGCCACCATCAGCACCGGCAGCGCCACGGCCACCGCCAAGGCCAGCGGCAACGAGTGATATTGCTGGGCCAGTTCGCCAAACAGCGAGTAAGCCAGGGCCAGGCCCAGGTTGCTCAAGAGGACCGGCGGCAGAAATCTGCGCCAGCTCAAGCCGTGGGATGCGAACAGCAAGACGGTCGCTTCGGCCATCACGGGAACGCCGCGGCCGACGACGAGTAGCAGCGGCCCGTAGCGATCGACCAGGTGTCCGGCTCGAACGAGGTCGGAGGGCCTGGTCATCCAGCCTACCAGGCGCGTCCCGAACCGCCGCGCGATTGCAAAGCCAATCGTGGCCCCTGCGCTCATTCCCAACCAGGCGGCGGCGGTTCCGCCCCAGATGCCCAGTTGCGACCCTGCCAGCGTGCAGACCAGGCTAGAAGGAATGGGCAGGAACACGTCCGTCGCCAGCAAGACGACGACAACCGCGGCGACCCGCGGCCAGGCGTGCGGATCGTGCCGCCAGGCGTCGAGCCAAGCGTCCACCTCGGCCCCGAACAGCAGGAATGGCACGATCGGGACCGCCAGGATGACGATCATCGGCAGCAGGGGTCGCAATAAATCGCGCACGGGCGAGGCTCGGTGTCCAATGGACGGGCGGTTCCTATAATCAGGTTACTTGCGGGAAGGCGTTTCGTCGTCCCCACTCGGAAAACCCCCAGCGGCTGGCGGCGATGAACCTCGATCGGGCGTTGCAACTGAACACCGCGGCCCTGGCCGTGATGGGTGCCCTGTTTTTAGGGCTGGGGCACGAAAGCGTCGTGCTGCCCCTGGCATTGGGCGTTGCCGCGATCGCCTCGGCGACGCTGACCAATGCGTTTCGCTGGCTGCGGCTGAACCGGCTGATCGCCAACATCGTCGCCCTGGCAGCCGTCGCTTGGTCGCTCCGCAACTTCTTGCGGATCGGCAGCGAAGGGCAACTGTTGGCGATCGCCGACATGCTGGTCTATCTGCAGATCGTCCTGCTCTTTCAAGAGAAGACGGGGCGCGTCTATTGGCAGCTCATCGTGCTGAGCTTGTTGCAGGTGGTGGTTGCGGCCGCCTTGAGCCTGGGACCACAGTTTGGCCTGCTGCTGGCGGCCTACATGTTTTTGGCCTTAACGGCCTTGGTCTTGTTGTGTTTGCATCGCGAGTGGAAAAGGTTGTACGACCTGGCGGCTCTTCGACCCGCGCCCGCCGGCACGGATTGGAAATCGCTATTGGCCGCGCCGTACCTGGGTCCGACGCCGGAGGCCACCGCGCCCATGCCGGTTCGTCCCGCCACGATCGCCCGGCAAGTCCTGTTGCTGGCGGTGGCCAACGTCTTGTTCGCCGCGGTGTTCTTTTATGCGACGCCGCGGCTGGACGCAGGGGCCTGGTCGGGTTCGCGCGGGGGAACGCACGCGGTCACCGGCTTCACGCCGGAAGCCAGCCTGGAAGAGTACGGCCGCATCCATCAGAGCAATCAACTGGTGATGCGCGTTTCGCTCAGCTCGGCAGCCGACCGCAAGCCGTACCTGATGATCGGCGAGCCCTACTTCAACGGCATGGCGCTCTCGCAGTACGTTCGCGACGCGGGAGGCGCCAGATGGACGACGGTTCGCCCGCAATCGGGCAACCGCCTCGGGCTTAGCCCTCAGTTCGTCGGCGCCGCCACGGCT
>JBBDYF010000207.1:5604-17517 GCA_040901775.1 Pirellulaceae bacterium | reverse complement strand
GGTCGGGTTTGGCGGGCTCGAAGACGTGCGCTTTCGCGATCCGGTGCTGGTGGGCGACCGCTTGATCGTCATGTGCCGGCTGGACAAGGTCCGCCGCGGGCGGATGATCGTCTGCAAGTTTCAAGGTGTCGTCAAAGACCGGCTCGTGGTCGAGGGAACGCTGAAAGGAATTCCGATTCCGGTCGAGGCGTTGCAGAAACTACGGGCGGCCACGGCCTGAAACGGCACTTTCTCCTCCTGCTGCCAAACAAGTCATGGGCCGCCGCGCACTTCGCAAGATCGATCCCGCTTTGAATCTGAGCTGGCACTATCGGGATGCGGAGGACGTGCCGCGCCCGTTCGATCCGGCCGCCCTGTTTCGCGAAGCGAAGCCGCTGGAAGTAGAGGTCGGCAGCGGCAAGGGACTCTTTCTGGCGGGGGCGGCGACCGCCAACCCGGCGCGAAACTATCTGGGCATCGAGATGGCCCGCAAGTACGCCCGGTTTGCCGCGGCTCGCCTGGTGCAACTACAAAGCCAAAACGCTTTCATGATTGGGGGCGACGCGCTGGGCCTGTTCCGCGATTGGTTTCCCGCCGCCAGCCTGGCCGCCGTTCACGTCTATTTTCCCGACCCGTGGTGGAAAAAGCGGCACAAGAAGCGCCGCGTCCTGAACGAGGAGTTTCTTCGCAGCGCCGAGCGAACGCTCGTTCCCGGCGGCAGCCTGCATTTTTGGACGGACGTCGAAGAATATTACCAATCGACACTGAAGCTGATCGCGGCGACAGTCGCGTTGCTGGGTCCGCTCGCCGTGCCCGAAAAACCGGCCGAGCACGATCTGGACTATCGCACCCACTTCGAGCGCCGCACGCGAAAGAGCGAGTTGCCGGTCTATCGGGCCGAGTTTCGCAAAGGGGAGGGATCGAGCGTCGCTGGCGTCGTATAATGGAAGTGGGTTGTTCGACGAGTTTCGACGAGTCTGGTGGCCGACGCGACCGGAGCAATTACGATGAGCACGATAACGGAAGCACCCCGACGGGGAGGGCCCACATCGATCCCACCGCTGGTCGCCGGCGACCGCCTGACCCGCGACGAGTTTCAGCGGCGCTATGCGGCGATGCCCGACGTGAAAAAGGCCGAGCTGATCGAGGGGGTCGTTTATATGGCGTCACCTGTGTCGAACGACGATCACGCCGCCCCGCACGCCGCCTTAATGATGTGGCTGGGCGTGTACTGGGCTATGACCCCCGGTGTGCAGGCCGGCGACAACGGGACGCTGCACCTCGACTTGGACAACGATCCGCAGCCCGACGGGTACCTGCGCATTTTGCCGGAGTTCGGAGGCCGCTCCAAGACGGTGGACGGCTACGTGGAAGGCAGCCCCGAGCTCATCGCCGAAGTGGCGGCTTCCAGCGTCAGCTACGACCTGCACGACAAACTCAATGCCTATCGGCGAAACGGCGTGCAGGAGTATGTCGTCTGGCGGGTGTGGGACAAAGCCATCGATTGGTTGGTGCTCCGGGGCGGACGCTATTTTCCGCTGCAAGCCGACTCGGCAGGGCACTATCAGAGCGAAGTGTTTCCGGGACTTTGGCTCGACCCGGCTGCGCTGCTGCGGGGCGACCTGGCGCGCGTGCTCGCGGTGCTGCAGGAAGGCCTGGCATCTCCCGAGCATTCGGCGTTCGTCGGCAAATTGCGCCAGGCCGGCGAAACCAGAAAGTAGTTCACTTCCGCACGTCGCCGCTCACATATTTTTCCATCGCCTGGCCCAATTGCTCGCCCAGGCGGCGATAGCCGTCGGTCGTGCTGTGCTCGGTGTTCCACGCCGTCTCGAGCGTAAGGGCCACCCCGAACGGAGGAGCGTGCGCGGCCACCCAGTTCTTGCTCATCTGCTTCCACAGCGGATCGTACGCAGCGCCGCTGGTCCGTGGCTTGCCCGCCAGTTCGAGCGGGCCAGACATCTCGCCCCGGCAGATCGTCAGAAAGCGATCCTGATTCTGCCGCCCCAGTTCGGACAGCGTGTTTTCTGGGCAACAATAAAAAAACGGCTGCTTGTCGTTGGGACCAGGATTGTGCAGGTCCACGAACAATGCCAGCCGGTCTTGTTCCGCCAGCCGCCGCAGATGCTTCTGGGCCGCGGCGACTTCGGCAAAGTGCGGCTTGTCGGTCCAATCGCGGTTGTGGTCTTGCGGGATGCCTTCCTTGCCGCCGTTGCCGGTGGCTGTGTTGTCGATGTCCATAATCGGAACGATCGTGATTTCGCACAACTCGCGGAGTCGCTTAGCGCGAAGGTCGTCGCCGGCCAACCATTCGGCTGCGCCGCGGGCGACCCAACTGCTCCCTGATTCCCAGGCGTGCTGGCGGGCCTGAATCCAGATTCCAAGCCGCTGATCTTCCGGCCGATCGCCCGATGACAGTCGCAGGGCGGGGCAAGGGCGGCCGCCATTCGAGCGGCAAAGCTCGATCGCCTTGGCCCCCCGGCAGCGCTTTGCCAGCGTCTCCACCAAGACGCCCGCATCGTGCGGAGTGAACGGCGGCCCCCAGGCGAGCCAGAGCGAGCCCCCTTCGGCTACGACAGCATAGTTCATCTGCATGCCATCGGCTTGTCCCGGCTCGGTCTGCCGCCAGACGCGCCCATCGGTCGAAACCGCCGCCCGCACCGGCTGCGACCAGCCCGACCAGAGCGCCTTGCCGCGGTTTTTGCTGGGGCCCACCAGCAGGGCATCGCTGGCGACGACCTGCAGCGTCAGTTGGTCTCCCTTGGCCAGACCGTCCACCCGCAAAGACCACCAGCAAGGCCAGCCGCGAGCCGGATCGCCGGCTGGCATGATGCGGATGGTGTTGGTCGCCGGGTCGAGGGCGAGAACCTTGGCCGAAGCGCCCTCGAAGTCTGTATGGGCGGTGATATCGGCCGTGGCTACCCGCACCAATAGCCCACACCCCAAGGCGACGAAAACGTAAACGACAAATCGACCGGGCATAGCAGAATCCGGTAACGCTAGCGGCGGCTCTCCAAAAATCCCGAGCGCATCGAAAGCCCCGCAGCGAGCATTTCAGACGCACGAGCTCCTAAGGAAGCATTGTACTCTTAACCGGAGTGTCTCGCTGGTCCCTGCCAGCAAGGCAGGCGAGATGCGTTCCGCTAAGCAAGAATCTCCGTCGCCACGTTGCCATGCACGTCGGTCAGGCGGAAATCGCGGCCCGAATAGCGATACGTCAGCCGCGTGTGGTCCAGGCCCAACAGGTGCAGGATGGTCGCGTGCAGATCGTGAACGTGCATCGGCTTTTCGGCGGCCTTGATGCCGTGCTCGTCGGTCGATCCATAGCGCAGGCCCCCTTTCACGCCGCCCCCCGCCATCCACATGCTGTAGCCGCCGTTGTTGTGGTCGCGTCCATCTTCGTTTTGGGCGTGCGGCGTGCGGCCGAATTCGCCTCCCCACACGACCAAAGTCTCGTCCAGCATTCCGCGGAGCTTTAGGTCGTTCAAGAGCGCCGCAATCGGCTGATCGATGGCCATGCAGTTTTGCGTCAGCTTGTTGCGAAGCTGGTTGTGCTGGTCCCAGCCGCCGTGGCCCAGTTCTATGAAGCGTACACCCGCCTCGGCAAAACGGCGAGCGAGCAGACACTGCCGGCCAAAATTGTCGGTCGGGCCATTGCCAATACCATACGCATCGAGCGTGGATGGGGATTCGTCGGCGATGTCCATCAGTTTGGGCACGGCCGACTGCATGCGAAACGCCAGTTCGTACGATTCGATTATTCCTTCGAGCTCGCTGTTTACTTTGTCTTTGGCGAGCCGGTCGCGATTGATCGTTTGCAAAAGGTCGATCTGTTTTCGCTGTTGCTCGCGAGATTGGCCACCGCTGGACAGGTTCGAGAGCGATGCGTTCGCCAGCTTTTGTCCTTCGCCGCCGATTCGCGTCCCCTGAAACGGCGCGGGGAGGAACGAACTGCCAAAGTTGACCGCCCCGCCGACGCGGGTAATCGGGTTGATCGTCAAAAAGCCGGGCAGTTCCTGGTTTTCGGTCCCCAGGCCGTACAGAATCCAGGCCCCCATACTGGGCCGCACGAACTGGAAACTGCCGGTATGCAGTTGCACGGCGGCTTGCGGGTGGTTCGGCAGGTCAGTGTGCATGCTGTTCAAGATGCACAAGTTGTCGGCATGTTTGGCAGTATGCGGCAACAGTTCTGAGATCGGCAGCCCGCTCTCGCCTCTGGGGCTGAACTTCCAGGGAGACTTCATCAACTTGCGGTTCCCCCGGCCTTTCGCTCCCGCGCTGGGGCTTTTGCCGTCGTCCGTTTCCAAGGCCGGCTTGTAGTCGAACGTATCGACGTGCGACGGTCCCCCTTGCATGAACATGAAGATCACCCGCTTGGCCCGCGGCGCGAAATGCGGCTGCTTGGGCGAGAGGGGATTGTCCGAGTCGGCAGCGGCTGCCCGCGCCGATTGCCCGAGCAAGCCGGCCAGGGCCATCATGCCAAAGCCGCACGAGGTGGACCTGAGCACGTCGCGACGAGTGAGGGGAGCGGAGAACATGCGAACGTCCTTCATAATGGAACGAGTCGGTTACTCATTGTTTAACCCGCAGCCGGAGGCGCAGGCGTAAGCAAATCGTGTCAATAGACGTAGCGGAACTCGGCGGACGACATGAGCGTCTGGCAGAAGCTGGACCAAGCGGCCACGCGCTTGGCCGCCGGCTTTTCGTCCGACGCAAGCCCGGCCTCGAAGTCTTGCAGGTACTCCAGCGAGCGTGCGATCTGTTCGGCGTCGGCCGGCCGGCCCAGCGCCAGGCGGAAGGCGTAGTCGATTCTGGCTGCGTCGTCCGACAGGTCCGATCGGTCGAGCAAACGCTCAGCCATCGCCCGCGCCTGCTGGGCGACGAATGGGCTGTTCATCAAGTACAACGCTTGCGGGGCGACGGTCGTTACGTCGCGTTGGCCCACGACCAGTTCCGAATCGGCCACGTCGAACAGGCTCAAGAACTCGGGCACCAGCCCGCGCACGATCGGCAGGTAGGCGCTGCGAAAGGTCACATCTTTTTCGAGACCGGCAGTCTTGGCCCGGCGGCCAATTTCGCCGCCGGTGATCGATTGCGTCAGCGAGCCGACGGGCCGCACCAGATCCAACTGACCGCTGACCGCCAGCAGCGAGTCGCGAATCGCCTCGGCCTCCAGCCGGCGGCGATTCATCCGCCAGACCAGCTTGTTGTCGGGATCGACCGCGTAGGCCGCAGCCGAATGTTCGCTCGACAGTTGATACGCCCGGCTGAGCATGATTTCGCGAATCAGCGTCTTCGTGCTCCACCCCTCCTGCATGAAACGAACCGCCAGGTAGTCGAGCAGCGGCTGGTTGGTGGGCAGTTCCCCCAGGGCGCCGAAGTTATCGACCGTTTCGACGATGCCGCGACCGAACAGGTGATACCAGACGCGATTGGCCATCACGCGGGCGGTCAGCGGGTTGTTCTCGCTGGTCAGCCACATGGCGAGTTGCAGCCGGCCGCTTTGCGTGGGAACCACGTCGGGCGTTTGCGGATAGGTGAGCACGCGGACGTAGCCGCGGGGAACTTCCGGTCCCAGGTCGTTCACCTCGCCCCGGATGTTGACGCGGCAGTCGCCGGGGCTCGACGCTTCGCGAACCGCCATGACTGCTTCGCCCGAGCTTCCCGTTTTGCCTTCCAACGCGCGAATCTGCTCTTGCAGTTCTTCGACCCGCTGTTGCCCGCGGCGATAGGCCGCGGCGGCCTGCCGGACGGCCTTGTTTTTGTTGTTCTTTGCCTTCGCCTTGTTCTTTGCCTGCCTATTCTGCTTACCGTCGCCGCCGGCCGCCGCTTGCTTTCCTTTACGGCGGATGGCGATCAAGTCGGCCTGGGCCTCGTCCAGTTCGCGGCCCAGTTCGTCCAGCCGCTGACGATCCTCCCGGCTTATCTCCGACTTTTTGGCGGGATCGGCCAGATAGGCATATTCGCCGTCGTAACCGGTTTTGTTGTTGCCGCGCTTGACGCCCGACAGCACCTCGGTGCTGCGGAAAATTCCGGCCATCGCGTAATAGTCGGTCGTCGGAATCGGATCGAACTTGTGGTCGTGGCAGCGGGCGCAAGCGACCGAAAGGGCCATCACTCCGCGCGTCGCCACGTCCAATTGCTCGTCCACCTGGTCCATCAGGTACTGTTCGGCGTTGCGGGTGTTCAAGCTCCGCGGCCCGATCGCCAGAAAACCGGTACCCACCAGCATTTCGTTGCGCTGGGCGTCGCTTTTGGCCGGCAATAGATCGCCGGCAATCTGCTCGCGGATGAACTGATCGAATGGCTTGTCGGCGGCGAGCGAGTCATAGACGTAGTCGCGATACTTCCAGGCATTGGGAAACGGGATGTTCCGCTCTTTGCTGGTCGATTCGCCGTAGCGAGCCACGTCGAGCCAGTGCCGGCCCCAGCGTTCACCGAACTGCGGCGTAGAGAGCAGGCGGTCGATCACCTTGGCAAACGCTTGCGGATCTTGGTCGGCAACAAAGGCATCGATCTCCTCCAGCGTCGGCGGCAGGCCGATCAAATCGAAGTAGGCCCTCCGGATCAGCGTGGGTCGATCGGCGTCGGCCACGGGAACCAGCGAGCTGGCTTCCAAGTTGACCAGCAGGTAACGGTCGATTTCCGTGCGGGGCCAGGCGGCGTTCTTTGTCGCGGCGGGGGGCGAAACCTTAGGGGGCTGAAACGACCACCACTCGCGTGCCGCCAGAATGTTGATTTTCCCCCCGACCGTCGTGGCGTTGGGCTTGCGCGGGTCGGGGGCGTCCATCTCGACCCACTTCACAAAGTCGGCCACCACTTCGTCCGGCAGCTTCTTCTTGGGAGGCATCTCCAGGCCATCGGCATGTTTCAAGGCGGCGATCAACAGGCTTTCTTCGACATTGCCGGGAACGACCGCCGGGCCAAGCTCGCCCCCTTTGCGAATTCCCGCGCGGGTATCGAGCCGCAACTCGCCTTGAATCTCCTTGGCGCTGGCCGAATGGCACTGGTAACAATTGGCGACCAGCACCGGGCGGATTTTCTTCTCGAAGAATTCGATTCCTCGCAAGTCGTCCTCAGCCCCCCAGGCGGATTGGCCCACGAGCGCAGCCGCCAACGCGCAAAGCAACATCCGCTTCATCGTCCGCCTCCTCATCCATCAACCAGCAATCCGTGAACCGCGCCATCCCCGAACCGTGGGTAGAAGATTGCCCTGCAAATACAGATGCGCCACCGGCAGCGGCTATTGTGAAGTGCTTTGCAACTTTGTTGCCCCGCCGGATCGTGCGGCGCAAAGCATTGTGCGGGAACCACTTGCGCCGGCACGCGAGAGCTTCGTCCAGACGAGTGACGACACGCCGCATCATCGGCAGGAGCCGCTGCGTTATACTTCACCAGCGCTCGCTCACCGTGAGAGCTTCCACCGCCCAAAAGTGCGGTCTGACAGTGGCATTTCAGATTCCATGTCCGCGAGGGATATAGCGATGACAGGCTGGCGACGAATTCCACGGGCGCTGGGCCTGCTGACGATTGTGGCGCTCGCGGTCGGCGGGTGGTCGATAGCCGGCGCGCAGCAGAAGAATGTGATCGACCTCCAGCGGCCTGGCCCGCGCGAGTTTATTGTCGATCGCGCGGGCCTGTTGTCGTCCACCGACCGCGACCAGATCCTCAAGACGTCCGACAAACTGCTCACCGACAAGGCGACGCCGATCATCGTGGTGACGATCGACTCGATGGCCGAACATGGCGGCGCGGGAATGCGGATCGAAACCTTTGCCACGTTGCTGTTCGACCAGTGGCAAATCGGCCAGGCGAAACTCGGCGATACCACCTGGAACACCGGCATCTTGCTGTTGGTGTCGAAGAACGACCGGAAGGCCCGGATCGAACTGGGAGGTTACTGGCGGCACGATCAAGACGCGCTGGCCGAGCGGATCATGAACGAACAGATCGTCCCTCGTTTCAAGCAGGGAGATTTTTCGGGGGGCATCGCGGCCGGGGTCGAGGCGCTGGCCGCCATGGCGCGTGGCCTGGAACTCCCCCAGGCCCAGGCCACCCCGCAACCCTGGTGGATGTACCTCGTCTGGATCGGCCTGGCGGGGCTCGCCATCTTTACCGTCGTCTCGCTCATCCGTCGCGGATCGAGCGGCTGGGCTTGGCTGCTGTGGGCCGCTGTGATCGGGGTGATTGGCTATGCCCTGTATCAGTACTTCAACCGTAGCAACTCTGGCGGCGGCGGCGGATTCTCGGGCGGATCGTTCGGCGGCGGTTTTTCCGGGGGCGGCGGGGCCACCGGCTCGTGGTAACCCAGGCACGCGGAGATTTTTTCAACATGCGCAACGCGTCGCAAGTGCTAACGGCTGAGGATCGAACGGCCGTCGCTCGGGCCGTAGCCACTGCCGAGGCCCACACTTCGGCCGAAATTGTGCCGGTGGTGGCCACGTCGTCCGGAAGATACGACCGGGCCGAAGATCTCGCCGGCTTATGGTGTGGGTTATTGGCCCTGGTCGTCGTCTGGCTGCTTTGGCCGCAAGCCGCTCCCGAAGTCGGCAATTGGGGGCATTGGCCCCACTGGATCGAGGTCGCCTGTTTGGCGGCCAGCGTGGTCGCCGGCTTTGTTTTGGGGGTGTTGATCGCCAGCCGCTCGGCGTGGCTTTGCCGATTGCTCACTCCGCGCCGCCAACTGCGCGCCGAGGTGCAGGCCCGCGCCCGCCAGGTGTTTTTCGATTCGCGAATTCACCACGCGCCGTCACAGGGGGGCCTGTTACTCTATGTCTCGCTGTTCGAGCATCAGGCAGCCGTGCTGGGGGACGAACAGGTCTTTCGCGAGTTGGGCCAGCCGGCGCTCGACGAAATTTGCGGCGAGCTGACCCAGCGTTTGAGTCAAACGACGGTTGCCGCCGCCTTGTGTGAGACGATCCGCCAAACGGGCGAGCGGCTGGCGGCCAAGCTGCCCGGAGACCACGGCAATTCCAACGAACTGCCCGACGCGCTGATTCTGTTGGATCGTCCGCTGTAGCCCGCCAGCCGACTACCTTGCGGACTGCGATTCCCGTCAAATTGGACTTTTCCCCCTTTGGGTGGTCCGGACGCACCATCTGACCAGGCGAGAATGGTTCTTACGGGTTCGTGGAGGACCACTATAGTGAAGAGCCCATTGAGCATTGTTGGACCGAATGCGGCGGCTATTCTGAGAGCATCTGCGATAGTCTGGAAACTGTTTGCCGAGAGGTGAATGGCCGCGTCGCTTGGCTCGCCAAAGCCGCGGATTGCCTGGGGGATGGGCCGCAGATCGTTCGGTGAACGTCTTGACACACACGCTGCTCGTGTGTATAATTCCGTCCATGTCGCGTGAGGCGGTGCGCGCGCTCTTTGACAAGCAGGTTAAATGATGGCTCCGGGCGACTGGGGCCAGGCGCATCGCCAGATTGCTCGTGGGCGGTCCTTAGCGGCTTATCGGCAAGTGAACTGCGTGCCTACTATCTACAAAAACAACGTCCATCGCTTAAGTCTTCTACCACTTCTAGCCGGGAGCGGCGATCAGCATAACGATCAGCGATTAACTCTCGGCGGGCAAAAGAGTTGCAGCGAAGGCGGGAGCCGTTTCGGCGAAAAAAAACCGCGCGATTAGCTGAATCGCCTGCCCGCAGAAGCCGTGGTTTGCTGCGCAAATCACAGCCACTCTGACGCGGTTATAATGAGCGCGACCAGTGGTCGCGGCTATGCAAGCTGGTGTCGCGGCTAGGAGGCCCGGTTAGACAATGGGGCTGGGTATCGCGGCGCTTGCCCCGGCCCCTTGCCCCAACTCGGCGCCCCCCCATTCGCGCAGCCAAGTTTCGAGCATCACCAAAGCCCACAGCCGGGCCGAGTGGTCGTAGTGACCGAAAACCCCATCTTCTTGCGGGCGAAGACTTCGGCCGGCAGCGTCGTCTGGAGGCAGCAGATGTCGGAAAACGCGCTATCCAGCGGCCAAGCGGATTCCTACAACAAAGCGTGGTCGCCTCATTCGCTCGAGCAAGGTCGCTTGCTGGCCGTGGACCAAAACCTCACCCTGCACGCCATCGACGCCGCGACAGGCGAGTTCCAAACCAGCGTGTCCCTGGTGCCCCCCTTTGAACCCAAGCCACGGGCAATGGTCGCCCTGGTGGGCCCGCCCTGGATAATCGGCGATACCCTCTTCGCCGCAGTTTCCGAGGGAGTTTACTCGTTTCGCCTGCCGGCAATAAAGCCCGCAGACAGAGTTCCCTAGGCGATTACCGCCCCTCTTTGAACGTCCCTCGAATTTCCACCTTCAGTGAGCCGGAGTTGTCGCGGGGGTCGGTGTCGTACATCCGCAGGAACAGCCGGCCGCTCCGCTCGGCTTGAAACTGCTTGGCCGGGCCAATCACAAACGGCTTGTTGTCTTCCGGGTTTTCTTCGGGAATCATGCCGATCAGGCAGCCCGGGTTAAAGTCGCGCAGCTCCTTGGGAATGCTCAGGCCGTCGGCGTTGGTTTCGATTTCCAGGTGAAACACCCAGGTGCCCCCCGCGACGATCGACACCGGCTTGTCGGCGATCAGATCGACCCCCGTGTCTTGCCAGCCGTCGTTGGCCCGGATGTTGACGACCACGCTTTGGGCCTGCCGCTCGCGGTCGATCATGGCGGCCAGCCGATCCGCGGCCGACTTGTACTGCGGCACGAGTTTCAGGATTTCCTCATAGACCGAGCGGGCCTTCCCCCAATCTTTGTCGTTTTCGTATTCTTTGGCCAATCCTTCGGCCCGTTTGACGAAATCCCGGTGGAGGGCCATCAGCCGCTCGTCGTTGGGCAACGGGCGGACCTTGGGGGCCTGGGCCTCTGCCCGTTTGTTTTTGCCCCCCTTGGCCCGGTCCTGGCCGGCCAGCGACTGGACCAGCACGATCGAAGCGGCGAATCCCAGCAAGGTGACAAACAGCGGACTGGGTAACAGTGGACGCGACATACGAACATCACTCCCCGGCGGAAATTTTGTACTCTTGGCTGCCAATGGAAAACGCACGGTGCCCCACCATTAGACGTTCGACCGGACCTGCGAATCAAGTTTGGCCTGTCTCGTGCGGTAAAATTGCCGGCGGCTTGTTACAATTTTAATCTAGCCGCAACCACCAGTTTCGCCGGGCGGCCGCGGTTTATTCCCTGTTTCACGGTTTTCCAGCCCCGCGTGTTTATGACCATCGCCTACACCTGCCAGCATTGCGGCAAACAATTTTCCGTCGCCGACCAGTTCGCCGGACAAACCGGCCCCTGCGCCGCTTGCGGACAGACGATCACCATTCCTGGCCCGCTGCCGGCGGCCGGCTATTATGCCCCCAAGCCGAGCAGCGGCGGCAGTGGTGGGGTAATCGCGGCTGTAGTGGTGACGTCATTGGTGTGCTTGCTGCTGTGTGGCGGCATACTCGTTGCCCTGCTGTTGCCGGCCGTCCAAGCGGCGCGCGAGGCGGCCCGACGGATGCAATCGCAGAACAACATGAAGCAACTCGGCATCGCGCTGCACAATTATCACGATACGTACAAGTCGTTCCCCCCGGCTGTGGTGACCGACGAAAACGGCGAGCCCCTCTATAGCGGGCGGGTGCTGCTGCTGCCGTTCATGGAGCAGTCGCCGCTCTACGGTTCGTTCAAGCTGGATGAAGCCTGGGACAGCCCGGCCAACATGCCGATCAGCCAAACGATGGTCCCGACGTTCGTCGATGCGTCGAGCCCGACGCAGGGACCGAACAACTACGCCTTTGTCACCGGGAAGGGGACGGTGTTCGAGGCGGGCCAGGCGGCCGACATGGCGGATATTAAGGATGGCACCTCAAACACCCTGATGATGGTCGAAGTGCGCAGCGACGGCAAAAGCTGGGCCGCACCCAGCGATGTCGATATCAGCCAACTGCCGGGAGGCTTGCCGCCGGGGAACCATCCCGGCGGCC
>JBBDYF010000207.1:0-5594 GCA_040901775.1 Pirellulaceae bacterium | reverse complement strand
CCGGCTGGTGCTGATGGGCGACGCTTCCGTGCGGTTCGTGGCCGACTCGATCGATCCTCAAACCATGCAGGCCCTGGGCACGCGCGATGGGGGCGAGGCGGTGCAGGGGTTTTAGCGACCGCAGCGCAATTACTCGGGCCACTTGCCATCCACAATCGGCTGCAAAACCAGCTTGGCCGGATCGACGACGACGTGCTTCACCCGCTGCCGCCGCCAGGTATAGGTGATATGGACCAGCCCGTCGGCGGTCTGGATGATCGCCGGATAGGAGTATTCGCCCGGCTCGCTTTCGAGCACCAGGGCAGCCTGCCACGCCTTGCCGTCGTCGCTAACCGCCACATTCAGCGGCGAGCGACCGCGCGACGTGTGGTTATAAACCAGTAGATGCCGGCCATCCTTCAGCGTCACACCGTCCACTCCCGAACCGGGATGGGGGAGCGATGCCGCTGCCAGCTTCGTCCAGGTTTTGCCGCCGTCCTCTGACCACGATTCCCACAGCTTGCCGGCCGACCGGTTGCGGCAAAGCATTTGCAACTTCATTGGCAACTTGTCGCCGTGGACGAACACCGTCGGCTGGATGGCGGCCTGCGTTTTGCCGTCGCACAGCGCGGCAGTGCGCTCCCAGGTTTTGCCCGCGTCGCTGGTCCATTCCATGTGAACCCGCCAGCCGTCGTCCTCGGTCGAGCTGGGGCAGAGCAGCCGTCCATCGGCCAGCAGGATCGGCTTGTTTTTGATGGGTCCGGCAATGTCGTCGGGCAGGCGCTCGGGCTTGCTCCAGGTTTGGCCGGCGTCGGTCGAGCGGATCAACATCCCCCACCAAGTGCTGGGGCTGGGACCGACCTTGTAGAACAGCAGCAGCGGCCCGTCGGGCATTTGAAACAGCACCGGATTCCAGCAGGGATGCCGTTTATCCGGGCTTTCCACGCCATTAGCGACTTCGACCGACTCGGACCAGGTCTTGCCGTCGTGGCGAGAAAACCAGATTCCGACATCGGGGTGCTTCTCGCGCGTGCCGCCAAACCAGGCAGCCGCCAGGCCGGCGGGTGTTTCGGCAATCGTCGAGGCATGGCACTGGGGATAAGGGGCCTGCTCGTAGAGGAATTCTGTTTTCACGATCCCGGGCTGCATGACGGCTGGCTCAGCGGCGGAGGAAAGGTGTGAAGTTGCCAGAAACAGGGCCGCGATGGCCAGGCAAAATGGGCGTATCATGGTAGCGCCAGGTGGTAGGTGGGAAACGAGCAAGGTTGAATGTGCCGCCAGTGTATCGCCGGGCGGGGCCGGTGTCGAAAAAAATCGCTCCTGTGCCGGCTGGCGTGCGTAGAACCATTTAGGAATAAACGGTTCCGGTTGGAACGATTGTGAGTAAAGGCCCCGCCTGCCGCAGGCGGCCGGCACGCTGGAGTGCCAGGGATCGAGCAACTTATGGCGATCGTTTGAAACTGAAAAACTTGACTCACTAGACTGCCCAATTTATCATCGACCTATCGCCTTGGGGCTACAGCGCTGCCTGGTGCCTGCTCTCCTTTTGCCACCTGCCGGGAAATCATGGACAACCCGATCATCTTTCAAATCCTGCTGGGCCTGGTGGTCATCTTCTTCATCTTCCTCACGGTGATGAATACGAAGACCTGGCGCTGGGTCCACGTCACGATGACGTTCTTCGTTTTTGCGACCGTCATTGCGTTCGGGGTGTATGCCGCAATGACGATGAAAACGCGGCTGGCGTGGATCGGCCACGTCGATAGTTTGGAGAAGAAACTCGACATCGAAACGGCAAGCCTGACGAAGCTGACCTACGGCGATCCAAAGGATCACAGTCGCGAGAAGGAATCGGTCGTCAATCTGAAGAACGAACTGGCCCGCACCATTCTCGACCGCGGGCGCGTCTGGCGAGGATTGGTGGTCACTCCGGGCGCCAACGGGTTCACCTTGTCGACCGCGCCGCCGGCAGAAGAAGGCGCGGCGGCTCCCGCGCCCGTCCCGCACCATCTGGAACCCAAGACGGTGGTGTACGCGTTCAAGGAAGGGCTGACGCCGCAGGCTGGGCAAACGCCTGCGACCGATCCAGTCGTCATTCCCGGCTACTATCTGGGCGAGTTTCAAGTCACGGAGACCGCTGCCGACTCGGTCACCGTCGTTCCCACGCGCCTGCCGATGCCGCCGGATCAAGCGGCCGTGGCCAACAATCTGCAAGGCTATGCCGAAGGAAGGCCGGCGACGTGGACCTTGTATGAGGTGGCGCCCATCGACAGCCACGAGTGGCTGTCGGACCTGACCGAAGAGCAGTTGCGGGTGCTGATTCCGCAGCCGATGACCGGGCTGCCCAACGATCAGTATCAAAAGTTCTTGTCGCAATATTTGCGCGACGGCAAGGAGGCGGACGAGGTGAACGATCCGCCGGAAAACATCTGGATCGAAGTGAAATTCGTTAAACCGCACACGGTCGATGTCGATGCGCCCTCCGAGGCCTCGCTCGACTATCCCACGCTGAGCGGCCCCTTCGACAGCAATGGCCGGGCCCGCATCGACCGGCTGCGGCGCACCAAGCCGGGGGCCGATCCGGCCGCGGAGTTGGCCGCCGCCGAATTCGTAAAGGACGATACGGCCATTTTCGACCGGGCGACGGCGGAACAGTTAATTGCGGACGACGTGGCGACCAAAGTCCGCTCGATTTATCGCCGCAAGTTGAACGACTTCGAGCTCCGCTTCGGCGGCATTCACGCCCGCATCGCCGCGCTGAACGGCCGGATTCGGGCGCTGGGGCGCGATCTGGCTTCGCTGCAAGCTTCCAAGTCCAAAGCGGACGAGCAATCGGCCCTGCTCGACACTTTCCAAACCAATTTGACCGCGGACCTGACCAAGGTCCGCTATGAAGCCGAAGAATTGGGCAACTACAACGAGGCGGTCACCAAACGCCTGGACGAGGTTCGCGCCGAACTGAGCCACCTGTATCGCTCGAACAAGGCACTGAGCCGCGAGTTGACCGCCCTGAATGCCCAAATGACGGAAGAGATCGAGCAGCGGACCCGCGCCGCCACCGCGATGATTCCCTAGGAAGCAAGCAGCAAATGATCTACCCCCGCGAATCGCAGAGAGAGCATCGGAAGCCACGGATGAAACACAGATGAAACACAGATATTTCCCGGCCGTGTTTCATCCGTACCACAAGCGTTGAGATTTTGTGTGGCCTGCACAAATTCTAAGAAAACAAAACCGCGGACCAGCTCGGATCGCGCGGATGCACACAGATTGTCCTCCGAATCCGTGAGCATCCGTGTTTCATCCGTGGCTAAGTCCTCTCCTCCGCAAAGATCGGCGCTATCCGCGGTTCAAACTCCTACGAACCTTCGTTCCGGCCACGCCGGGCCGTAAAAAATCGGTGGCTGCTGGCCTGCTGGACCGAAGCGGGCGGTAGCATAATCCCTGCGGCGTGCCTTAGTTCGGGCTTCTTGCCCGTCGCACTCCCCGCCGCCCCCTCTGTGCCGTAAGATAGCGGTGGCGGCCGTGGCGCAAGATCAGGCGCACGTTGCACGGCGCGATTGCCTGGGCACGGACGGTACGAGCAGGGTTATGGGCTATCAGGAACGCGATTACTACCGTGGCGCTGACGCCGGCTCGTCGTACACCAGTTCGGTGGCGGTCAAGCTGATCGTCCTCAACTGCATCGTCTTTCTGGCGAATCTCTTCTTTGGCGGCCCGAACAATACCCTTACCGCGGCGCTGACTCTGCGACCCGACACGCTCGCCGAGCCTTGGCGCTGGTACCAGTTCCTGACCTACGGCTTTGCCCACAGTCCCGAGGGTTTGTGGCATCTGGCCGGCAACATGCTGGGGCTGTATTTCTTCGGCAAGCCCTTGGAAGACCGCTTCGGCTGGAAGGAATTCCTGCGGTTCTACCTGCTGGCAATCGTTCTGGGGGGGCTGGTCTGGGCGGTGCGAAGCTGGTCGCTCAACTCGTACCTGGTGGCCAATTTCGGCGGAGGACCAAAGTTCGGCGGGCTCCTGGGAGCTTCCGGAGGAACGGTCGCCGCGATCATTCTGTTTTGCCTGCTCTACCCGCGGGCTACGCTGCTATTGATGTTCGTCATTCCCACCCCGGCCTGGGTGGCGGGACTGATCATCGTGCTGCTCGACATGTTTTCGAGCCGGGATCTCGTGGCCCACGATGTCCATCTGACCGGCGCGCTATTCGCGCTGACCTACTGGTATTTCGGCTGGAATTTCAGCCGGCTCCCCGGCATGACCGGGATCAGCACGATGTTCAAATCGCTCGGCAAGGCGATGAAGGCCAAGCCCGATCTGCGGGTCCACGATCCCGAAGCCTATTACGAAGATCTGGATGCCGAGGCCGACAAGCTGCTGGAAAAGATGGCCCGCGATGGGGCGGAAAGCCTTTCCAAACGCGAGCGCCGGGTGCTCGAGGCCTACAGCCGCCGTATGCGGCAGAAGCATCGCTAAACATTGTCGGGCTGCCGGCTTACGAATTCTTTAGGTGGCAAGCCTGCACGCTGAACCGCCGTAGGACCGTTTTCCCAGTTCCGCTATACTGCCAAACTGTGGGCCAAGACTTGACTTCCGACAGCGATACATGATAATCATGGTAAACATGGTAATGATTGATCCAAGGATCGCGGAAGTCGTTGCCTCTTAATGGTTTCCATCTCGCCCGCCGTTAGGGGCAAAGCAATTGTCTGAACCTTTCAAACCCAGCCCGGTCGAGGGCGTCAAAGAGCAAAGCCGCTTTCTGCGTGGCGACCTGGCCCAGGAAGCGGTCGATGGTCTCGACCATTTCGGCAAGACGAGCGAGGGGCTGCTCAAATTCCACGGCACCTACCAGCAGGACGACCGCGACGAGCGGGGCCAGGCTGGCCTCGACGACGAGGGGAAGAAAAAAAAGTCCTACATCTTTATGGTCCGGACGAGAATTCCGGGCGGCAAGCTGACCAGCCGGCAGGTGCTCGAAGAGTTGGACCTGTGCGATGACGTAGGGAACACGACGCTTCGCATCACGTCGCGGCAAGGCTTTCAGTTGCATGGCGTGGTCAAGCGGGACTTGAAGCGGACGATCGCCCGCATCAACGCGGCGCAGCTCAGCACGCTGGGTGCGTGCGGCGACGTGAACCGCAACGTGATGTGTTGCCCGGCCCCTTTCACCAGCGAACTCTATCGACAGAACCAGGAGCTGGCCGATCGGCTGGCGGACCACTTTGCCCCGCGGTCGAGCGCCTATCACGAAGTCTGGCTGACCGACACCGAAGGCGGCGAAAAACAGCTCGTCGGCGGCGCGCCCGAAGGGGACGGCTTCGACGTCGAGCCGATCTACGGCAAGCTCTACATGCCGCGGAAGTTCAAGATCGCCATTGGCTACACTTTCGACAACTGCGTCGATCTGTATGCCAACGACCTGGGCCTGTTGACCATCACCGAGGGGGACCGGATCGTCGGTTACAACCTGCTTGCCGGCGGCGGCATGGGGGTCACTCCCTCGGCCAAAAAGACATTTCCCGCGGTGGCCCGGCGGATTTGCTTCGTCACGCCCGACAAGGTGCTGCAGGCGGTCGAAGCGGTCTTCAAGGTGCAACGCGACTACGGCA
>JBBDYF010000206.1:0-17633 GCA_040901775.1 Pirellulaceae bacterium | reverse complement strand
GGCGTCGCCTATCCGTATCCCAGCGGTAGCTGGGATGCGTGGATCGACTGGTGCGAATCGTCGAGCAATCAGAACAAAAACGCCGGCTACCGGTACAAGTTCGGGGCGATGAACCTGATCGTCTGGTGGCTCGAGACCCGTCCGGGTTATAGCCAGGTTCCCGATTTGTGGAAGACCCGTGCCGAGCCGATGGCCGCGCTCAAGTCATCGGTCGATGTGTTCATGGACTTCATCCAATCGGTCGATACCAACGACCGCATCGGGCTGGCCATCTACAATGCTCCCAACGGCGAAGGCCAGGTCGAGGTTGCGTTGACCGACAACTACAACGACATCGTCACCGCCGTCGAGCAGCGCCAGGCGGGCCACTACCACCAGTACACCAACATCGGCGGCGGTCTGAAAGCCGGCCGACTGCACTTGGAATCCAACGGGCGGACCAACGCCAAGAAGCTGATCGTGCTGATGACCGACGGCAACGCGAACTGGGTCAACGGCGGCTATAACGAATCGGGCGCTAAACAATTCGTTACCGACGAAGCGGCTCTGTGCGCCGCCGAGTCGCGAAAATTACCGATATTAGCGATCAGCATGGGGGCCGCGGCCGACTCCTCGCTTATGCAGGAGGCGGCCGACACCAGCGCAGGAACGCACTTCAATGTGCCGGGCGGCTCGTCGCAAAGCGACTACTACGAACAGCTTTACGACGTGTTTGAAGAGATCGCCAAGGCCCGCCCGCTGAAGCTGGTCCAATAGCTTCCTCCCGAAGTCCGGCCGCGGATGCGCCCCGTGCTCCCTTCCGCGGCCGGCTAAGAAGACCGGGCTTTTGCCATCCATCGCCGGTCGAACCGCACCAGGGACGCCAACGCTCCCTCCCCAACACGGCCGCCGGACGAGACTCACACCTCGCCCGGCGGCTTTCTTTCTTGGCCCGCTGGGCCTTGATCTTCTAGGCATTGGTCCCCTTGCCGCAAGCGATAGACGTCGTACAGCGCGAACAGGGTTTCGCGAAGATTGCGGCCGCTGGCCGCAAACGCTCGCAGCACATCGTCGCGGTCGATCGTCTCGTCCCCAGCGGGCAAAAGCTTCGACACCACCCGCTGGGCCAACTCTTCCGTGGGCTCCAGCCACACGATCGTCGGCAGGCCGAGCGGCCGATGGGCCGTCACGAGCAGGCCGGCGCCACGCTTGCGGCAGAGCGATTGCAAGCGGCGGCGCGTCCACCAACCCAACTGCTCGTAGCCGTCGAGGACCAGCAACGTGTCGCCGTTCCACTGCTCCGCGCCCTGGGTTGCAGCGGCAAACGTCGCCGCGACTTCCTCCCGCTGCTCGGCCTGAGGCCCAGGCGGGCCGCTGCCGGGCCCTCGGATCGTGCGCCATACGATCCGTTTTCCGGCCCTCTGGCAGACCGACACCAACGATGCCAGCAGGGTCGATTTGCCGCTGCCGTGCGGGCCGATGATTTCGCCCCACCACTCACTTTGCCGCAACGCGTCGAGGATCTCGTCGAGCGAGCGGCCATCCGCGGCGAGATACTCGATCGCTCCGGGCCGGATAAATCGCGTCGCAAAGGGATTCGAGGGGGCCATGCGGGAACTCAGCCGACAATCACCGGCTGAATCACCCCCGCCGGCACGGCCCCCAGCGTAAACGGATGCTCGAGCACATATTCTCGCCCCCGGCGCACGAACAGCCGCAGGCGGACGCACCAGCGAATGCTGAGGATGGCGCCGAGGTAGCTCAAGGGGCTGTGCGGCAGACGGGTGCGTAAGCGGCGCATCGGCCGCAGGTCGCCGTCGTCGGCATCGCCGGGAAGGCGGCGTTCGAAGTAGTGGACGCCCATGTCCTCTTCGCCCTTGCCTTCGGTGTACCAGACGACCGAAGCTTCCACCGCCTGGATATCGGCCGGATCGACGGCGTCGATCTGATATTCGCAGATCAGCTCGTCGCCCGCCGAGTAACTCTGCCGCGAATCGGCCAGGCAGAGGCTGAGCAGCGGCTCGATGCCCTCGGTCATACTTTGGCCCCCGCGCTGCCCGCGACCACCGGCTCGTGCGAGCGGAGCGCGTGGCGGCCGACCTTGGCGCTCCGCTCGACCCGCAAGGTCGCCTCGCCGGGATAAACGACGATCGGGAAACCGCGCTCGAAGGGGGGCCAATGCTCCACCTCACCCCGCACCAGCAGCTTCCACTGGACCGAGTTGTGCGGCGCATGAAACGAGTGCATGGCCGGCGCCGGAATAGGCAGCAAAATGCTCGCCTGGAACGGTTCGACGGGCTCGATGCGAAAGTCGGTATGGTGCGAAAGGCGCTGCTCGAAGACCCGCCGCAATTCCGTCCGAATATCGGTCCCTTGGCGGTAGGTCGCTTCCTCTTCGCAAACGAGCCAAAGTTGCAGCGACTTGACCCGAATGTGGCCGTGCTGGGCCAGCACCACCTGGTATTCGCGGCCCGGATACAGCGGATGGTCGCTGATTTCGACCGTTGTCAGTCCCATGCCGGTATCGAGCCAGATTTGCCGCAGCCAGTAGCGAATGGCCCACGCTCCGACGGCCAAAAACGGCGCCAGGAAGCACGTCAAAAACCATTCGGGCCGCCCGGCCAGGTGGCTGCCGACGGCCCAGACCACCAACACGCAGCTAACGCCGTTCCAGGCGGCCGCGAAAATCGTCGTGGCTAGCAAACGCCAGCCCGGCGACTGCGACGGGGGCAAGCGGTATGCCAACTCGATGCCGGGGCTGTTGGTCAATCCTTCGTAGGTAGGAACCGCGGGGTAGTGTCGTGGGCGGGGGATCGCCTCGCGCAGCAGATCCAGTTCCGAGGCCTGCCGCGCCATCGCGCCGCGCCGCTCGGCCGAGGTGCCCATCCGCAGCACGGTCCAGATGAGCCCGCCCCCGCCGATGACCGCAAACGAAGCCATCACCAGGATCAGTAACCAGCGGCCGACCCCAATGGCGTACGAGGCGGGATCGGGATCGACCACCTGCACGCCGATCAGCGCCGTCAGCGACAGCACGCCCAGCAAGAACATGGCACCGCAAAACAGCGCCTCGCCGACTCCCCCCATCAGGTTCGAGCCGGTTCGCCGCAGGCCACGTTTTTTCTCAAGCAATCGAAACAGACGTGCCACAGATCGACTCCGCCGACGCCGCTGGCCGGGCAAGCGGATCGCGCCTGCCCGCCTCCCGCGGCTTCGCACTCCGCGACCTAGCTCGGCCCGCGGTTCTCTGAATTCCTAAAAGCCCCAACGATGGCGTGCGCGATGCCCCCGCGCAGCCCCTCTACTGTATCATACGAAAAACCGTCCAGGTCCACAAACTCGTACCCCGTAAATGGCCGCCGCCAGCTTTCCTGCGCTCGAAGAACTACGGAGAAACGCCGCCAATGTCCTGGTTACGACAACTTTCGGCACGGACGATTGCCTGCGGGTTTCCGCTGCTGCTGGCAGGCGTGCTATCTGCCAGCGATTGGCCGCAGATTCTCGGTCCCCAGCGCAGCGGCCAGGCCGAGGGGGAAACCTTGGCAGCCAATTGGACCAGTGCCGGGCCAAAAAAACTGTGGACCTACAAGCTGGGTAGCGGCTACGCCGGTCCCGCCATCGCCGCGGGCAAGGTCGTCGTCTTCCATCGCGTAGCAGGCCGGGAACTGGTCGAAGCGCTCGATCCCGCCAGCGGCAAGCGACTTTGGTCGGCCGGCTTCGAGGCGACCTACCGCCCGGGCATCGACCCCGACAACGGCCCGCGCGCGGTTCCCCTCATCGCCGGCAAGCGGGTCTTCGTGTTTGGGGCGGCGGGCGACCTGCGAGCCGTTTCGCTCGCCGACGGCCAGCCGCTGTGGGAGCGCCATCTGTACGCTGACTACGAGGGGGACGAGGGCTACTTCGGCGCGGCCAGCACGCCGATCCTGATCGGCGAGCGATTGCTCGTCAACGTCGGCGGTCCCGGCGCGGGGATCGTCGCGGTCGATCCAGCCACGGGCAAAACGCTCTGGCAAGCCAGCGACGAGGGGGCCAGCTACAGCTCGCCGACCGCGGTTACGCTGGGTGGCAAAGAACAAGCCATCTTCATCACGCGGATGAACTGCGTGCTGGCCGATCCCGCGACCGGCAAAGTGCTGGCGCTCTTCCCTTTTGGCCGCCGCGGGCCGACCGTGAACGGCGCGACGCCGCTGGTGTTTGGCGACAAGCTGTTCGTCACTTCCAGTTACGGCGTCGGAGCGCAGTATGCCACGCTGGGGCCAGCAGGGGCAAAAGAGATCTGGGCGAACGACGACGCAATGTCCAGCCAGTATTCCACACCGGTCGAGCACCAAGGATTCCTGTACGGCACGCACGGTCGCGAGGATCAAGGAGTCGCCGAGCTGCGCTCGATTGAAGCGGCGACGGGCAAAGTCCGGTGGCGCCAGACCGACTACGGCGTGGCCCACGTCATCCTGGCCGGCGACAAGCTACTGCTCGTCGGCGTCGGCGGACGACTGGCGCTCGCCCGGGCCAGCCCCGCAAAGTACGAGGAGCTCGCCCGGTTCCCACTCGGCAACGACCCGGCTCGCGCGATACCCGCCCTGTCCGACGGCCGGCTGTTTGTTCGCACCGGCAGCGGGGGTGGAAAGCTCCATTGCCTGCAGGTCGGACCTGAATAAGCCTGAATCGCCAGCGAAGCGGGTACGCGTATTGATTCGCCTAGCGCTTCAGGCTGGTATGAACTGGGTGCCGTGGCAGAAGTGCTGCGCGAGAACTGCCCTGGCACTCGTTCAATTCCTGCATAGAAGGTCTCCTTCCATTGACTATGGTTCGGCCTGGGATTACGAAGGGGGTATGTCAGCCCCCTTTCTTCGTGGTTGGATGGACGCAACGCAGCCGGTAAGCACGGTCGCGCGGTTAGTCGTTTTGCGCGAAAAGGCTGGTGCAAGGGCATCGGTCGAAAAAGCCCTCGATGACTCAGTAAAAGAACATTTCGTCGGGCTCGACATCCTCGCCAAAATCGGGACGTACAAACAGGCGCTCGCCCATATTCGGAACAAGCTTCCGGCGAACAAGCGCGTGCGATCCGGTGACTTCGGCGAAATCCTCGCGACCGAATATGCAAGTGACTTCACCGAGTACCGCATTCCAATCAAAAGGCTGAGATGGAAAGACGACCGAGCGGTCGCGATGCGTGGTAACGATGTAATTGGTATCAAGAAACACAAAGAGCGCTGGCACCTTCTCAAGGGGGAGTCGAAAAGTCGTGCGACCCTTAGCGATCAGGCCGTGAAGGACGCCGTAGACGGTTTGCACAAGCACACCGGCAGGCCAAACCCGTCGTCCCTTGCCTTTATCGCTTCGCGGTTGCACGAACTCGGTCGTCACGATGAAGCGACCGTGTTCGATGAACTGCAGACTCGCACTCTGCGGCTCGATGAAATCGAGCACATGGTATTCACGTTTTCTGGGAACGACCCAGTTTCATGCCTTAATAAGCACAGTGATCCAGCGAAGGCTTCCGTTCGTCGGCATTTGGTCGGATGTGTGATCGAGGATCATCAGAAACTCATTGAAGGAGTGTTCGAACGACTCTATGCCGGAACAACCAGCACAACTCGTCGCGCGACTAAATAGCCTCACCACGGCAGGCTATCGTGAAAACCTTCTTGCAAAAGGGTTGGCACGGGGGCTGGTGTGGCGAAATGGCTTGCTTCCGCCTGAAGCCCCAAATTTTCCCCCGGATTTGACCACAGATCTGCTCGACCACGGCTTCGTGCTCCTCAGCAATGCCCTCCGGCTTCGCGATCTGAAAGGCGATCAGGATGTAGCGCGGCGAGCTCTCCAAGCAGCGGGGGAGGCACTGGAATCTGCCGCGCGTCATGACACCGTTGTTGAATTGGACCGAGGCTTCCATTTGGTCATGGCCGCCGCGGCGTTTCATATCGGAGGGTTCTGCGCCCGAGCCTATAGCCTTTTTTCAGGAGAACTTGCCACCTTCAATCTTTCCTCCTATGAGCTGGCTCTTGTCCAACTTATGCGCCGTGACCTTGTTGGACTTCGCGATACAGTCGGTCACTGGCTGAATAACGAGGCAAATTCCGATGCTGGCGTCATCAGCCATTTGGACGGGGAGGCCGACGTATCGGCCGATGACGTAGTGATAATGGCGCTGACCCGCCACTTTCACCACGCAATCGCCACATTTGAAATGGGCTTGCTCATTGGCAGCCAGGAGTACTACGCCGAAGCAATTGACCTATTGAAGCAAGGCGCCGGTTTTGCTGGCGACGTAAGCCACGTTCCGCTCTGGTGGGCGTTTACGGCGGCTCGCCATCTCTTTGACGATCTTTGGTCGAATTCGTTGCGGGTGCTCCTGCCACGTGACGGCGGCCCGAAAGGTTGGCCTGAACTGCGCGAACGCTTCATTCAAATGGTTGCTTCGCGTAACATCGCAGAAATTGACCTATGGCCTTCCCAAGTCGATGCGGCTCGTCGCGTCATTGACGCCTCAGACGACCTTGTCGTCGCGCTTCCGACCAGTGCTGGCAAGACGCGAATTGCCGAACTTTGCATTCTCCGCGCGCTTGCGGCAGAGACCAGGGTTGTTTATGTCACGCCATTGCGTGCGCTCTCTGCCCAGATTGAACTTGGCTTGGCGCGAACATTTCGCCCCTTGGGTTACAGCGTTACGTCCGTGTACGGCGCCAGTGGTGTCGCTCAGAGCGATCTGAAAACGCTGCAATCTGCCTCGATCGTCGTCGCCACGCCCGAAAAACTTGATTTTGCAATTCGTCAGGAACCGTCTGTCATAGATGATGTTGGGCTGATAGTGCTCGACGAGGGACATATGATTGGGCTCGACGAGCGTGAGCTTCGATATGAAATGCTTGTACAACGGCTCTTACGCCGGTCTGACGCTGGCAATCGTCGGTTGGTTTGCCTCTCCGCCGTTTTTAGCGAGGGAGATCCTTTTGATGACTTTACAACTTGGCTGCGATCCGATGTACCAGGAACCGCGGTCAGGTCTACATGGAGGCCGACTCGTCAGCGACCAGGCCGACTCATATGGAAGGGCACTTATGGTCGCCTTGAATTTGACGTGGAACAGGAACGGCCGTTTGTTCAACATTTCGTTAAATCGACCGACGCGAATGGCAGGCGTAGAACCAGTTTTCCTAACACCGACAAGGAGTTTCTGGTTGCAGCTACGTCAAGCTTTCTCCAACGCGGGCAGTCGGTACTTGTCTATTGCCCGCTAAAGGCATCTGTTGAAACTACGGCTAGAGCATTCTTGGACGCGCACCGACAAGGATATTTTCTAGGCACGCTCAGCAAAGAACAGCTAGAGTGTCTGAACGATGCCCTTCGAATTGGAAAAGAGTGGCTTGGGCCTGAGCATCCTGCGGTTGCTTGTTTGCCACATGGTATCGCCGTGCATCATGGTTCGTTGCCGCGGCAATTCCTCGGCGAAGTGGAATCTCTCTTGCGGCAACGTATATTGCCCGTCTGTATCTGCTCACCAACCTTGGCACAGGGCTTGGACTTGTGTTTCAGCGTTCTACTCTTTCGTTCGCTCTATCGCGTTGGTGAACCCATACCGGCGAAAGAGTTCGCGAACGTTGTCGGACGCGTCGGCCGGGCATTCGTCGATCTCGATGGACTATACGTGCTGCCTGTCTTTGAAAGCAACCCAAGCAAAGCACGACGACAAGTAGGCACCTTTCAGGCATTGATTGGGCAAGCCCAGCAGCGCCAGTTGGAAAGTGGGATTCGACTACTGCTAAGCCATATGATTAGAACTCTGACTGACCGGTTGCAATGCGATCCGACACAGTTGCGCGAATATGTACTCAATATGTCCAGTTCCTGGGAGATCGTTGCCAATGAGGGCGACGAGTCGCACAAATGGATGGATACCGCTTTGAATGAGTTGGATACAGCTATTTTGGGAATTATTGATACACTTGACGTATCAACTGCAGAGGTAGCGGACTACCTCGACAAGTGTCTCCAAGGGTCTTACTGGCAACGTCGTCTCAGCCGGGAGTCTCCCGAATTGCGAGCAATGCAAGAAAGTGTTATTCGAGGACGAGCGCAATGGCTTTGGAATCGAACAACAGTCCAGAAACGTCGAGCATTCTTTGCTGCCGGAATAGGGTTCACCGCCGGCAGTAGAATAGAGGAGCGCATAACTGAAATTGAAGCCTTCCTGCGTGGTGCAGAGGATGCCCTGGGTCAGGGACATCTTGATGCTGCAGTACAGCACGTCGTTGCTTTAGCGGAGATTCTCTTCGGCATTGGGCCATTCGTTCCAGACGACATGATTGCCGATTGGAAGGCGCTCCTTGGCCATTGGTTGCGTGGCCACGCACTCGGTGCCAGTACTGATAACGATGGCATTGGTTTCATTCAGCAGAACGTGGTGTATCGCTTGGTATGGGCTGCCGAGGCTGCACGGCTCCATTTGCAGCACTTGCAGGAGGAAGTGGAGGATCCGCCAGGTGGTAAACTTGCCCTTTGCCTTACCTATGGCGTTCCCAACCAAGCCAGTGCCTTGCTCATGCAGTCGGGTCTCCGTTCACGAACATTGGCCGTCAAGGCGGCGGCAAAAGCTGGCATTGACCTGACGGATATGGACACGCTCCGCATGTGGGTGGAATGCCTGCGAGATGGAACGCTGCCGTCTCTTGAATGGAAGACGGATGACGAACATGCCGAATGGAATGCTTTTCTCAGCCGTTTCGATCATCGCAACATTGTGCAGTGGCGAGTGATTTGTTGTACTTTGCCGGTGCGATGGGACGTAAAGGATGTTCCTGCGTCAGGTATTCACGTGCGGATTGAGCGATCGAGCGGGCGAACTGGGCGAGTAGCCAGCGTTGCAGGCGAAACCCTGGGCACGGTTAAGATCGCCGGTGACATTCATTGTCAGTTTCTTACTGGACGAGTGAGCGACGACAAAGCTGGAATTGACGCCCACTGCTTTGGTTACTAGTAGTTCGCCCCGGCGACATTCAACTTGACGCGGCACAGGTACATATCGACCGTCATATACAACGTCTTGCCGTCGTCGCCGAATTTGCAATTGCTTGTGCGCTGGCCGGTCTTCAAGCGGCCGAGCAGCTTGCCGTCGAGCGCGAAGCAATAGACGCCCCCCGGGCCGGTCGCCCAGATGTGCCCCTCTCGATCGACCGCCAACCCATCGGGCAGCCCCGGCTCCTTGGCAACCACGGCCTTCGTCGAGTCGGAAAGCAACTTGCTGGCGCCGAGCGTGCCGTCGGCCTGGACCGGAAACGACTTCCAAATCGCCGCCGCCGGGTCGGACTGGGCCACGTACAGCGTCTGCTCGTCGGGCGAAAAGCCGATGCCGTTGGGCCGCGTCATCTCTTTGGTCAACAGCGTCAGCTTGCCATCTTTTGCCAGCCGATAGACGCCGAACCAGTCGAGTTCGCGCCCGGGGTCTTTCTCGCGCTGCGGCAGGCCATACGGCGGATCGGTGAAGTACAGGTCGCCGTTGGAATGGAAGACCAGGTCGTTGGGGCTGTTGAGCCGTTTCCCTTCGTACTTATCGACGAGCACGGTGAGCGTGCCATCTTTTTCGATCCGCTTGATCGAGCGGTCGCCGTGGCAACAGCAAATCAGCCGGCCCTGGTCGTCGAGCACCAGGCCATTCGTCCCCGGCTCGGCACCGGTGAACGGCGCTTTCCCCGTGTATCCGACCCGCTCTCGGAACAGGCTGATCCCCCGGCTCGGCTCGGCTGCCTTCCGCGGATCCCACTTCATGATTTTGTTGGGGGGAATGTCGGAGAAGACCAGGTAGCCCCCTTCCTTGATCCAGCAGGGCCCCTCGGTCCAGTCGAAGCCCTCGGCCAGCACTCCAATTTTGGCGTCGGCCGGAACGAGCTTGTCGAAGGCCGGATCGAGCCGCTCGATCGAGCCGAGCGTGCTGGGCGATTGGCCCGAGGCGAGAGCCGTCATCGTCAGTAGTAGTCCAAAGGCGAGGAAGCGTTTCACGGTGAGTACCTTCATGCTGGAACAAGTGCGGCGTGAACGTTACTGGATGTCAAAAATCGTAAACTCCCCGCCGGCAGACTGCAACCAAAGCCCGGAAAAGGAACCGCGGATTACGCCGATGACGCGGATGGGGAGGTTGTGGTGGGCTGGTTGAAGTACGATGCTGGTTTGTTGCTCCCCCCTATATTTAAGCCGTTCAGGAACCTTAGCCATGCGCTGCCTTACCGCGATCGTTTCCTTCTTGCTCTTGGCTAGCCCAGCGGTGGCCGCCGAGCCCGCCTATCGCGTGCTGGCGCAAGACAAGGGGCACGTCGCCATCGTCGATGCCCAGGGAAAGGTCGAGTGGGAAGTCGCCTGCAAGTACAACTCGCACGACATTGCCTTGCTCGAAAATGGCAACCTGCTGCTGCACACCGGGCCGGCCACCGTCACGGAAATGACGCCCCAAAAAGAGCTCGTCTGGCGGTACGAGGCGAAGCCAAAACTCCCCTACGCCGGACGCGTCGAGGTGCATGCCTTTCAGCGGCTGGCAGACGGCCTGACGATGGTGGCCGAAAGCGGCAACCGGCGGATCGTCGAAGTCGATTCAGAGGGCAAAGTGGTTAAGGAAATTGCGCTAACGGTCGAACATCCCGATCCGCACCGCGACACGCGGCTGGCTCGCAAGCTGGCGAGCGGCAATTATCTGGTCTGCCACGAAGGGGATGGCGCGGTGCGCGAGTACAACGCCGATGGCCACGTCGTTTGGACCTATAAGCTCGATCTGGCGGGCCGACCGCCGCCCCAGGGCACGGCCCCGAAGGACACGGCACCGCCGTCTTCGGAGCTTTGCGGCTGGCGAGCGGCAACACGCTGATCGCTTGCGGCAACGGCAACCGGGTGATCGAGGTCACCCCCGCGGGCAAAACGGTTTGGAGCCTGGAACAAAAGGAACTTCCCGGCATCACGCTGGCCTGGGTCACGACGCTGCACGTTTTGCCCAGCGGCAACGTCATCGTCGGCAACACCCACGCCGGCGCGGGCAACCCACAACTGTTCGAGGTGACGCGCGACAAGCAGGTGGTCTGGACGTTCAAAAACTTCGAGCACTTTGGCAACGATCTGGCCGCCGCCCAGGTGCTGGATGCCAAAGGGGCGATTCGCTGATCCGCCCCTATTCGCTTCGCCAAATCGAGGTGGGAAAGATCGTGCCGCCGATCGGGTTTTGCTGGGGCGACTGGTAGCCCCGGAACATTCGCTGCTCGATTTCCGCGGCCGGGTACGCCTTGCCATAGTCGTGCCATGGGTCGCAAACGACGGCGTCGGGGCCCCAGGTCGATGGGTCACTGTCGGTGCTTCCGTTCTTGTTTGATTTTGGGGCAGCGGCCCAGGCGGGGTCGGTGGCGTTGGGAAGGCGGCCGATGACGACGAACGTATGATCAACCTGGTGGTTGGGAAACAGGTTCATCAGGTCGATCCGCGACACTTGCAACTGCTCAAGAACGACAATCACCATTGCGTCCTGCTCGGCGCAGTTGCCGCAGCCTCCCTTAACAGCCAGCGCGGCCATTTTGGCCAGGGCGTCCCCTTTCTGCTGCAAACAGGCGTCGGCCCCCAAGCCGTCGCAAAACTTTCTGAACTGGACCCGCACGCTGCCGGGTTGACCATCCAGGCAATGCGTGAGCTTGTTCCAGTCGGCTTCGGACATGGTATTGGCGTCTGGCCCGTTGTTGGCTCGGACGCCGTGATGGCGGACAAATGCAATGGCCAACTGGGCCAGCATCAGGTTGCTTCGGAGGCTCATTGACGCTTTCCCTTCGTGTCGGTCGCTATCGGCGTTCTCGTCCGCTGCAACCTTCAGGCGCAAGGGCTGCGTGGTTGTTACCAAAGAAACTTCTTCCGGTCGTGCGGCGACGGAGCCCGGCGCCGCTACAATGGGCCGATCGAGAGACCTCCGACACCCTTGAGCGCCGAGCCCTCCATGACACTTTCTCTCCGCGAAAAGCGCGAAATCGCCCTGCAGGCCCTGCTGATGCGCGACCGTAAGCGCTTCCTGGCGGAATATAAACAGGCGCTGGGACTGGCCGCCGGCGCCAGCGGCCCGATTGGCGAAAGCTACGCTTTTATGATCGACGAAATCCTGAACGCCGAGTTCGCCGCCTCGAAAGGTCCAACCTGAAACGGCCTGGGGAATGGTCTGTCGTGCGACTTTTAACGCGGCCGAATCCAATCTTGTCCCGGCCGGCGCGAATCGCTAAAGTTCCCGCGCCAAGCTGCCGATTCTGATCCGTTCGCCGCGCTCGAGCGTTTGCCTCGCCCTGGCCCCGCGCGCCGAAATATCTTCAAAATTTTCGCGCCCGGCTGCAAACTGCTCTTGACCCCCGCGGCGCATCGCGGTTACTAACCCGCCCTCTCATCTACCGCCAGTCTTGCTCGCGGGGTTCCCGGCGCAAGGCGAGCGTGAATGTCCGGGGCAGCGGGCGATTCGCCTGAACCTGGCCGCAAGGCAGCTTGCAGCCGGCTTCGTGCGCATCGCAATCGTCTTCGGGCTTTCGCGCTAGAGAACGTTCCACGCCTTTTCCCGGCGCAGCATCTGTGCCGGCGGAACATTTCGTTACAGGAGAATCGCTTTGAAAGCGAGCGTGCAACTGCTGACCGGATGCGTCGCCCTCGGGCTGACGCTTCCCGCAACCTTGTGCCAGGCCGCGCCGCTGCAGGCGGGCGTCTGGGCCACTGCCACCGCCAGCGCGGGACAGTTCGGCAAAACCGACAACCGACGCGCGGCGGACGACTTGCTGCGGCAGGCCCGCAAAGCGATCAAAGCGGGCGACTTCGCCGCCGCCGACGGCCTGGTTACCCAGGCCGAAAAGCTCGGCGTCACCTACGACCCGCTGACCGCGCGGTTCGTCGATACGCCGGAAAAGCTCCGCCAGCTTTTGGACGAAACCAAGAGCCGCGAAATTCCCGCCGCCACGCTTCCCAGCTCGCGGTTCCCTCCCCTGTTGACCTCGCCCGCCGCGGCCAGACCCGGCGGCGACGTGCCCAAGGACCCGTTTAGCGCCGCGGGGCGACCCGGCGTGGTCGAGCAACTCGCCACGGCTGGCGACAAGTCCAAGGCCGCCGGCCTGCTCCGGGATGCCCGGGCTGCCCTGGCCGCCGGCGACAAGCTGGCCGCCCTGGCCGCCTGGCAAAAGGCCGCCGGCATGCCCGCCCAATACGGCCTCGACGAGGACTCGCCGCAAAAGGTCGCCTTCGACTTGCAGCGGGCCGGCGTCGATCCGAGCCGCCTGGTGCCGGTCGCCGCCAACCCGGCCGCTCCCTTCGCCATGCAGCCCAGCGACGTTTCCGCTTACGACCGGCTCCCCGCGCTGGGCGCTTCGCCCGCCCAGTTGCCGGCTGGCGCGAATGCCCCCACGCTCAACCCCTACGGCTTGCCCGCCGAGAGCAATCCGCTCGCCGCCGCTCCTCAAAACGTCTATCAACCTGCGGGACAGGATTCGATCTATTCCCCTGCGGCACCGCAGCCGTACCAAGCCGCTCCGGCCCAGTTCCAGGCCGAAGCGCCGCAGCGATTGCCCAGCGGCGATCCGGCCAAAAAAGGCGAAGCCGTCCGGCTGGTCGCTCAGGCCCGCATCGCCCTCGACCGGGGCGACCTGCAGGCGGCCCATAGCATGGCGCAGCAAGCCCAGGACTTGAACGTGCCCGACAATGCCTACGCGGCCGAGGAGACTCGTCCCTGGCAGGTGCTGCTCGATGTCGAAAAGATTTCGCGCCGTCGCGAAGGGGTGGTGCAGGCCAGCGGGGCAAACGCTCCTGCCGAGCCGAAATACCCGGTCGCCCAAGGCGTGTACGATCCGCAAGCCGACGCCACGCGCAACGTGCCCGCCAGCTCGCAAGCCCCGCTGGGTCGGGCCGTTCCCACGCCGGCCGGCCAGGCTGGCGGTCCCGGCGATCGGTTGTACGACGAAGGGTTGCAAGCCTTGGAAAACGGCGACCGCGAAGGGGCCCTGGCCAAGTTCGGCGAGGCCTGGAAGTTCCGCGATCAGCTCGATCCGGCGATCGCCCAACAGATCAAAGACAAGCTGACCTTCATGCGGGCGGTGCAACCGCTGCCCGGCGGGGGCGCGCAGGCGTCGCCGCTGGAAGAGGTCAATTCGCAGCAAGAGGTCCTGCGGCAAAAGCTGCAGCGAGAAGTCTTGAACGAGCGCACCGCTGCCGAGAAGCTCGCCCAAAGCGACCCGCGGGCCGCCCTGCAACTCCTGCAAAAGACTCGCGAGCGGGTCAATGTCGCCGAGCTCGATCCGGGCTCGAAAAAACAACTCCTCACGCTGGTCGATCGGCTGGCGAGCGAACTGGCCACATTCATCGAGCAGAACAAGGCGACGATCGAAAACGACGAGCAGACCGCGGCGATCCGCGCCGACCGGCAGCGCTCGCAAGACTTTGCCCTCGAAACGCAAAACAAGCTGGCCGAGTTCGTCGAGCAGTTCAACAAGCTGATGGACGAACAGCGGTTCGCCGAGGCCGAGGTGATCTCGCGGCAGGCTCTCGAGCTGGCCCCGCGCGAACCGGTCGCCGTCAACATGGTTGAAAAGGCCCGCCTGGCTCGGAACATTGCCGCGGCCTACGACGTTCGCAGCCGCAAGGAAGGTGCATTTAACGATGTCCTGGGCGAGGTGGACGCCGCCGCCGTGCAAAACGTGGGCGACGACAACCCGTACGTCTTCGACCAGAAGCGGTGGGGCGACCTGTCGCGGTCGCGCCGCAAGCTGCTGGGCGAAGAGAACCGCCTTTCGCCGGCCGAAATGGAAATCCAGCGCTCGCTGGGCAAGTTGATCGAAGCCAAGTTCGACGAACGGCCGCTGGTCGAGGTGATGGACACCCTCAGCAAGATGGCCGGCATCAACATCTATCTCGATCCGCAAGGGCTGGCCGCCGAAGGCTTGACCACCGACATTCCGGTGTCGCTCAACCTGACGCAGCCCGTCACCCTGCGAAGCGCCTTGAACCTGGTGCTCGAGCCCAAGGGGCTGAGCTACGTGATCCAGAACGAAGTGCTCCGGATCACCAGCCGCCAGACCAAGGACGCCAACACCTACGCCAAGGTGTATTACGTGGCCGACCTGGTGGTGCCGATTCCGAACTTCACGCCGGGGTACAACGTTGGCTTGCCCGCCGCCCTGCGAGAAAGCATGAGCGCCCTGGGCTACGGCGGCCAGATCAGCCCGGCCTATAGCGGCCCGCTGACGGTCAACGCCAACGAAGAGCAGACGGTGAGAACCGGGGCGGTTCCCACCTCGTTCCTGGCCCAAGCGGGCCAATCGGGCATGCAAACCGCCAGCGGGCTGCGGATTCCGCACAGCGAGCGGGGCCCCGGCGGCCTGGGTGGCGGAGTGACGGCCGACTTCACCTCGCTGATCGACCTGATTACCACCACCGTCGCCCCCACCACCTGGGACGCCCTGGGTGGACCGGGCGCGATTCGCGAGTTCGAAACGAACCTGAGCCTGGTCGTCAGCCAGACCCAGGACGTTCACGAGCAGATTGCCGACCTGTTGGAACAGTTGCGCCGCCTGCAAGACTTGCAGGTCACGATCGAGGTCCGCTTCATCACGCTGTCGGATCGGTTCTTCGAGCGGATCGGCGTCGATTTCGACTTTAGCATCGACGACAACACGCACCTGAACAACCAACGCGATCAGTTGCCGACGTCGACCGGCGCCACGACTCCTCCGGCGGTGACGGCGCTCAGTTCGTTCTTCGACGACGACAACTACAGCATCGGCATCGGCTTTACGCCCACCGGACCCACGGCCGACCTGGATCTGAAGTTCGGTCAGGGTCACTTCGAATCCACGCGGCCGCAGTTCGGCAATTTCCAGCCGTCCGACGCCGCCAGTTTTGGCTTTGCCATTTTGAGCGACATCGAAGCGTTCTTCGTGCTCGAAGCGGCCCAGGGAGACGACCGGGCGAACATCTTGCAGGCCCCCAAGGTCACCATGTTCAACGGCCAATTGGCCCAGGTGAACGACCAGTTGGCCCGGCCGTTCGTCACCCAGATCGTGCCGGTGGTCGCCGACTTTGCCGTCGCCTACCAGCCGGTGGTCACGGTGCTGAACGAAGGGACCGCCCTGAGCGTGCAGGCGGTGGTCTCGAACGACCGGCGGTTTGTCCGCCTGACGCTGGTGCCGTTCTTCAGCCAGATCGGCGAGGTGAGCACCTTTACCTTCAACGGCAAAGTGACCACCGACAGCGGCACCGTGGTGCAGGATCCGACCGATCCGGACCAATCGGATCGGGACAATCAAACCACGACGGTGGAAGGGACGACCGTGCAGTTGCCGACGCTCGCCTTCACCAGCGTTTCGACCACGGTTAGCGTGCCCGACGGCGGCACGGTGCTGTTGGGCGGAGTGAAGCGGCTGCGGGAAGGGCGCAACGAGCGCGGCGTGCCGCTGCTCTCGAAGGTGCCCTACATCAGCCGGTTGTTCCGCAACGTCGGCATTGGCCGCGACGCGAATAGCCTGATGATGATGGTGACGCCGCGGATCATCATTCAGGAAGAAGAGGAAGAGAAGCTCGGCATCGAGGTCGAGAACTAAACCAAAGCCGCGACCATGGGTCGCGGTGTGTGCAGCGCCCTGGCGTGGCGCTGCCTACAACATCTCCTGATGAGGGCCGCCGCAGGTAACCCCCCCCGGACCTGCGGCGGCTTTCTTTTCTTGCCCGCGCAATTGCCCCGCCTCGGCTATAATTGGGGCAACTCCCATGCAATGCTGTTCCCGCGATAAACTGTGGCTCCTTTCCGGCGCGATCCTGGGCGGCTTGGCAGTCGCCTTGGGGGCCTTTGGCGCGCATGGTTTGAAGTCGATGTTTCGTGAACAGGGGCTTTCCGCCGGTGAGATCGACCGGCTGCTGGCCAACTGGAACACGGCCGCTCACTATCAACTGATCCATGCCGTGGCGCTGTTGGCAATCGGCCTGTTGGCGGCGCGCCGCTGTGGGCTGGCGGTTCACCTGGCGGGCGCGGCGATGACCCTGGGAACGCTGATTTTCTCGGGCTGCCTGTACGCCCTGGTGCTCACTGGCTTAAGCACCATCTTCGGAAGGATCGTGCCCATCGGCGGCGTGCTGCTGATCGTCGGCTGGGTCGCGCTGGCGGTCGCCGCCTGGCGCGATTCACCCTCGGTCGCGAAGCCGGGCTAGGTCGTCGCCGGTGACCAGACTAGTCACTCGGACGGCAAAAAAATGGCCCGACTTGCGTCGAGCACGGCCTTCGCAAAGCGAGTTAGCGTATCGACTTGCGGCGATGGATCGAGGCGCAAGTCGCTGGCGCGAAAAAAAGGTGCGCGCGAGTTCCTTGACGCGCGCATGTTTTTCTGAAAAATACTCTTGTCCACTATTTCATGTCGGCTTTGTCGCGGCTTGATTTAGGGGTTGGGTGAACCGCAGCAGGAACCAAGGTACATGGGAAGGGAAGAACCGCGGATGGCGCGGAGGTCGCAGATGGGCGAGGATTTTTGAACAGAAGATAACGAAGGGAACAAAGAAGAGGAGGAGACAGGATCGGGTCGGGTCGGCAAATGCCACCCTTCGTTTTTTTCGTTGCCTTCTGTTCATATGGTTGCTGCTTGCCCAGCGAGTGCGAGAGCCTCATTTTTTTGTGCTTCCTTGTGTTT
>JBBDYF010000205.1:0-17781 GCA_040901775.1 Pirellulaceae bacterium | reverse complement strand
CCGGCGTCGTCCAGCGCCGCTTGCCAGGGAGGCGCGGCGGGCGCGGCCGGCGCTCCGGGCTCGGCTGGCGGCTCGACCTCGGGGGCCGGTTCGGTAGCCGCCGGTTTTGGCTGCTCCGGCGGAGGCTCGACATCGGGTTCGGTGGGGTTGGCGTCGTCTTGCGGCGCAGGTGGTTCAGCTTCCGATTGATCCTGCTGCGCATCGGTCGGGCGACTTACGGCCACCTGCTGCGGTGCGGATCGCAATGCGCTGACCAAGACTGCTCCCAAGAGCAACACCAGCGGCAAACAGACGAGCGCCGCAAGAACGACCAGCACGCTGCTCGAACCGGCTGCCGAATGCTGCCGGGACCGCGCTGAAATCTGTTCGGGCGAAATGTGGACCTGCCCCAAGGCCGCGGAAAGGTACGTGTCGATGTGCAGCCCGCCGGCCAGCGCTGCCCGCAATTCGGCCGACTCCGCGAGCCGGCCGCGGAGCAACTCGATCTGGGCCGGAGTCAGTTCCTCCGGAGTCTTTTGCTGCAATAGCTCGACAAGTTGCTCGTTGGTCATCGGCCCGCCTGCAGTTTCGTTTCGAGGCAATGCCGCACCGCCGCGCGGGCCCGATGCACCAGCAGCTTGACCGCCCCTTCGCTCCGCTTCAGCCGCTGGCCGATCTCGGCCATTCGCAACTCGCTCTTGTAGCGCAGGTCAATTGCCTCGCGCGCCGATTGTCCCAGCGAGCTCAAGCAGCCGGGCAGATGGGCCATTGCCGCATCGTGCTGGGCGTCGTGCTCCGCGGCGAGCGCGTCGAGCTCCAGGCACAGCTCGGTCCAGGCCACCTCCTTGCGGCGCTGCACGCGGCGGACGTGCTCGCGCAGAATGTTGCGGGCGATGCCGATCAGCCAGGGCCCCACCGCCGTCGCCCGGCTCAGTTTTTCGCGTCCCTGGTAGCACCGTAGGAAGACTTCCTGGCACAGATCCTCGGCATCGGCCGCCTCGGTCAGCCGGGCGCGGAGGAACCCAAAGATCGTGTTTTGATACAGTTCGATCAACGTGGCGAAGGCGCGGTTGTCGCCGCGCTGGGCGGAAGCGACCAGCGCCCGCTGCCCCTCGGCGTCGGCCGTGGTGGCGGGGTTTGCCGGCCGCACCTCGTCGGCCGCGTGCCGAGTGCTTTCCATTGCGCCGAGTGTGCGGGGAAGCGAGTCCATCACGATGGTGCTTAGCGGCAAGGTTGGCGGGATTGGTGTAGCAGGATTGCGGGCAGGCTGCTGCTTATCATAGCCCGGCTATAACGGAAGAGCGAGGCAATACCGGGAGGCTCGCCCTCCCAAGCTGCCGCTCACACCCGGTCGGGCAGATTGCCCGCGGCGTCCAGTGGCAAGGGCCGCGGCTCGGTGAGGATGGTCAGGTCACTCCGCTCGCGGGCTTCGCCCAGGTAGGCCACGCTGCATTCCGCCTCGACCACGGTCAGCGTGTCGTGAACCCACATCAGCCTGGCCTGCGGCGGCTCGGTCAGGCCGATGGTGGGCAAGGCCGCGTCCAAGATTTCTCGATCGGTCGGGTAGTCCAACGGCGGCATGGCGGCCGTCGGATGACCGCCGGTCAGGCAATTGATTCGCGTGATCCGCACGTCCATCTTTTCGAGGCAGCGCGTGCGGCAGAACTCGGCCATGCCGATGCCCGTCGCGTTGCCGTGCGTCTCATCGGTCAGGTCGCGCACGACGATCCGCTTGATCTTGGGCCACTCGTGTTCGGCTGCAATGTGGTCGTTGAACTTGCGGCCGACGACGTTCGTGTCCATGCCGCTGCCGCTGATGTTCTTGCCGATCTGGTCGAGCAGCAGCACATCGGCCGTGTTGAACGGCAGCCGCGGCAGCCACTCTTTCGCCAAAACCAGCAGCTCTCGCTCGCGGGCTTCGAACTCGTGCGGGCTGGCCGCCAGAATCTTGGCCGTCTGGTCGTAGGCGTTCTCGACGATCCCCAAACCGGCGACGACGCGGCATCCGGCCAGCACCTCGCGCGAGACGCTCCGCACGATTTGCCCGAAGCTATGGCTCATGATCGCCCGGTGATAAATCTTCGCCCCTTCGTGCTTTCCCAGGCCGATCAGCATCATCTTCATCAGGCCCGATTCGATGTCTCCCACAAAGTTCGTATGCGGCTTGACGCGGCCCACCACCATCACGTGATCGGCCCCGAAGGCGTGCTTGTCGAAGTGGACCGGAAAGCCCTCGGACGCCTGGCAAACGACCACCGTCTCCATGCTCGCCCGGATCGGGCAGCCGCAATACGCCTCGGTAATGCCGTAGCCCGCGAGCAAACCCTGCTGCCCGGCGGCGGTCCCTCCGCCGTGGCTGCCCATCGCCGGCACGATGAACGGCTTGGCTCCCAGCGATTGAAAATGCTGCACGACCGCCCGCACGATCAGAGCGATGTTGGCGATCCCCCGGCTACCGGCGGTGATCGCCACCGATTGCCCCGGTTGTACGCGCAGGTTGAGCCGGCCCAGTTCGGCCGCGACGGTCGCCGGGATTTGCTCGACCGGCAGCGTCGGCGATTGGAACTGCTGGCAAACGCGAAACAGGAGCGGGTAGTTCGTCATAGGTTGCATTATAGTAGGTTCCTCGCGCCTGTAGGTCCCGACCGCCCTGTAGGTCCCGACCGCCGGACGGGACTGGGGTTGGAAGGCGTCGAACCATTCATGTACCCCGCAGGAATAACCTTCCACAGCCCCATCGGGAGGCTCACGCCTCCCGCTCGCCTGAGGATGGCAGGCGAGACGCCCGCCCCACGCGCTCACGCCTCGCCGGCGATTGCGGCAGTCAAGGCGTTGCGGCAGGCGACACGATCTGCCCGCTCGGGCCGTCGAGCGAGAAGCCGCCGGTCGGCATGCCCCGCTCGACCAGCCGACCCTCACAGCGATAGTGATGGAAGTAGAGCGGAATCCCTTCGCCGGCGTTCATGTTCGGCGTGTTTTGCAGGTGAATATGCAGGTGCGGCTCGCTCGTATTGCCCGAGTTGCCCACGCTCGCCACGGGCTGGCCGCTGACCACCTGGCCGCCTTCCTGCACTTGCAGCGTGCCGCGCCGCAGGTGGCAGAGAAACAGGTATTGCCCGTCGGCGACGCGGATCACGATCTGGTTGCCCCCCGCGGGGCTGCCTCCCAAGAGGCCCGGCGGCTGATCGGGCTGGCCGTCGAGCACCGCCACCACCTCGCCCGCGGCTGGGGCAAGCACCGGCCGGTCGTAACAGTAGTAGTCTGCGAGTCGGTCGCCATCGCCGGTGTGCGTCTGGCGATCTTCGGCCACCACCAGATCGTAGGCCCAGCGCTGGGCCGGCGCGCTGACGTGGTAGTTGACCGCCGGCGTATTTCCGCCCCAGCCAACGAGGATTGGCCCGTCCAATGGCAAGCGAAAGCGCACCTCGCTCGGCCGATCTTCGTACGACGACGGATAAACGCGGTACATCAGCGGCGTTACGGCAAGCGCCACAATCGCCCCGACGCCGAACAGCCGCCAGCGGGTCAACTTTCCCGGCGGCGGCCGCCACAGCGACCAGACGACGGCAATCACCAGCAACCCAAAGGCGATGATCCACCAGAGCAGGCGATCGCTGCCGAGCATCCAGCACAACCAGCCGACGGTACCCGGCCGAAGGTGCGGATAGCTATAGAGGAAGACCTGCACGAGCAGGAAGAAGGCGACGGCATACAGCCAGGCGTCGGGCCATCGTCGCCTCGTGCGCGGCTGGGCAGGAAGGGACTGGGTGGACATGGCAGCAGACGAACAAAGGTGCGAACGGTGCCGCGCCATTCTATCGCTTGCCGCCAGCGCAAGGTCACGATAGCGCCCTACCACGCCCGCCAGGGGAAGAACAGCTCGTCGAGCAGGCTGTCGGCTGTGTGCCAGACCGCCAAGTTCGCCCGGAACTGGTTTTCGGCCAAGGTCAGGTCGATCAGCTCGCGGCCGATATCGACGTTGGACAGCTCGGTCGCCCCGGCAACCACTTCGGCCGCTCCCTGCTCACCAGGGGCCGATTCGATCGGCAGGCCGGACGCGGGCGACGCGCGAAACGCATTGCCGGCCCGCTGCACCAGGCCTCCCGGATTGGCAAACCGAGTGAGCTGCAACTGACCGAGGAGTTGCTGCCCGCCATCGCTGGTGTGGCCCAGGATCGTGCCGTCGGGTTCGACCGAGAACGTGGTGAGCGTCGTTGCCTGGCCTTGGGCATCGGCAACTTGCGAGCCTAAGGCGATGTGCAGCGGCACCAGTTGCGAGGTGTCGAGCTCGCTCCCTTCGCCCATCGCATAACCGAGCACGCGGTAGCCGCCGCGGGCCAGCAGCTCGCCCGCCGCTCCCAGCGCGAACGAGCCGTCGCGCGTGTAGAGTCGTTCGTCGCCCGGACCCTCTAGAATGAACAGCCCCTCGCCTTCCAAGGCGAGCAGGGCCGGCTGGTCGTCGGGCTCGATCGAACCTTGCGAAAAGTCAATCGTCGTGCCGCTCACCCGAACGCCGCGGCCCACTTGCATGGGGTTCGCACCCCCGAGGCGGGTCTGGTACGACTGCGTGGCCAGATTAACGTGCGACGCCTTGAAGCCTGGGGTCTGGCTGTTGGCCAGGTTGTGGGCGGCAAATTCAAGCAGCGTGCCCGAAGCGGACAGCCCGGAGAGGGCCGTCTGCATTACGGAACTAAGGCCCATGCGAGCAGACTCCGAGCCGGACCGCGATCGCGGCTGCCGTGTTGGCGCTTGCCGCCCGCCTCGGAAAGAGGATCGGGCGCGAAAAACGACGCAACACAACTCTAGCTCAGATTTTACCCCTAGGTTCTACCGGGCCTTTTTCCCTGCGGCGTTGCGCTTGGCGGTGCGAGCGGCGATCGGTTCCAGGCCGGACTGGTTTTCCAGTTCGGCCACGCGGAACTTGAGGCGTTCGTTCTCGATCGTCACTTCGACCATCCCGCGCAACACTTCGGACTTCGCGCCGGCCAGTTCCACCTCGGATTTGAGACGGGTGTTTTCCGCCGTTAGCTCGTGCATCTTGGCCACCAGCGCTTCCAAATCGGTGCGGGCTTCGAGTTTCGCCGTCAGCTTGGCGTTCTCGGCATGGATCTCGGCTAGCGATTCGAAGAGCTCCTTGAATTCTTCGTGCGCCTCTTCCTGCACTTCAAACGCCGCTTCGGCCGCACCGGCGGCGGCGGCCAGCTCGACCACTTGCTCGACCAGGGCATCGCGATCGCTCGGCACGCTGCCAGCCTGGCAGCACTTGCTGGCGTCGCACTTGCCGGCAGAGCACTGGGTGGCCCGGCAGATGGCCTGCGTCACGGGACAAGTTGCAATCGGACAAGTTGCCGCGGCACATTTTTCCACAGCACAATTGGCGGCACAGCCGGTCTGACTGCACACGGCTGGGCAAGCGGCGGCGGTGGCCGTCGCCGTTTGCAAGGCTTGCGGGCAGGCAGCCGGAACCTCCCGACAGAACTCGGTGAAATCGATGCCGATCTCAATCGTTTCCTCGCTGCCGTCTTGGTGGGCAACGGCGACGTTCTTAAAGAGCCGCGAGATGTACGGAATCTTGGACAAGATCGGCACGCCGGTCTGGCACTCGGCTGTCTGGCACTGGGCCGCCTTCGCCGGGCACGGGCAGGGGGGCTCGCCGGCCTGGATCCACAGGGGATGGGCCAGCAGGGCGCAGATGGCCAGAGCGCCGCAGGTCGCATGGGCAAATGCGCGAGGAGCGAATTCGATGATCATGGGCAAGTTCCTTCCGTGGACGAGATGGAGTTTCGGACGGCGAGGATATATCCGCAGGACGGGCGCGGCGGCAAGACGAATCGCTGCTGGCAACCGGTGCTGGCGGAGGAAGAAAACCACATTCGGCAGCAGGGCAAGCAGCAGCAATTGGAACAGAAGGAAACCAAGACAACGAAGGTTGGGATTTGCCGATCCAATCCTCCTACTCCTACTCTCCTCCTACTCTTCCTCCTCGGTTTCCCTTCGTTAGCTGTTGTTTCATCCGTGGTGGCTACTCCCATTGGTTACTGCCCGAGAGGTACGAAATGTGCTTTCCGTAAGTTACAACAACCGCGTCCCTCACCACTTGCCCCCGGAACAGACACTATGGACCCCCTTCCCGCAGGAGTTCCTTCCCGCGTTTTGATCGAGGGCGTTGCGCCCGAGATCGATGGGGGCCGGTTTCCGATCAAGCGAGCAGTGGGGGATGCGATTGAGGTGCAGGCCGACATTCATACCGACGGGCATGAAGTGCTCGGGGCGGTATTGCGCTATCGGGCCGCGGCGGGTGAATGGACCGAAATCGCCATGCGGCCGCTGGCGAACGATCGCTGGTCGGCCAGCTTCGTCGCGCAGTCGGCGGGTTGGCACGAATACACGTTGCTCGCCTGGATCGACCGGTTTGCAACCTGGCGGCGCGACCTGGTCAAAAAGGCTGAGGCGGGGCAAGACGTCTCGGCCGAACTGCTGGAAGGAGCCGAGATGGTTCGCCAGACCGCCGAGCGGGCCGGCCAGCCCGACGGCGATTGGCTCCGCGGCCAGGCCGACCGCTTTTCGCAGGGTGATCGCGAGTCGGCCCTCGCCGCGGCCCTCGATCCAATTCTCTCGACTCTCGCTGCCCGCCATGCCGACCGGTCGTGGGGGGTCGCCTACGACCACGTCCTTCGGCTGTGGGTCGATCGCGAGCGGGCTCGCTACGGCGCGTGGTACGAGCTGTTCCCCCGGTCGTGCGCCGACGAACCGGGGCGGCACGGGACGTTTCGCGATGTCGAGGCCCGGCTGCCGTACGTCGCGGCGATGGGGTTCGACGTGCTTTACCTGCCGCCGATCCATCCGATCGGCCGCGCGTATCGCAAAGGGCCGAACAACACGCTAACGGCTGCACCCACCGATCCCGGCAGCCCGTGGGCCATTGGCAGTTCGGAAGGGGGGCACAAGGCGATCCATCCCGAGCTGGGAACGCTGGCCGACTTTCACAAGCTCCTCTCGGCCACGAAGACGCACGGCCTGGAGATAGCCTTGGACATCGCCTTTCAATGCTCGCCCGATCATCCTTACGTCCGCGAGCATCCCGAGTGGTTCCGCCGCCGGCCCGACGGCTCGATCCGCTATGCCGAGAACCCGCCCAAAAAGTATCAAGACATCTACCCGCTCGATTTCGAATGTGCCGACTGGCAATGCCTGTGGCAAGAACTGCTGAGCGTTGTGTTGTACTGGGCCGAGCAGGGCGTGCGAATATTCCGGGTTGATAACCCGCACACCAAGCCGTTCCGCTTCTGGCAATGGCTGATCGCCGGCGTTCAAGAGCGCTATCCCGACGCGATCTTTTTGTCTGAGGCATTCACTCGCCCCAAGGTAATGAAGTTTCTGGCGAAGTCGGGCTTCAGCCAGTCGTACACCTACTTCACTTGGCGAAACACCAAGTGGGATCTGACCGAGTATTTCACCGAGCTGACCCAGACCGACGTCCGCCACTACCTGCGGCCCAATTTGTTCGCCAACACGCCCGACATTTTGCCCGAGTTTTTGCAGCACGGCGGCCCCGCCGCGTTTCAAATGCGGCTGATCCTGGCGGCCACGCTAGGGGCGACCTACGGAATCTACGGCCCGCCCTACGAGAACTTTGAAGCGACGCCCCGCCCCGGCAGCGAAGAATACATCGACAGCGAGAAGTTTCAGTTGCGGCACTGGGACTGGTCGCGGCCAAACGTCTTTTGCGAGTTCATCGCGAGGGTCAACCAGGCCCGGCGCGAAAACCCCGCATTGCAGCACGATCATCGCCTCCGTTTTCACCTGGCCGACAACGACCAACTGCTGTTCTACAGCAAAACGACTGCGGACCTGGCGAACATCATTCTGGTGGTGGTCAACGTCGATCCGTATCACATGCAGTCGGGCTACGTCCATGTGCCGCTCGCCGAGTTTGGCCTGACGCCGGGCGATACCTACCAGGTGCAAGACCTGCTGACCGGGGCCCATTTTTTGTGGCAAGGCTCGGCCAACTACATTTCGCTCGATCCGCAAAACGCCACGGCGCATGTGTTGCGGCTGCGAAAGAAGGCCCGCACCGAGCAAGATTTTGATTACTTCATGTGAGGTCGGAGGCCAGTGGTCAGTAGACAGTTGTGGGAGCAAAGAAGAGCGTGATACAAGGCCGGGCTATCCACGAAGCAACCAAACCAGCCAGCAGTCGCTGGTTTGAGGAGGCGGTGTTTTACGAGGTTTCGGTTCGCACGTTCTTCTGTGCAGATGGCGACGGCATAGGCGACTTCGCCGGGCTGACGCAAAAGCTCGACTACATTCAGGATTTGGGGGCGACCTGCATCTGGCTGTTGCCGTTCTTCCCTTCGCCGCTGCGGGACGACGGCTACGACGTGGCCGACTATCGGGGCGTGCAGCCCCAGCTCGGCGGGATCGAGGGCTTTCGGCAGTTCCTGCACGCGGCGCACGAGCGCGGATTGCGCGTCGCCGCAGAGATGGTCGTCAATCACACGTCGGACCAGCATCCCTGGTTCCAGGCGGCGCGGCAGGCGCCGGTCGGCTCTCCCTTGCGCGACTTTTATCTCTGGAACCCGACGCCCGACCGCTTTCGCGAGGCCGAAGTTCTGTTCTCCGACGTCAAGCGGACGAACTGGAGCTGGGATGCCCAGGCCCAGGCCTTTTACTGGCACCGCTTTTTCGAGCACCAGCCCGATTTGAACTTTGGCCAGCCGCGGGTGCAGGACGAAGTGCTCAAGGTCCTCCGGTTCTGGGCCGATCTGGGGATCGACGGACTCTGCCTGAACGGGGCGTCGTATCTGGTCAAGCAGGACCAGACGGCGTGCGAGCATCTGCCCGAAACGCACGCGATTTTGCGGCGGTTTCGGCAGCAACTGACGGGCGAATATCCCGACCTCATGCTGCAAGCGGGGCTGAACGCCTGGCCGGCCGACGCGCACGGCTATTTTGGCGCGGGGGACGAGTGCCAGCTCGTCCCCAACTTGCCGCTGGCCCAGCGGCTGTTCCTGGCCGTGCGCCAGGAAGACCGCCAGCCGCTGGTCGATATGCTGCGGCAAACGCCGGTTCCACCCGCCGGCTGCCAGTGGGTCACGCTGCTTCGCAACCACGACGAGCTGACGCTCACCCTGGCGACCGACGAAGAACGCGACTACCTGTTCCGCGAGTACGCCGCCGACCCGGCCATGCGGCGGCACGCCGGCATTCTGCGCCGCCTCGCGCCGCTGGCCGAGAACAGCCGGCGGCGCATCGAGCTGTTGTTTGGCTTGCTCTTTGCTTTGCCCGGCGCGCCGCTCATTTACTACGGCGACGAGATTGGCATGGGAGACAATGTCTTCCTGGGCGGGCGGCAAAGCGTGCGCACGCCGATGCAATGGTCGGCCGATCGGAACGCCGGCTTCTCCACCGCCGACTTCGCCCGCCTCGTTTCCCCCCCGGTGATGGACCCGCTGTTCGGCTACCCGGCGGTCAACGTGGCGGCCCAAGAGCGCGATTCTTCGTCGCTGTTGCACTGGATGCGGCGGCTGATCGCCGTGCGCCGGCGAAGCGCCTGCCTCGCCCGCGGCAGCTTGCATCCGCTCGAGCCGGCCAACCGGCGGGTCGTCGCCTTCGTCCGCAGGCAGCAAACGGCCGATGGCGGAGAACAGGCGATCTTGGTGGTGGCAAACCTCTCGCGGGCCAGCCAGCCGGTCGAGCTGAACCTGGCCGAGTTCAGCGGGCTGATTCCGGTCGAGATGTTCGGCCGCACGCCGTTTCCGCGGATCGGCGCGGCGCCGTATCTCATCACGCTCGGCCCGCACGGGTTCTATTGGTTCGAGCTGCAAACCACCGCCGAGCCGGCCTTTACCCGCCGCGCGCCGGTCGAGACCGAAGCGGTCAAAGAGCTGCCGGTCGTGGCGCTGGCCGGAGAGTTCGCGGAACTGTTTGCGGGCGATGGACGCGATGCGCGCCAAGCCCTCGAGCGAAACGTCCTGCCTGGGTTCTTGCGCTCGCAGCGCTGGTTCGGCGGCAAGGCGCGGCAAATCGAGGCGATCGAACTGGTCGATTGGGGCCGTTTCGGCGACGATTTCCACCCGGCCTGGCTGGCACTCGTTCGGGTGACGCTCGCCGGCGGAGCGCACGACTTGTACTTTCTTCCGCTGGCCATTGCCCAGCGGGGGGAAGCGGCCCGGCTCGAAGAATTTCAACGTCCCTGGGTGCTCGCCCGGCTGGCAGGCCCCGGCGGCGAGGCCCTGCTGGTCGACGCCTTGGCCAGCGACGAAATCTGCGCGGCGCTCTTGTCCGCGATCGGCAGCGGCCAGTCGCTGGCGACCGGTGCGGGCGAAATTCGCTTTCTGCCGACCGGGGCCTACCCGCGCGTTCGCGGGCGGACGAGCGATCCCTTGCCCGTGGTGCGCGGCGCGGCGACTTCGAGCAATTCGATCGTATTGTTCGGCCGCCGGCTGCTATTAAAAGTCTTTCGCCGGCTGGCGGCGGGCGTGAATCCCGATGTCGAGGTGGGACAATTCCTGACCGACCAGGCCCATTTCGATCGCATTCCGCCGGTCGCCGGAACGATCGAATACACCGCGGCCAACAGCGGCGAAGCGTTCAGCCTGGGCATCTTGCAGGGGCTGGTCGCCAACCAGGGCGACGGCTGGCAGCACGCCCTGCACGAACTGAGCCGCTATTACGAGCGCGCCTGGGGACGGATGCGCGGCCCCGACCCGGTTCCGCCCGATCCGCGACCGCTGGCCGAGCTGGCCGGCTTGGCGCCTCCTCCCGCGGCGCTCGAGACGATCGGCAGCTACCTGCACGCGGCGACGATGCTCGGCCGCCGCACGGCCGAAATGCATCTCGCCTTGGCAAGCGAGCAAGACAATGCCGATTTCACACCCGAGCCGCTCACCGCGCGCGACATGGCCGCCTCGGCCGACGAGGCCCGCCATCAGGCCGCGCTCGCCTTTGCCGCGCTGGCGGCAAACCTCGATCGCCTGCCGCCGCCACTGGCCGACCAGGCCCGGCGACTGATCGAGTCGGGTGCGCAGGCGGTCGAGCGGCTGCTGGCGAGCGCTGCGCCGCCGCAAGCGGTGAAGACCCGCATTCATGGCGACTACCACCTGGGGCAGGTGCTGTGGTCGGAAAGCGACTATATCCTGCTCGATTTCGAGGGGGAGCCGACGCGCAGCGTGGACCAACGGCGGGCCAAGTTCTCGCCCCTGCGCGACGTGGCGGGGATGCTCCGTTCGTATCATTATGCGGCCTATGCCGGCTTGTTCGCCTATACCCAAGACCGCCCCGGCGACTTGGACAAGCTCGCCCCCTGGGCCGAGTTGTGGCAGCAATGGGTCGGCGCTGCGTTCTTGCAGTCCTACCAGACGCGGGCCGACGAGGCGAACTTTATCCCGCAACATCCGCCCGAATTTACCGGGCTGCTCGACCGCTTCGTGCTTGGCAAGGCGCTTTATGAATTAGCCTATGAATTGAACAACCGGCCCGACTGGGTGCGCATTCCGCTGGGCGGCGTTTGGCAGTTGCTCGAAAATGATTTGCAACCAGACCAATCTGAAATCTGAAATCAGCAATCTAAAATCTGAAACCATGACCACCGCCACCTTGACCGATTTCGACACGCACCTGTGGGCCGAGGGGAGCCATGCCCGCGCTTACGAAAAGCTCGGCGCGCACCTGGCCGAGCAAAACGGAGTGGCCGGAACGCGGTTTGCCGTTTGGGCGCCCAATGCCGATCGGGTCTCGGTCATCGGCGACTTCAACCAGTGGCAGGCGAGCCGGCACCCTTTGCGCCCGGCCGGCGCGTCGGGCATTTGGGAAGGCTTCGTTCCCGAGGTCGGCCTGGGAACGGTTTATAAATACGCCCTCCGCTCGCGGCAAAGCGGCTATCAGGTCGATAAGGCCGATCCATTTGCCTTCGCGGCCGAGATTCGCCCCCAAACCGCCTCGAAGGTGTGGGATCTGGCGGGCTATGCCTGGAACGACCGCGAGTGGCTCGCCCACCGCGGCGGAATCCAGTCGCTCGGCGCGCCGATCTCGATCTACGAGGTCCATCTCGGCTCGTGGCGCCGCGCCCTGGACGAAAACAACCGCTGGCTCAGTTATCGCGAGCTCGCCCCGCTGCTGGCCGACTACGTGCAAGAGATGGGCTTCACGCACGTCGAGTTCCTGCCCATCTCGGAGCACCCGTTCGACGGCTCGTGGGGTTACCAGACCGTCGGCTATTTTGCCCCGACCAGCCGGTTCGGCACCCCGCACGATTTCATGTACCTGGTCGATACGCTGCACCAGCGGGGAATTGGCGTCATTCTGGACTGGGTTCCCGCCCACTACCCGCGCGACGAGCACGGCCTAGGCTACTTCGACGGCACCCACCTCTACGAACATGCCGATCCCAAGCAGGGGGTGCATGAAGACTGGGGGACTTTCGTCTTCAACTTCGGCCGCCCCGAAGTGTGCAGCTTTTTGATGAGCAACGCCCTCTTCTGGTTCGACAAATACCACATCGACGGGCTGCGGGTCGATGCGGTGGCCGCGATGATCTATCTCGACTACTCGCGTAAAACGGGCGAGTGGACCCCCAACCAGTTCGGCGGCCGCGAAAACCTGGAGGCGATCTCGTTTCTCAAGCGCTTCAACGAGCGGGTTTATGCCGAATATCCCGACGCGATGACGTTGGCCGAGGAATCGACCGCCTGGCCGATGGTTTCGCGGCCGACGTATCTGGGGGGGCTGGGGTTTGGCCTGAAGTGGGACATGGGCTGGATGCACGATACGCTCGAATATTTTGCCCACGATCCGATCCATCGCAAGTATCACCACGGCAAGCTGACCTTCCGCACGGTCTATGCCTTTACCGAAAACTTTCTGCTCCCCCTGTCGCACGACGAGGTGGTGTACGGCAAAGGCTCGCTGCTCCGCAAAATGCCGGGCGACGAATGGCAAAAGTTCGCCAACCTCCGGCTGCTGTTGGGCTACCAGTTTGCCCAGCCCGGCAAGAAGCTGCTGTTCATGGGGGGCGAGATTGGGGCCTGGAACGAATGGGATCATGACGCCGCCCTCGACTGGCACTTGCTCGACCAGCCGGCACACAAGGGCTTGCAGCGCTGGCTGCGCGATTTGAACACGATCTACCGCGGCCAGCCGGCGCTGCACGAGCTCGACTGCGAGCCAGCCGGGTTTGAGTGGATCGACTGCAACGATTCGGAGGCGAGCGTGCTGAGCTTCTTGCGCAAGGGGCGTTCGCCCGATGGCGACATTTTGTTCGTGTTTAACTTCACGCCGCTCACGAGGCACAATTACCGCGTTGGCGTGCCGCGCGGCGGGCACTGGCAAGAGCTGCTCAACAGCGACGCGCCGCTGTATGGTGGCAGCGGGCAAGGAAACCTGGGTGGGGTGTCGGCCGCCCCGATCCCCTGCCACGGTCGGCCGTACCTCTTGAACATCACCGTCCCGCCGCTGGGCGTGGTCGCCTTTGGGCGGCAGGGGACGTGAGGAAAGCAATCCGCTCTTAGCCGGGACCAAACCTGGTCCCGGTCTGCGTTGTCCCCTATGGTTCGCTCTGGACCGAGAAAAAATCGCCCGAGATGGAGAGGAAATTCAGTCCCCACGAGCGGCTCCGAACTCTCCCAGCCAGTCTTGATACATTTCCGCGGACTCTCGAACGTACGGATTGCTGGAAGATCTCAACCGGAAAAGTAGCGGCACAAAAGCCTCGACGGGCAGCGACGTGGATGGTGGCAGCCGACGAAGCAGGTTGTAAAGCTCGCACAAGCCTCCGTACAACTCCCCTTCATGTTTGCTCTCCAGCGCGTGACAAATCGACGAACAGATCGTTTCCAAGTTCGACGAACAGCGGTTGAGCAACTTGAGCCCAATGATCCTGCCATCCACCATTGCTGAAGCGAGCAGCATCGGGGCCAACACCGGAGGGACCGCAATCGAGTCCGGGCGACGACGCAGGTAGTCGTTCGCTGCGCCGCCAAGTTGCCACAACGTTGCCGGGCCTTCGGCCGTCGCGTAGAGGACATCAAACCTTGCCTGGAACTCTGCCGGTTCGAGTTCCAGCGCTTCGCAGGACCACAGTGCTTGCGCCAGGCTGGCGGTATTGTCGGGAGGGTATCGCATGTTGCCACTAAATGGCTGGCGTCCCAGTTTCAACGCACGAGCCCATCGGGCAGTTTCTTTCCAGGGGAGGAACCCAGGGACGGAGAGGATGGTTATATCTCTGACAGAATTGCTTGCTTGCGCGCGTCAAAATCCGCCGAAGTAATGAGCCCCTTATCGGCCATCATCTTCAGCGTTTCGAGGCGTTTCACGACGTCCACTTGCTCGACCGCGGCGGGTGGCGACGGCATTCTCGCCGCCTCAACGTTGGTTTGAACATTCACCTGCGCGGCACCCGCTTTGGCGGTTTCAATCTGCAACCGATGTCGCCAGATTCTTGCTTGTTCTTCCCGTTCTTGGGCAATGCGATACAGCGCCTGCGCGCTCGACTTGGAAAGGTAATCCATTGAAACGATGTGCCCACTCGTATGCTGGGCCCAAAACACTGCCCCGAGCAGGTTCTGTTTCAGATGCGCATTATGTAAGTCGATCCACTGATAATCCTGGAATTCAAATCGCCCCAGAAGCTTAGGCCGGTAAAAGATGAGGCGACGATTTGTCACCACGATGGCGTCAGGAGAGATGTTTACAATCGGCTTACGTTGAACCGCAATATACTCGACAAGTTCCGTCGAGGTCAGAATGCCCTGCACTCGTTCACGAATCGACACGACTAGCCCCCGATCGGCGCAGTCAGAGATTTGCGCCACCTGCTGGGCATACTGTGCATTGGCAGCGTCGCTCGCCCTGCGCTCCGACGCCCTAGCCTCCGAAACGATTAGTTGCTGTGCCGCTCGCTTTTCGGCCTCTCTCTTCTTCTCAGCCTGTCGCTCACCGTCGCCTTGCTCGAAAATTGCCCGCAACCCCGGCACCTGGTCCACGCGATACCATGCCCCCTTTAATCGAGAGGGACTGGTGACCAGCGTATCGAGCTTGATCTTTCCTAATCGCAGCCGATCCGAAAAATCAGTCTCAGAAATTGGACCGATATGCTCGGTGCTTCCGAGCATTGTGTCGGCAACGTAGTACCAAACATGTTCCGCCATGTCATCGATTCGAGGGGGCCAAAGGAGTGGAATTCCCCACTATAGTCCCATAGGCAAGGTCTGTCAGGCGATTGGTTCCAAATTGGCACTTGCTGGCGCTATTATCTCGCCCCTCATGCTGCCTGACCGGAGAACAACTGGCGGGCGTATTCGAGCACGGCCAGGGCATGCTCCCGCCGCACGCCGTCGAACGCTTCCAGAAACTCGTCCAGGCTGAGACCGTCTTCCAGATTCGCGAAGAGCGCCTCGACCGGCACGCGGGTGTCGAGAAAACAAGGCGATCCGCCCAGACGCTCTGGGTCAGACCAAATCGGCAATTCGTCGGGCCACGACTTCATCATGCCGTCATTATAGCCGTTGCCTGCAATGCACAGCGAGGAAGAACTCTCGGGAAAGTTTCGTCCCAGGGGGGGAACCCTGGAACGGAGTGCAGACCTATTGGCCTCCGGCGTAAGTCGGTGCTGCCAACCGCTCTACCAGCGCCAGCACCTCGGCTTGCAGATGCGGAAGGGCGACGTCGGGGGTCGCGCAGTCGATGTCGTGAACGTGCCAGAACTCGACCCGGTCGAGCCAGTTGCCAAAGCGGGTCGAGATCAGCGGATGATGCTCGGCGTGCTTGACCGCCACGATGTAATCGGCCACTTGAAAATCTTCACTGGTCGCGGGCAGCGGCAAGCGCTGGCAGGCTTCGGTCGAGATCGCCAGCTTTTCGAGCGCCGCCAGCGCATGCACCGAAATGGGCCCCGGATTCCGCGGATCGGGATTGAGCCCCCGCGAATCGGCCCGCCACGCCAGGCCCCGCTCGATCGCTTGGCGATTGAACAGAATCTCGGCAAAGCGGCTGCGGTAATAGTTGCCGGTACAGAGAAAGAGCAGGCGTTTCATCGGGCGTGTGCAGATTGCGGATCGGGAGCGGTAAAAGGCCAGCCTAATCGAGAAGTGGCCGGGGGACCAAGGCCAGACCAGCCGCTGCGCTGCTGAGGAGGATCCTGAGGACCTGGCCGCGCGGGTCACGACGCAAGACAAACAACCACGGCTCTCGCCCCGCGCCGCTGGCGTGTGTTAGGCTGCATGTCCGCTGGGGAGGATCGCTGGGGGCAATGCGTCGAATCGAAGGTCGCTGGGTCGAGCCCTATTTTCGGAGGTGTGCGATGAATGCGTGGCGCTGGATGATCGTCGGCGTGGGTCTGGCGGGTTGTTCGCTGGCGGCGGCAGCCGACTGGCCGCAGTGGCGCGGGCCCGAGCGGAACGGCATTTCCACCGAGACCGGCCTGCTCAAGGAGTGGCCGAAGGAAGGGCCGCCGCTGGTCTGGCAGGTGAAAGAGATCGGCGACGGCTACTCCACTCCAGCCGTCGTTGGAGAGCGGATCTATCTGATCAGCAACGAGGGGATGGACAACGAATACGTTCAGGCCCTGGCCACCGCCGACGGCAAAGAGGCGTGGCGCACCCGGATCGGCAAGGTGGGGCCAAACGACGGGCCGCAATATCCCGGCTCGCGCGGCACCCCCACGGTCGATGGCGAGCGGCTCTACGCCTTGGGGTCCGATGGCGACCTGGCCTGCTTGGAAACAGCGACGGGCAAAGCCGTCTGGCAGAAGAACTTGCGGAGCGATTTCGACGGCCAGCCGGGCAAATGGGCCTATGCCGAATCGCCGCTGGTCGATGGCGACCTGGTCGTCTGCACGCCGGGGGGCAAGGAGGCGACGATTGTGGCGCTCAATAAGCAGACGGGCGAGACCGTGTGGAAGTCGGCCGTGCCGGGAGGGGACGAAGCGGCCTACGCGTCGATCATTACCGTCGAAGCGGGGGGCGCGAAGCAGTACGTCCAGTTTCTCGGCAAGGGGTTGGTCGGGGTCGATGCCAAGAGCGGCAAGTTCCTCTGGCGATACGACCGCACCGCCCAGGGAAGCCCCGCGAACATTCCCACCCCCGTCGCCCGCGAGGCGTTCATTTATAGCGGCGCGGGGCGCAGCGGCGGCGGCCTGGTCGAGCTGAAGGCGGAGGCAGACAAGGTCTTGGCCGAAGAGGTCTATTTCACCACCGGCCTGCCGACCGCCATCGGCGGTTCGGTGCTGATCGATGGGCATCTCTATGGCACCAACAGCCAGGCGCTGTTGTGCATCGAGTTTGCCACCGGCAAGATCAAGTGGAGCGAGCGGGGGATCGGGGCGGCCTCGCTCTGCGCTGCCGAGGGGCTGCTCTACCTGCACGGCGAGGATGGCCGTGTCGCCCTGGTCGAGGCGAGTCCCGAGGCGTATCGCGAGAAAGGTCGCTTTACGCCGCCGGACGCCCCCGACCGGGGCCGCTCGAAGGCCTGGGCCTATCCGGTGATCGCGGGGGGCAAACTGTACGTCCGCGACCGGGGCTCGCTCTGGTGCTACGACATCCAGGCGAAGTAGTTTTCGGCAGCACCACACAAGCCTGAAGGGCAAGCGAAGCAATCCCGCTCCGTCCGCAGGGTCCGCCCTGGGGCGGAACTATCCCGAGGCCCCCGCCTCGCTGCTACGGCTCGGCAGGAGCCTCGCCCTCGGTCAGGTTAGTTTGCCCGCTATGGTTTTCCCATTTCAGTAGTGAAGGCTCTCAGCGCACGCGAGGGGGCGGTCTGAAATCTGAAATGCAATTGAGCCGCGGCTCAAAGTGGGGTTCTTGA
>JBBDYF010000204.1:0-17855 GCA_040901775.1 Pirellulaceae bacterium | reverse complement strand
TTATCTGGGCTCGTCTTATCTGGGCTCGACTTGCCTGGGCTCGACTTATCTGGGCTCGACTTATCTGGGCTCGATTTGCCGCCCGACGATTTACCGGCCGGCGAATCGATCCCTTTTTTGGTCTCGGCCCGCAGTTTGTCGTAAACCGTGTCGTCGTTGCGATTGGGAACCACCCGCCGCCCCGACCCACCGCTCGATTTGCGGCTGGAGTCGCTCGGCAAGCGGCGCGATCCGCCGGCGGACGACGCGGCGCCGCGGCCGCCGATCGTCGCTCCGGCGGTCAGAATCGAGGCCTTTTGGGCGGCTTCGCTGCCGCCGGGTTCAAAGTTGTAACCGTGATTGTGCAGCCAGCCGATCAGGGCTTCCGCCACGTCGCGCATGTGGGCGTACCGCTTTTCCGGCCGCTTTTGCATCATTTTGACGCAGATGTCGGTCAGATCGCGGGGGCAGTCGGGGCGGTCCTTGCGGATGTCCTCGGGCATTTGGCTCTGGTGTTTGGCAATTCGCTGGGCGAGCGACCCCTCGGGAAACGGCGGGTGGCCGGTCAACAGAAAATAGAGCGTGCATCCCAGGCCGTACACGTCCACCCGGTGATCGACCCGGTGGCTGTTGACGGCCTGTTCCGGGGCCAGATAGTCGGCCGTGCCGAGCACGTTTTCGTTGTGGGCCACGGTCAGCGAGGCTTCTTCGCTATCGGAAAACAAGGCCAGTCCCAGGTCCAAAATTTTGACGATCCCCTTGGGATCGACCAGCAGGTTGGCGGGCTTCACGTCGCGGTGGATCAGGCTCACGTCGTGGGCGTGCTGCAAACCTTCGGCCGCCTGGGCCAGGTAGTTGCAAGCGAGCTCGAGCGACAGCGGACCTTCCTGCTTGATGACGGTGTTCAGATCCTTCCCCTCGATGAACTCCATCACGATGTAGTGGGTGTCGCCGTCGTTATCCAGGTCGTAGGCCCGGACGATGTTGGGATGGTCGAGGGTGGCGGTGGCTTGCGCCTCGCGATGGAAGCGGTCGAGGTAACTGGAGTCGTGTACCTTGCACTTCGGCAACACCTTGATCGCCCGCTGCCGGTGCATCAGCATGTGCTCGGCCAGATAGACGCTGCTCATGCCGCCGCTGCCGATGTGCCGCAGCAGCTTGTACTTCCCCAGGAAGTAGCCGCGGTGCTTGCGATCCATCAGCTTTTCGACGTGCCAACTGGTCAGCAACTTGGCATCGACCAGGTGGGCGGCGACCGTTTCGGCGTTGTCGGGCAATTCGCCCCCATGCTTTTCGCGCAGCAAGGCGAGCTGTTTTTGCAGCGCGTCCGCCTCAACGAGCGAGCTGCGCTCGACGTACTCCAGAAAGCTGTCAACGCTCAGTTTTGCCATGTCGCGAGGGGGACGCTTGCAGTCGCCGCGCCGCTCGAATCCTGCGTGGAACGAATCACTCGGAACGACCGAATCACCTGGACTAAGGCACGCGAAAAGTCAGGCAATCCACCGTAAAAAGATTACACCTGAGCCAATCGCCAGTAAAGCAGATCCCCTTTATTTTTACCAGTCTTTGCGGTAAATCAAGCTCCATTCCCCACGGTTTCGCCAGCGAATCCTTGCCCGCGGCGAAGCTTGGCCCGACAATTCGGTGTGGGCTGCATAGCCCGACGACTTTTTGCGAAGGACATTTTCGTGCCGGCGCCTTCCGTCATACTTTACACGCGCGCGGGCTGCCACCTGTGCGACGACGCGCGAGCCCTGCTCGAGCGGCACGGACTCGCGCCCGATTCGGTCGATATCGACGCCGATCCACGGCTCCGCGAGCGATACAACGAATGCGTCCCCGTCGTGGTGATCGACGGCAAAGAGCGTTTTCGCGGGAGCGTCAACGAGGTGTTGCTGAAACGCATTCTGGTCGAGCGCAACTAGCAAAACAGCCCGTGAATGACTTTGGATTGCCCCCCGACCCCGATTCCACCTTGCTGGGCATGTTCGCGAAGCATTGGGCGCCGGGAAAGGTAAAAACCAGGCTGGCCGCCACGCTGGGCGAGTCGCGGGCGGCGATCGTCTATGCCCTGTTTGTCGCGACCCTCGTCGAACGATTTTCCGGGGTCGCCCAGCGACGGGTCATCGCGTTTAGTCCCCCAGAGGCCGTCAGCGCCTTCCGCTCGATTGCCAAGTCACACTGGGGGGTGATTCTCCAGGCCGCGGGCGACTTGGGCGCGCGGATGCAAAGCTACTTCGAGTCGTCCCTCGGCCAGGCTGAGCGGGTGGTGCTGATCGGCTCGGATGCGCCTGACTTGCCGACTGCTTACGTCCTCGAAGCGCTAGACGCCCTGCGAACGTGCGACGTCGTTCTCGGGCCCACTTCCGACGGGGGCTACTACTTAGTTGGCGTTGCCCGTCGTCTGCCCCCCATCTTTGACCAGATGGCTTGGAGCACGCCCGCCCTCTGGCCGCAAACCATCGCCCGCTTGCAACAGGCGGGCGTCATCTGGCACGAACTCCCAACGTGGTACGATGTGGATGACGAGGCCGATTTGCACGCCTTGTCCGCGCGACTTTCTCACTCCCCTCTCGAGGGTTCCCTGGTGAACCTGCGGCACGCCTTGCGATCGGTCAGCGGCCGGCGGGCCTAGTAAAAGTTCCTGAAATTGCCGCGTATTCCCCGCGGCAGACGTAGAAAGCAGGAGATTGAGTTAGGGATTGCAAACGATGCACGACGTTTTGATTATTGGCGGCGGCGTCATCGGGCTCTCGCTGGCCTGGGATCTGGCCCAGCACGGCCGCTCGGTGCGGGTCATCGACCGGGGCCAGCCCGGACGCGAGGCGAGTTGGGCCGGGGCCGGAATCTTGCCCCCGGCCAACCTCCTTCGCCCGGCACTGCATCCCTACGATCATCTGTGCGGCCTTTCCAGCCGGCTGCATGACGAGTGGGCCCCACGGCTGCAATCGCTGACCGGCATCGACACGGGCTACCGCCGCTGCGGCGGAATCTACCTGGCTCGAACTGCCGGCGAGGCAGCCGCCCTGGCGGCCTGGGCCGCCGAACAGCAATCGCTGGGCATCGCGGTCGAGCGCCTGGAGAGGGCAGACTTGACACGCATCGAGCCTGGCTTGAGACTTTCCGTCGAGAAGTCGCCGGTCTTTCGCGGTCCCTGTTTTCTGTTGCCCGATGAGGCACAGCTTCGCAATCCGCGGCACGTTCGGGCGCTCGTTGCCGCTGGCGAGAAACTGGGGGTGACGATCGCGCCCAACGTGACCGCGATCGATGCCACGATCGAGGCGGGCCAGATTGCCGCCATCACAACCGACGCTGGTCCGCTGCGAGCCCGGCAGGTTTGCTTTACCGCGGGGGCCTGGACCGGCCAGCTTCTCGTCCGGCTGGGAATTGCCGCCGGAATTTTGCCGATTCGGGGACAGATGGTGATGTTCCGTTGCGCCCGGAAGGCCATCGCGCACATCCTCAACGAAGGCTCGCGCTACATCGTGCCGCGCGACGACGGCCGCGTCTTGGCCGGCGCGACGGAAGAAGAAGTCGGTTTCGACAAGCGGACGACCGAGCAGGCAATTACCGAGCTGACCGCCTGGGCCCGTCTGCTCGTGCCCGCCTTGGCCGCCGCGCCGGTCGAACAATCGTGGGCCGGGCTGCGTCCCGGCTCGTTCGACGGCTTTCCGTACCTCGGCCCGCTACCGGGGCTGGCCAACGCATTTGTCGCCGCGGGCCACTTCCGCAGCGGAATTTACCTGTCGCCGGCGACCGCCGTCGTTATGAGCCAATTGATGCGAGGCGAGCCGCCGGAGGTCGATCTGGCGCCGTTTCGCGTGGGTCGATAGCAGTGCTGCCGCTCTGGGTGGTGTAGAATTGGTAAGGTGGATTTCTATTTTCGGGAGCAAAATCGCATGTCGCTAGCCAGCGCGCCGTTCGCAGAAGTGGTCGATGCCGTTGGACGCTTGACGCCCGATGAGCAAGAGACGCTGGTTTCGATCGTCCAGCACCGGCTGACCGAAGAGCGTCGCCGGCAAATCGTGGCGGATGTGCAGGCCGCCCGCGAGGAACTGCAAGCCGGCGTCTGCCGGCCGGCGACCCCGGATGAATTGTTGCGAGAAATCCTGTCGTGAAACGTCAGCTCCTGCAATCGGCTGCCTTCGTTCGAGCCGCGAAGCGACTCGTGAAGAAACAGCCCCAGGCAGCCGAAGTCTTGCGAGCGTCCTTGGCACGGTTGGCTGACGACGCGTTTCACCCGCTACTCAAGACGCACAAACTACATGGGGAATTGGCGGGATCCTGGTCGGCCAGCGCGGGGTACGATCTGCGGATCGTCTTCGACTTCGTGCAGCACTCGGGTGCGGAAGCGATCCTGCTTCAATCGGTCGGAACCCACGACGAAGTCTATTGATGTCACACCGGATACAACAGCTCGTAGGTCGATGAGGAATCGCGCGGCAACTCTATTGCTGCCGCCGCTGCGACTGCTCGGCTGGTGGCACGGCGGCGGTCGTCGTGCCGGGGCGTGGCCCGCGAACCTGGGCCTGGGGAGCGGTGGCACAATACAGCATCGCGTCGTCGATGATCCACGGGGTCGAGATGCTCCGCCCGTCGTCCATGTTGATGACGTTGAAGAAGCAGCACTGGAACGAGTGGGCCCGGTAGTTGTAGGGCCAGTAGCTGCCAACGCAGTCTTTCGCTTCCAGGTCTTCAATTCCCGCCTTGACGAAAAAGTGGCACGCTCCGTCGGGCGTACACGACATCCCCATCGTCATCCAGGTTTCCGGCTGGAACGTGAGCGACGGCATGTCGCGACCGTGGCCGTCGGCCCGCACCCAGGCGCGAACCGAATAGGTCCGCTCGTTGTCTTTCAGCCCCCGTTCCATGTGAAAGAACATCCCGGGCCAATACTCTTCGTTGTTTTCCTTTCCCCAGCCGACCAGCCCGATCCGGTAGCCGAACGACGCCCCGTTGCGCTCTTCCCAGTTTTTCGGCGGAACGATGAAGACGCGGCAGACGCAGTTGGGCGACCAGGTAACCGGAATAGCTCGCCCGCCGAGTTGCTCGCTATTGGAAAGCAGGTCGTCTTGTTGCTGCTGATGGGTTAGCGTGCCGGGAATGCCCGAATAGAGCGACTGGATCACCATCGCTCCCTTGCTTCCTTCGATTCCGCCCGGCGGAGTCGGCACGCGGCGGACCACGTCGGGCTGGCCCCGCTTGGCGGCCTCGACCCACTGGCGGTTCTGCGAGATGCCCCCCGGCACCCGCATTTCCTCGTCGATGTTCCAACTGCTTTTGGGATGCTGGGGATAGTAGGTCCAGTCGTCGGCTTCAAAGTCGTCGCCCGTCCGGGCGACCGGAATGCCCGTGCCGGGAACCACGGCCGGCATTGGCTTGCTGTTGGCGCCGGCCCGGCCCGCGAGCAGCGAGCCACCCAGTGCAAGAGCTCCCAGACCAAATTGACGACGAGAAACGCCATGTGCCATGAGCTTGGGCTCCAATTGCATCCGCTGCGATTGCCCGCGCAAATGTCGATCGCGCGCGGGGCAGTCGAGCTTCGGCAGGCCGGAAGAAGGTATAGGTAGATTTGCCGCGGGCCGGAAAGTTTGCCCGACCCGCGCCGCTTTGCTTGAAAAGGATGCCGGGCAGCGTCGGGACACCCGGAATATCGTCCCGGCCAGCACAGGCGGTGCAACAATTCGTTTCGTTACAGGCGGTTCAACCCGACGCCCAATACGCCGCAAGTCCGTTCGGCGGTAAGATGTGCCGATTAGCTCGATCCTGCCGCAACCCCGAAAACATGGCTCAACATAAGCGTCGCAAGCACACCTCCCGCCCTCCCGGCAAGACCTCCGCCGACCGCGAGGATGCGTCGGGCGGCGACAACGGCCCCGGCGACAACGGCCTCGGCGACCGCCTGCAAAAGGTTTTGGCCGCCTCGGGCGTCGGCAGCCGGCGCGATTGCGAAGAGCTGATTCGCGAGGGGCGGGTCGAGATCGACCGCAAAGTTGTTTCCGAGTTGGGAACCCGCGTCGATCCGCTGCGGCAAGAGATCCGCGTCGATGGCGAGGCCCTGCGGCAGCCCAAGCGGCTCTACTTTGCCATCAACAAGCCGATGGGAGTGGTGACGACCAATTTCGACCCCAGCGGCCGCGCGCGCGTGATCGACCTGGTGCCGACCGAAGAGCGGGTCTTTGCCGTCGGCCGGCTCGATCGGGCCAGCGAAGGCTTGATCCTGGTCACCAACGACGGCGACTTCTCGAATCGGATTACCCACCCCCGCTACGGCGTCGAGAAGACCTACCTGGTGCGCGTCGCCGGAGCGCCCGGCCCGAGCGAACTGGCCCGGCTGACCAAGGGGGTCCACCTGAGCGATGGCTACTGCCGCGTGCAGTCGATCGTCACCAAAAAGCGGCAGGGACAAAGCACCGACCTGGTGATGGTGCTCAACGAAGGTCGCAATCGCGAGCTGCGCCGCGTGCTGGCCCGTGTCGGCCACAAGGTGCTGCGGCTCAAGCGGATTGCCGTCGGATCGGTCAAGTTGTCCGACTTGCCGGTCGGGGCATGGCGCCGGCTGATGCCCGCCGAGATCGAGGCCCTGCTCTTGCTCGCCAAAGAAAAGCGGAAGGCTCTCAAGAGCAAGCCGAAGCGCGCTCCGGGTCCGAAAGGCCCCAAGCCGGTGGGGAGCCAGCGCGACGAGAGTCCGTATCTCCAGCAACAAGCCTTAATGGCCCAGCCGCTGTCGCTCGACGACCTGCTCAAGGACGATCTGGGCGAAGGCGGTGCGATCCGCGGCCGGGATCGTGACGATGACGACTCAACAGGCTTCCAGATTGAGGCGAGCGACGAGCTGTCGTTTTCGGACGATTCGTCCCGGAAAAAGCGAGGGGACGTGATTGCCTACGAAGAGGGCGAGCCGGATGAAGCCGCCGACTCGACTGGGCCCGAGCCGAGCCGCAAACAGCCCTTCCGCCCGAAACCCAAGGGTTCCGGCAAAAAGCCCTTTCGCCAACCGGCTGCCGAGCCGAGGCCAGCCACCCGCGAGCTGGCGGCGCGCCGCGGCGACAGGCCGGCAAAGCGAAAGCCTAGCGAGGGTGCGGAACCGGTCGAAAAGCTTCCCCGCGAGAGCTTCGGCAAAAAGCGCGGAGGCAAAAAGGTCATTGGTCCGTCTCATGCCGGGCGCGGGCCCGCTGGCAAGGTGGGGGGCAATTTCCGCTTTCGCAACAAGAGCGAGGGTGAAGGCGATGGCGGAGGGGAAAAGCGATTCGCCAAACCCGAGGGGAAGAAATTCGCCAAGCCGGCAGGCAAGAAATTCGCGAAGCCGGCAGGCAAGAAATTCGCCAAGCCAGCCGGTAAGAAGTTCGGCAAACCAACCGGCGGCAAACCCAGTGGCGATAAGTCGGGCCCGCCCGCCGGGCGTAAGTTCGGCAAGGCAGCGGGCAAGCAGGGAGGCAAAAGTTTCGGCAAACCGGGGGGCAAGCGGAAAGGACGCCGATGAGCAATCCCTTGCATGCCAAGTTCTACGCCGACCGGGCCGTGCAGCAGACCGTCGAGATCGTCGAAAACGTCCGTTTGGCCAAGGATACTTACCGCGTCCGTTTTCGCGCGCCGCAGATTGCTAGGCGAATCGTTCCCGGCCAGTTCCTGATGCTCCGCCTGGCCGACGACAACGACCCTCTGATCGGCCGCCCGCTCGCCTTGTACGACACGATTCCCGGTGCAGACGGCCAGGCCGAAGCGGTCGATGTGGTGTATCTGATCAAGGGGAAACTCACCAGCCGGCTCTGGCAAATGCAGCCGGGCGGGAGACTCGAAGTGTGGGGCCCGTTGGGCAATGGCTTTGAGCGTGGTCAGGAGTCTTTCGAGCATCTGATCCTGGTCGCCGGCGGCATCGGCCAGACGCCGTTTCTTGCGCTCGCCCAGGAAGCGCTCGGCAAGAAAATCTATGGCGATTCTGACAGGAACCCGCCGCGCGCCGAGCGAGTCACCTTCTGTTACGGCGCTCGCTCGGCTGCGTATCTGGCGGGGATCGACGACTTTCAAGCATTGGGCGTCAATGTGCGAGTCGCCACCGACGACGGTAGCCAGGGACATCGCGGCTTGGTGACCGATCTGCTTCAGCTAGTACTGGCCGAAAATCACGGCCGCGCGCGAATCGTCTGCTGCGGCCCCGAGCCGATGATGCACGCCGTTGCCCGCGTCGCCCAGCAGGCCAACATTCCCTGCCAGGTTTCGCTCGAAACGCCGATGGCGTGCGGCATCGGCATCTGCTTCACGTGCGTGGCCAAAGTGCGCCAGGACGACGGCAGTTGGGACTATCAGCGAACGTGCGTCGATGGCCCGGTGTTCGATGCCGCAACGATCGAGTGGTAGGCGAAGGGTTATCGCCGCCGCCGAGCGGCTAAGCCGTCTTCTGCTTGGCCGCCTTCATCAGGTGCTGCAAACGCGACTTGGTGCGCGACGCGGCGTTGGGATGAATCACCCGCTTCAGGCCGGCCCGGTCGAGCTTTTTAGCGGCCAAGCGAAACTCGGCGTCGGCCTTGGAATGGTCGCCAGCGGTGATCGCCTCGCGAACCTTGCGAATCTGGGTCTTGATCGTGGATTTGGCAGCGCGGTTCGAAGCCCGCTTTTCAAGGCTTTGGCGATGCCGCTTTTTGGCGCTTTTCGTGGTTGGCATGACGCTTCTAAGGTATTAACTGTAAAGTCAAACGGGGAAACAGCTTGCAATCTCTCACTCGGCGGTTTGACAAGTCGGCAACTCAAAGGACCGCCTGCCCGCGGGAATCGCGTACTATCGCAGGTTTACGGCAACTTGTCCAGCCGCTCGCGGGCGTCTTTATAGCCGGGATCGATCGCCACGACGCGGGCCAGCGCCGGCCGGGCTTCGGCGGGCAGGTTCATCGCCGCTGCCAGAACGCCCAACCGGTACAGGGGGGCGACAAGGCGGGAATGTGGCGGCACGGCAGGAGCCTCGCCCTCCCGAAGCGGTTCGGCAGGGGCCTCACCCGCCCGGATTGCCTGCCGGTAGAAGTCCAGCGCCTTGGCGTATTGCCGCAGGTGCTGCCAACATTCGCCCAGTTCCAACAGCGCGGCAGCGGCCCATTGCGGATCGCGCCGAGCTTCCTCCAGTCGGGTGACTGCGCCGCTGTAGTTGCCCGACCGCTTCATTCGGCGAGCCAGTTCCAGCCGTAGCGACATATCGCCGGGATGCCGTTCCGATCGCAAGTAATAGATGTCAATTTCCAGCCGATTCGCCTCGGCCGCGAGCCTGACGATCAGTCGCTGGGCGCGGGGGTGCGCGTCCGATGCGGCCCGCCGGCGGGCGATTTCCTGTTGATGCCGGGCGCGGGCCAATTGCAAGTCTTCTCGCGCCTCGAACAAGCGAAGATCGCTCCCGCTGGCGGATTGGGCCCGCGTCAGCAGTTCGTCGGCCGCGGCAAACTCGCCCTGCTCTTGCCATTTCGTAGCCAGCCGAATCGCCGCCTCGGTTTCCAGAGGCGCTTCGTCCGGAACAACTGCGAGCGCCGCTCGCTCGGCATCCGTGGACTGAGGTGCAAGATCGGCCAGCGCCTGGGCCGATTCCTCGTCGGGCGCAACGTCGGCGATCTTTCGCCACGCGGCGCAGGCTTCGTCGAACCGGCCTTGCCGGGTGAGGGCGCGCGCCCAGCCGCGCAGGCTCTCGGTGTCGTGCGGCGCGAGCTCGATCGCTGCATGCCAGTAAAACAGTTCTGCCTGATCCAATTCCGCTTCGCCGGCTGCCTCGGCCAGTTGGCGCAGCGCGTTAGCGTTCTTGGGATCTCTGCGCAGTGTTTCGGGCGCTGCCGCGAGAATTTGGTACCCAGTACTGGATACACTTACGCGTGCCCGAGCGTTTGCCGGAGTAAACAAACCGGCCAGCCACGATCGCTTCGGCTTCGGTCCCCAACGCCGCAGGTTGGCAACCAGCGCTTGCAGGTACAGAATGTTCCCCGGATCGGCTCTCAGGCATTCGGCCAGCAGTTCGTGGATGCGGGGATGATCGGGCCGCGGGTCGTCCATCAACCGCAGCGCTGCCTCGTACCGCTGCTGGAGCGTCCGCCGCCGGTCGGGAGTAATCAGCGGCGAAGGAGGCGGAACGTCGGGCATGAAGGTATTCTGGGGGAAATGACGAAAGGTAAAGTCTATCTGGTCGGAGCGGGGCCGGGCGATCCGGGATTGATCACGCTGCGCGCGGCAGAAATCCTGCGGCGAGCCGATGCCGTGCTGTACGATTACCTGGCGAATCCGGCGATCCTGGCTCATTGCCGGCCCGCTGCCATCAAGATTCCACTGGGCAAGCACGGCCGCACGCGGATTCTCGCGCAGGACGAAATTAACGAGCGACTGGTGACGCTGGCGCAGGAGTTTGGCACCGTGGTTCGTCTCAAGAGCGGCGACCCGATGGTCTTTGGCCGAGCGGCGGAAGAGATCGATTGCCTGGTGCGGCACGGGATCGAATTCGAGATCGTGCCCGGAGTAACGGCGGCCCTGGCAGCCGGCAGTTACGCCGGCATCCCCATGACGCATCGCGATGTCGCCTCGGCCGTGGCCTTTGTCACCGGGCGGGAACATTGCGCTGGCGAGGCTGATCGGGAGGGCGAGGCTGGTCGGGAGGGGGAGGTCGCCGAGCCGGACGACTCCTCGCTCGACTACGCCGCCCTGGCCCGGTTTCCCGGTACGCTCGTCTTTTACATGGGAGTGACGACTGCCCGGCACTGGTCGAGCGCGCTGGTCGCTGCGGGCAAGCCGGCGACAACGCCGGTCGCCGTCGTTCGCCGGGTGAGCCTGCTCGATCAGACGCGCCTCGACACCACGCTGGGAGAAGTCGCGGCGGCGATCCAAGCGGCTCGGCTGCGGCCACCGGTCGTGTTTGTGATTGGCGACGTTGCGGCCACCGGCGACGCCTGGAGCTGGTTCCAGCGACGGCCGCTGTTCGGCCAGCGGGTGCTGGTAACCAGGCCCGCCCACCAGGCGGCCGAACTGGCCGCGCCGCTGGCGGAACTGGGGGCCGAGGTGCTGCTGCAACCGGCGATCGAGATTCGCCCGGCAGCCGATGCCGCGCGCGTGGATCGAATGCTGGAGCTGATGGATCGGTTCGATTGGCTCGTGTTTTCGAGCAGCAACGGCGTGCGGTTTTTGCTCGATCAGTTGCTGAATCCTGGGGTCGGTCGCGATCTCCGCGCGTTGGGCAATGTGAAAATCGCCGCCGTCGGGCCGGGCACGGCCGAAGAACTGGCCCGCTATCACTTGCGGGCCGATTTGGTGCCGCAGGAGTTTCGGGCCGAAGCGCTGGCAGCCGCCCTGCGCGAAGGGGCAGCGGGGAAGCGTTTTTTGCTCGTCCGCGCCAGCCGGGGGCGGGAAGTGCTGGCGGACGAATTGACCAGGGCAGGGGGGATCGTCGAGCAACTGGTGGCCTATGAGAGCGTCGATGTCGAGCAGCCGGAGGCAGAAATTGCTGAGCGTCTGGCAGCCGGGCAAATCGAGTGGACGACGGTCACCAGTTCTGCAATTGCTCGTTCGCTGGTGCGGATGTTCGGCGCGGCGCTCGCTCGGACGAAGCTCGTCAGCATCAGCCCGCTGACCAGCGCCACTCTTCGCGAGCTTGGTTACGAACCGGCGGCGGAAGCGCAGGAGTACACGCTGGCGGGAGTGATTGCGGCGGTACGGGCGGCGGCTGCCGGCTAAGGCAGTTGTCCCTTCTCGGCCCGGATTCGCACGGGCATATCCGGCTGGACAGCCGACACGTCGTTTAGTCCCAATTCGTCGGCAAAATTATAGCTAACGCTGTACGTCAGCAGTTCGTGCTCGGATGAAGTTAGCCTGACAGGCAACCCATCGAAGGGGTCGATGGGTTCGCTCGGAAGATACTCAGGCACGAGATCGGACAGCGCTTGCGGGTACGCTTCTGTCTTTAAACGATAACGTTCCGCCGCGACCGCCACTCGCAGTAGTTGGTGGTAGGCCACGGTGCGCGCTTGAGATTGAAAGCCCATCGCATCGAGCGTCACGTCCTGCGAGATTGATTTATAGTGTTGTCGTTCCAAGAAATCGCCGTCGTTCATGGCAGCGAGGAACTCAGATTCGATTCGATCCGCGCTGCGCAGCGCCTGAGGAAATGGCTCTCGGCTCGCCGCCACAAACTTGGATATCCAGGTTAGGTAAAGGTGGCAGGGAATGGCAGCCGGCGGGAGTTCAGCATCCTTATGGCCGTCCATGATAGAGACCGCACCCGGCTCGTAGCCGGTACGAAATGCCTCGAACATCAAAGCGCGATCTCCCAACAATCCGATCGTTAACCCGTGATCGAGGTCGATCGAATCGAGCTCCGTTTGCAGTCGTGCGAGCTGCACGTCTTCAAGCTCGGTAGCGTTAAGCAGCCACTGCAGTTCGTCGAAGGTTTTAACGAGAATCACGGTACGTATGATATTTTCAAGGTCCGAGGGCTGACGACTGAGGGCAGCCGAGGTGGCGATCGCTTGTGCGAGCAAATCGATTGCGCCTTCGATGTCGCCGTTGAGGGCGCGTAATCTCGCACTCAGCAACTGGAGTCGCCCTAAGCTGCGCAGCGCGGCAATGTGGTCATTCGATGCAGCATAGGCCTTCTCAAACTCGACCGGGAAACGACATTCGCCCGGAGTTGCGGCAGCCTTCTCGGCCGCGGCCAGTGTCGTCTCGTACTTGGCGAGAAGTTTTTGCGCGGCAGGTTGTTGATCGTCGCTGAGACTCGCCGGCATATCGCCTTTAAACAATGTTTCCAACTCGAACGAGCTTACATCGGCATCAAACTGTTCTTGATCGAACGTGTCTAGCACGGCCAGCCAGGCGTCGGTCGCGTCTGGCGTTCCCGGCGGCAAGCGATGAAAGGCGTACATATCCTGCGACGTAATCGGCTCGCCCGCGGAGTGGAACTCGGCGATCTGCTGACGCACCGCATCCTGCGCCGCGAAGTGGCGCGAACGGACCTGCCAGACAATAACCCCCAGCGCCAGCAGCGCAATCAGCACCACGCCGGCGACCACCGCCATCAGGATGGCGATCAGTCGCGCCAGCAGCGAAGGCCAACTACGGACTGGATGTTTTTCGTCCTCGGTCATTGAACCTTTTGCTGAACCCGCAATCGTCCATGCAATCCCAAAGCTCCCATCCTCGACAATAACGGTCGAGCTTCGCAACGGGGGCGCACGATGACTGGCATCCAAACGGAAGGAGTAGCCACGAATGGAACACCGATGAAGCACGGATGCTCCTCATCCGTGTTTCATCGGTGAAAATCCGTGGCTCATTCCTCACGCCGGAGCGCTGCGTACTGAACCGGAACGCCACAGAGGGCGTTCCCTACAACAAGCAACCAAACACCAAACGCCGCAACTACTTGGCCTTCGATTTCTCCGCGGGTTCGCCGGCGTCGGCCGTCTTGGCCGCCTTTTTGTCGGCGGCCTTCTTTTTCTTCCGGGACGCGCTGGCGGTTCGGGCCTTTTCAACCTGTTCCTTTTGCTCGGCCGACAGCACCGCCTCGACCTCGTTGGTCTGCTTCTGAGCGAGCGCCAGCATCTGTTCGTTGAGCGTTTTCAATTCCTTCGCGTACTTCTCTTGAATGGCGTAAATCTGCTTGCGCTGCTCCTGGCTGACGACATCCGAGTAGTAGGCAGGCAAGCGGCGCACCGATTTCTCGGTCTGGTCGGCTTTCTCTTGACCGATCGTGAGCGGGCCGCCCACGAGCGCGACCATCGCGATTGGCAATGCGAGGGCGAAAACCGACACTTTCTTCCACAACGAGGCAGACATGAGGAACTCTCCGGTTGAAAAACATGAAGTGGACTCTCCGCCTGGGCGGTTGCCAACAATCTAACCCGTTCGGATCGGAAGTAAAGCGTTTTCCCCGATCGCTATTTTTTTCATGGATCGTCTGGAGGTCGATGCATGCGATGCCTCGACGCTGATTGCCTCGCAGCGGATTGCCTTGGTGCTGCGCAGGTGCTGCGCGAAAGCGCCGCAAGCGACCCGCCTGCCGATCTCCTTCGCGCGCGCTGAACCACGGCGATTCCAGACGGGAAAGCCGCGGTTTCTGAAGCGAATGGCGCTGCGCGTCCGAGTCCGTATCGCGTTTGGCACTCGATTCGCAAAGGGAAGAGTCGCGACACGCATTCGGAGCCTCGGATGCCAGCTCTCCGCGCACCAACTTGAGTATGCACTTGCTGGAACTGCCGACGATCCGCCGCCGAGACGAGCCTGCGCTGATCGAGGCGCTATTGGCCGAGCAGCAATCGCTGGCCGCCGTCGAGCGGTTCGCCCGCCTGCATGTGGCAGGCCCGGGGACCGGACCAGCCCAGGCCCGCTACTACCGCGACTTGCTCCCCTTGGGCGCGCCGCAGCCGGGCGAACAATATGCCTTCGTCGTCGATCTCGATTCCTGTTCTGGATGCAAGGCGTGCGTCACCGCTTGCCACAGCCTCAACGGCCTCGACGACGACGAAGCGTTTCGCGATGTGGGGCTGTTAACCGGGCGCGATCGGCAAGGGCTGCACGTCCTGCAATACGTCACCACCGCTTGCCACCATTGCCTCGAGCCGGCTTGCCTGGCCGGCTGTCCGACGCGGGCTTACGACAAGGATTCGGTCACCGGCATCGTGCGGCATTTGGACGACCAGTGCATCGGCTGCCACTACTGCACGCTGATGTGTCCCTACGACGTTCCCAAGTACAACCCGGCCAAGGGGATCGTCCGCAAATGCGATATGTGCCGCCAGCGTCTGGCCGACGGCGAGGCCCCGGCCTGCGTTCAGGCTTGTCCCAACCAGGCAATTCGGATCGAGGTTGTCGCCCGCGCGGCGGTGCAAGCGGCGGCGGCGGCCGGCGACTTTCTGGCCGACGCCCCCGATCCGCTGCTCACACTGCCCACGACCCGTTTCGTTTCGAAACGAGAGCCGCTGCGCGATGTTTCCGCCGCTGGGACGATGCCCGACCAGCCGGCGGCTGCCCATTTGCCGCTAGTTTTCATGCTGGTGCTGACCCAGATGTCGGTGGGGATGTTTTGCCTGGCGGGTGTTCTGGAGCTAGCCGGCCAGCCGATCGCGGCCAGCCAGCTTGCCGCGGCAGTTATCGGCCTGGTCGGCTTGCACCTGGCGATCCTCCACCTGGGACGCCCGCTGGTGGCGTATCGCGCGTGGCTCGGTTGGCGAACCAGTTGGATGAGCCGCGAGATCATCGCCTTCGGGCTGTTTTCGGCCAGTGCGTTCGGCCTGGTCGTGGCCACGCTGCTGCCGCAAATGCCGCTGGCCGCCGCAGCGCGACCGTGGCTGAGCCTGGCGACCTGCCTTTGGGGAGCGATCGGCGTGTTCTGCTCGGCCATGATTTATGTCGCCACGCGGCGCGAGTTCTGGAGCTTTTCGCGCACGGTCCCGCGGTTCGCTTTGACCGCCGGATTGCTCGGTGCGGCCGGCTTACTGGTTGTCTTGGCGCTGACACGCGAGCCTGTTCCACCTTGGCTCCCCGCGATGTTGGTGTCATTCACCTTCGTCCGTTTGATCGCCGACACGAGCATCCTCAAACATCGCGACGACGAGCGGCCTGGTTCGCTGGGGCGCTCGGCTGGGCTGCTGTCCGGCCCGCTGACCCATTGGAACCAACTGCAATCGCTGGCCGCGATGTGCGGCGGCGCGCTCTTGCCGCTCCTGTTGCTGCAGTCTCCGCACGCTGCGCCCCTCGTCGGCCTGTTGTCGGCCGGCCTATTGGTGGCGGCGGAACTGATCCACCGCGGCCTGTTCTTCGCCGCGGTCGCGGCTCCTCGCATGCCGGGGGCCGGACATCCATGAGCGCGCGCCACCTGCTTCGCCAGTTCGACGGCCGGCTGACCCGCGAGTTGTTGCTCGAGCCGGGCAAATTCGGCCTGGGAAAATTCCCGGCTCGTTTCGCACCCGACGCGACTACCTCGATGGTCTGCGGCTACTGCTCGACTGGGTGCGGGCTCAAGATCCACTTGCAGGATGGGGCGGCGATCAATCTTTCGCCCGATGCCGACTATCCGGTCAACCTGGGCATGGCTTGTCCTAAAGGGTGGGAGGCGCTATCGGTTCTCAATTCGCCCGAGCGGGCCACCACCCCCCTGCTGCGCGGCGGCGAGGGATCGGGCGCGGCCTTGCAACCGGTTAGTTGGGAGCGGGCGCTAACCACCTTTTGCCAACGCTTTAAGGCGATCATCGCCAAGCACGGGCCCGGATCGGTCGCTTTTTTGAGCACCGGCCAAATCCCAACCGAAGAGATGCTGCTGTTGGGCTGCCTGGCGAAATTCGGCATGGGGTGGCTACACGGAGACGGCAACACGCGGCAGTGCATGGCAACCTCGGTGGTCGCATACAAGCAGTCGTTCGGTTTCGACGCGCCGCCGTACACCTATGCAGATTTTGAAGCGTCGGATGTCATCATTCTCGTCGGCTCGAACTTGTGCGTCGGCCATCCCATCCTGTGGGAGCGCGTGCTGCGCAATCCGCATCAGCCCAAGATCGTGGTGATCGACCCGCGCCGCACCGAAACGGCAATGGGAGCGACGCACCACCTGCCCATCCTGCCAAAGTCGGACCTCACCCTGTTCTATGGCCTGGCCCACTTGCTGATCGAACGAGGCTGGATCGACCAGGCGTTCCTCGACCGATCGACCGCCGGCTTTGCCGAGTTCCGCCAGTTTGTTGCCGCGTTCCCGATCGAGCGGGTGGCGGCCGAAACGGGCCTGCCGAAAGCGGATATCGAAGCACTCGCCCGCCTCATTCACGAAGGAAAGCGGGTCTCGTTTTGGTGGACGATGGGAGTCAACCAGAGCTACCAGGGAGTCCGCACGGCTCAAAGTCTGATCAACCTGGCGCTCATTACCGGCAATATCGGCCGGCCGGGGACCGGAGCCAACTCGATCACCGGCCAGTGCAACGCGATGGGCTCGCGCCTGTTCAGCAACACGGCGAGCCTCGTCGGCGGGCGCGATTTTTCGAGTGTCGAGCATCGGGCCGAAGTCGCCCAGATTCTGGGGATCGAGCAGGCGTGCATCCCCGCGAGCAACAGCCTGTGCTACGACCAGATTCTCGACGGAGTGAAGGCAGGCAAGATTCGCGGCCTGTGGGTCATCGCCACCAACCCGGCCCACTCCTGGATCGGCCAGGCCGAAACTCAGCAGGCGCTTAGCAAGCTCGAGTTCTGCGTCGTGCAAGATATGTATCGCACTTCTGAAACGGCCCAATACGCCCACCTGCTGTTGCCCGCCGCCGGCTGGGGCGAAAAAGAGGGAACGCTGATCAACTCGGAGCGGCGCCTCGGCCTGATGAAGAAGGTGGCCCGCGCACCGGGCCAGGCGCTGGCCGACTTTGCGATCTTTCGCCTCCTCGCCCACTACTGGGGCTGCGAAGCGATGTTCGCCGAATGGACCGATCCGGAAGCGACATTTCGCATCATGCAGCGGCTGTCGCGCGGCCGCCCTTGCGACATCACCGGCATTCGCGACTATCAGATGCTCGACGAGCGAGGGGGCGTGCAGTGGCCGCTGCCGGCAGGCGAGTTGGATAACCCGGCTCTTGCCGCGCGCGAGCGGCGGCTGTTCGAGGACGGGCGATTCTACCATCCCGACGGCCGGGCCCGCTTGCTCTTCGACGCGCCGCAACCGCTGCCCGAACCGCCCGACGAGCAGTATCCGCTGCTCTTGCTCACCGGGCGCGGCAGCGCCGCCCAGTGGCACACGCAAACGCGCACCCGCCAGTCGGCCGTGCTGCGCAAGCTCTACCCGCGCGAGGCGTTTGTCGAAATCCACCCGGCCGACGCCGCCCCGCTGGGCATTGCCGGCGGGCAGCAGGTCGTCGTGCAGTCGCGCCGCGGCCGCATCACGCTGCGGGCGG
>JBBDYF010000203.1:0-17932 GCA_040901775.1 Pirellulaceae bacterium | reverse complement strand
CCGTGTTTCATCTGTGTTTCATCCGTGGCTTCCGATCCTCTCTCTGCGATTCGCTCGAGATAGATCATTAGCTGCTTGCTGCCTTACGAACCGAGCAGATCTTTCAGCAGGCGGCCCAGCTCTGCGCCACGGGCTCGGGTCGAAACGACCTTCCCTTCCTTGTCGATCAGGATGACCGTGGGGATTCCGAAGATGCCGTATTCGACGGTGGCGGGATGCTGGCCGTGCGAATCTTTTTCGTGCAGCGTGGTCCAGGGGATTTTCTCGGCGGCGACGTATTCTTCCAGGGCCGTCCGATCCTGGTCGATGCTCAAGCCGACGACCTCGAAGCCGCGCTCGTGGTAGGCGTCGTAGTTCTTTTTCAGGTTGGGATACTCGGCCAGGCAGGGCCCGCACCAGGTGGCCCAAACATCGACGAGCACCACCTTGCCCTTGAGCGAAGCAATGTCGAAGGGCTTGCCTTCCAGCGTCGTTCCTTTCAGGGCAAAAGGTTGCCCGACGAGGTTCAAGCGCCGGGCCGCGCCCAGCATCGTTTTGCCTTGCTTGGCGACGTCTTCGTTCTGGCTGTCGGCAAACGATTCGCCCAGCTTCGTGTACGCCTCGGCAGCCACCTCGCGAGCCGGCGCGTATTCCAGACCCACGGCATAGCCAATGGCCAGGCTGGCGTCTTCGGCCGATTTATCTCCCGCCCGCACGAAGGTCACGATCTCGTCGAGCAGGGCCTTGCGAGCTTCGGTGGAGCCTTCGTCGGTCAGCTTTTGCGCCTCGCTCTGCAACAGGCTCCGCTTGGCAAGGCGATAGTTTTTGGACGCCGGGTCTTTATCGAGCGAGAGAATCTTTTCGGCGACCTTGCGCGTGGCCAGCGGTGCCTTTTTCCTGTGGTTTAGCGCCTCTTGCTGCGTTCGCGGCCGGAACTGGGTCAGCCGGTCGAGATGCTTGACGAGTGCGGCAACGTCGTCGGTCTCGGGCACGGTGTAACGATCGCTCTCGGCAGGTTTGGCGTCAGTCGGTGTGTCTTGGGCCGCAAGCGGAACCTGGCGAGAGCAAGCCAGCGCGCCGGCTAGTGCGGCGCAAACGAGGAAGCGGGCGAGTTTCATGGCAATCTCTCCGAAAACAAAGGTAGGCAGCAGGGCAGCTCCCATTAGCCTATCGTATGGAGCGAACCGGCGAAATCAACGATCCGGCCGTCGAGCCCTTTCCAGGAATGCCATCCATGCGCACGGCTGTATTCAGCACCAAATCGTACGATCGCCAGTACCTGCTGCCGGCCGCCCAAGCCGCCGGGCACGAACTGGTCTTTTTCGAGCCTCGCATCACGCTCGAGACCGCCGTTCTGGCCCAGGGGTTTCCGGCGATCTGCTCGTTCGTGAACGATGCGCTAACCGCCGACGTGGTTCGCGCGCTCGTGGACGGTGGAACCCGGTTGGCGGCTTTGCGCTGTGCCGGGTTCAATCAGGTCGATCTGGAAGCGGCCGAGCGATTGGGCCTGCGGGTCGCCCGCGTGCCGGCTTATTCGCCCTACGCCGTCGCCGAGCATACCATCGGCATGATGCTCGCCCTCAACCGGAAGTTCCACAAGGCGTATCACCGGGTTCGCGAGGGGAACTTCGCGCTCGATGGCTTGTTGGGGTTCGACATGCACGGCCGCACCGCGGGCGTCGTGGGCACGGGAAAGATCGGCGCCATCGTGGCGAATCTGCTGGCCTGTTTCGGCTGCGAGGTGCTGCTGCACGACGTGGTGCCCAATGCCCAGTGCGCCAACGTGGGCCGCTATGCGACGCTCGCAGAACTGTTCGCCCAGTCGGACATTATTTCGCTGCATTGCCCGCTGACGCCCCAGACCCAGCACGTCATCGACGGTCGGGCGATCGGCCAGATGAAGCGGGGCGTCATGCTGGTGAACACCAGCCGCGGCGCGCTCGTGGATGCTCGTGCGGCCATCGAAGGCTTGAAGAGTGGCCAGATTGGCTACTTGGGATTGGACGTGTATGAAGAAGAGGCGGTTCTGTTCTTTGAAGACCTGTCGCAACGGGTGATCCATGACGACGTGTTTATGCGACTGCTCACGTTTCCCAACGTACTGATTACTTCGCACCAGGCATTTTTCACCACGTCGGCTTTGGAGCAGATTGCCAAAGTAACGATGGACAACTTGTCGTGCTTCGAGCGAGGCGACCCCTTGGACAACGAAGTGTACGTTGGCGGACGATGAGCCTTGTCCGTGGCTTTCGCGTAGCCGCTGGCTGTGACGCGAGTCCTTATAAGGTATGGATTTCACGAGGGTTGCGGTGACAAGAGTTGTCTGAATGGTTTGGATTCGGCGCGGTTCCCGGAAAATCCGATAGCAGCGGGAACGCGCAAGAGTACAGCCGCGTCAAAGATGCGTTTAGTATGGCAGAGGTAATCGGTGCCGGGATCCAGAGCGGGGAGACTGGCAACGCGAGCCTTTGCCACCGGAAGAGGCGCCGGGGGAATTTTTTTCAGGAACAGTTGCGCACCGCGCGCATCGAGGAGTAGGCATTTATGTCAACCGCTGAGTTGAGCGTCGTCCATTTGGACGCTCCCGTTCGTTCTTTGCGCAACGAGCCGGGCAGACCGCTGCATCGAATTCAAGAAGTTCGCCGATTGCAAGAGATGTCGCTGCGAACCGCTGCTCGGCAGTTGGGATCGGACGTGCGTTCGATCCGGGCGCAGGAGCAAGCTTCGACCGATCTGAAGTTGAGCGATTTGTACCGCTGGCAGCGGGCTTTGGACGTGCCGGTGTCGGAACTGCTGGTCGAGGACGAAGAGCCGTTGTCGCGCGCCATTCGCGAGCGATCGCAACTGGTGAAGGTCATGAAGACGGCCCGCTCGCTGGTCGAGAACGCCGGTTCCCCGGCCTCGCGCCGGATGGCCGAGAACCTGGTCGAGCAACTGACCGAACTGATGCCCGAGCTCAAGGAAGTGAGTCCCTGGCATTCGGTGGGGCGACGCCGCGGGCCCGACGAATTGGGTCGCATCGCCGACCGGACGGTCGCCGACGATTTCATGTGCGGCGATTAACTCGCTGTGGCCGACGTGCGGCCAGTGCTTTGTCAACGTTGAGAATTCGGGTGCCACGCCCACGGCCCATGTATCGCAGATCTTCTGCTAGACGCCAACGCCGTGGGCGTGTGAGCGGGGGCGGGAGCACGCCCACGCAAGCGTGGGACGTGGCACCCAACCTTAAAACCAAGCTGTGACAATGCCCTAGGCTTTCCACCGGGCGACCTGCTCGCTGCGCAGCGCCTGGTTCGCCAGATGCGCCGCGCTGGCGGCGCTCACGCCCGCTTCGACCGGGCAGTTCGGCGTCTTCCGGCTGCGTATGCACTCGATCCAGTTGGCCAAGTGCAACAGCTCTCCGTCGGGCTGGTTATAGAAATCGGCGCCGCGGGGCCCGTCGCCCAGGATCAGTTCGCTCGACTTGAGTTTGCTCCGTCGCTCGGGATGGATCTCATAGCGGCCCCGATCGAGATAGAGCGTCGCCTCGGTCCCCATAAACTCGCACATCGAGGCGTTGCGGGCGTTGACGAACGTCCCTTCAAAATACGCCTGCAAGCCCTGGTCGGGATACTGCAGCAAGGTTTGCACGGTGTCGGGCGTTTCCCACAAACCCTCGGCATGAAAGTGGTCGCCGATGCTAGCCGCCATCGCTGGGTGGTCGAGCTTCAAGATCCAATGCACCACGTCGATCCAGTGGACCATCAGGTCGGTGAAGATCCCGCCGCCAAAATCCCAGAACCAGCGCCACTGGCGGAAGCGATACTCGTCGAACGGCTGGTCTTTGGCCGTGCCCAGAAACGTCCTCCAATCGACCGTTTTCGGGTCGATGTTCAGGTTCGGCCGGGCCGCCCGATTGGTGTTGCGGTTCCAGGTGAGATGCACCTTGTGAATGTCGCCAAGTTGGCCCGAGGCGACGATCTCTTGCGCCTGTTGAATGTGGGGCATCGACCGCTGCTGGGTGCCGACCTGCACGATCCGCCGGTGGTTGTTCTGGGCATCGATCACTCGTTGGCCTTCGCTCAGTTCGTGCGTCAACGGCTTTTCCACGTACACGTCTTTGCCGGCCGCACATGCATCAACCGTGATCGGCACATGCCAGTGATCGGGCGTGCCGATCAGCACCGCGTCGATGTCTTGCCGGTCGAGCAGCGCTCGATAGTCCTTGGTGGCAAACGCGCCCGGCAGGGCCAGCTTTTTGCCTTCGGCTAGATGATGATCCCAGACGTCGCAGACCGCCGCGATCTTCACCCCCTGAACCTTGGCCAGCGACTGCATGAGCATCCGGCAGCGGCCCCCGGTGCCGATGCAGCCGACGGCGATCGCTTCGTTGGCGGCAAATCCGCGAGCGGTGGCCGTGTATCCGGCGGTCATCGCCCCGGCAGCAGCAGCCCCCAGGGACTCAAGCAGTTCGCGGCGGGAGAGGATCATGGCATGGCTCCTGAAAACGTCACCCCGGTTACATCGGAAACAGATTGCGGAAAACCTGGCGATTCTTGAAGTAAACGATGAAGTCGGAATCCAAAGTGACTACGTCGCGAATTCCCAGCCGTTCGCAAGCGGCGACGATTGTTGCGTTTGCGTAATCCATTGGCTGATCTTCATACTTGACCATCAACTCAACAATGCGAGGTAAGTCGTCTGTGGACTCGACGACGGCGAGCGCTCCGTCCAGTAGCCATCGCAAAAAATCTACCGGTGTTTGGGAATGGAAACCAACCAGGTGCGTCACTTCCGCCACGACGGCCTGCGTAACAAACCCACGATCGCGAAAGCGAGAGAAAAACTTGACCGCAGCTAAGTGATCTGCGTCGTTTTTGTCAAACAGCGCGACCAGCGGCCCCGTGTCGACGGCGACGTGCCTTGGCACTGATGATCTCCTTGACACTTTTTTCTGAGTTTCTCGATAGATCGCCTCGCCCGCTGCCGTATTTGCCGAACAGGTCCTTGCCTAGTTCGTAGGCGGTGGGCCGCGCATCTTCCGACCGCTTTCGCTCCTCCAGACAGTCCCGCACGTACTGGGACTTCGTGACGCCGGCCAAGCTTGCAGCCTGGGCGAGCCATTGGTCGAGCTGCTTGCTGAGTCGCAACGAGAGGGCCATGGGATCACTCCTGTATTACAAAGTGTATTACACGCCCGGCGTCGCGTCAATCATTGCGATTTATAATCGGGGGATCGTATTTTCCGCGGCTTTGAGCCGCAGGATACTTGGCGGCGTTCTTTACCATTTTGTCGCGGATCGCTTGCGACAAATCAAGCTTCAGCTCGTTGGCCAGGGCCAAGGTGTAGCACAATACGTCGGCAACTTCCTCGCCAATCGCCGCCAGCTTGGCCGGGTCGCTGCTCGCCTGGCGCGACTCGGCAATATCGATCCACTGGAAGTGCTCCATCAACTCGGCCGCCTCGATGGCCAGCGACATGCTCAGATTCTTGGGCGAATGGAACTGCCGCCAGTCGCGATCGGCGACGAACTGAGCAACAACTTCACGCAGCTCGGCGATGGTGGTGGAAGAATCGTTCATTGGGCGAATTGCTGTAGTCGCTCGTGGAAAGGCCCATTTTCCATCAGGTCGAGGCTGCGGGCCAGTCGCGCGCGGTCTTGCTGGCGCGGCAGCGCTTCCAAGGCGCTCAGCACCCGCTCAATTTGGTCGGGCGTGACCTGGCCCGTCAGCGGCTGGCCCAGACCCATCATCGCTTTGGCTCGCTGCAAGTCGGCGAACTTCGTGGGATCGTCCTGCATCGACTCGAAGAGCTTCGTCACCGCGGATTGAGCGGCAGCCGCCTCGTCCCAGTCGCCCCGTTCGGCGGCGGCGAGGATGTGCAGATATTGATAAATCGCAAAGGACATCGGCCCGCTGGTCACGCCGCAACGCTGGCGGCCCTGCGAATCAAAGGCCGGCCCGTCGTGCAAGGCCCGCGCCAGGTGCGGATCCCAGCCTTGCACGATCTTTAGCCCCGCCAACCGCGGGTCGCTTAGAAACCTAAGAGTGCTCTGCTCGTAGTTCGCCTCGGTCACCTTAATGGCGACGACGCTCGCGCCCGACTCTCCTTCACAAAGCAGGCCGGCTGCACCCGGAGTCATCGGCAGACCGCTCACGTCGGGAATCGAATACAGTCCAACGGCCAAGCCGGCATTGGCCACGGCAGCGACCGCCGGCCGCATGTTGGCCGCAACTTGCTCGTCGGTCGCTCCCTTCAAAAGATCTGAACCGGGCCGCACGAAGGCGACCGCATAGCCCAGCTCGGCCAGCAGCGCTGCGAGCCGCTGGTTGACGTTCGCGCCGTCTTCGGGCCGCAGCAGGGCCGTTAGCACCGCCCCGCCAAGCTGCGCCCCGGCTGCAATTCGAAACCACTTTTCCAGTTCGTCTACGGTTCGCAAATGACCGTGGCCGGTCGAGGCGGCAATCAATAGCGCCGGCGCGCCGGCCGCGGCCAAACGCTCGAGGAAGGCGACCGTTCGCTCGGCATCGATGCGCCGCCGCGGCAGGTCTCCCGCGGTCGGATCGAAGCAAGCGACCGTCGCCTGCGGATAATAAGCGATCGGGTCGGCCAGCAAGCGGCGGACAAGCGTCGTGGCGGTCATGGGCAGTGAGCTAGTGGCAGCGGGAAGCCCCAGCGGCAGGCGGCGATCGATCGTTGCGGCCGGGGGAACCGTTGCAACTTAGCTCCGCTTGCTCACCATCGCAACTAACGCTGCCGAAGCTTTAGGCTCCGCGCTGCCGATCGCATCCGTCCTGGCAAACCCAGTCGTGGCAAGCAACGTTCGGCCAAGCCCACCGCCGTGCCGAACGTCGCGCGTGGCGAACGCGAGGTAGCGGCCGCAGAGGGCCAGCCTATTAGCATTGCCCTGCCTGATGGCTTGCGCCTGCCGTATTGCTGGGGCAGGTTTTTTGAACCGGCCCTCGCGGCTGAATCGATTTTTTTCAACAATCCCTGCGGCCGAGGCCGCGCTAAACAGAGTCTTCGTCGAGTCCATCCGTGACATCGTCCAGAAGAGGGAATCCGCCATAAATGGGCGGGAACATTGGCCGCCGGCGCCCTTCCAGCCGTCCAGGCATGAAGGCATCGTCGTCCTGCCAGGAATCATCGTACGCAATTGCGATGCGGGGCTCGTCGGGCAGCGGGTTGCCGGCGTCGGATTCGCCAGACCACTCGTAGCGCCGCTCGAGCTGCATCATCAGGGTTGCAATGTACGGATCGGCCCAGGGAAGCAAATCCCGCGGCCACTCGTCTGCGTGGGGCAGCCGATCGGCGTGAGCCGGTGTCTCGACGACCTGGCAGCGTACACGTCCGTAAACCATTGCAAAATCCTCCGTGCGAGTAAGGCCCGGCAGCAGAGAGTCGCTCGCCAGCGGCTGGCCGGGCGACACCCCTAAAGCAATTGCGGTGCCGAACTCCGGCAGGAATTGCCGAAGCTGCCGACTTGGAACGATAACTCCTTGATGCGCAAAGCGTTGCGGCGAAAGCGAGGGCCTCGCCGATGCTGACAAACCGTCTGCCGGCAAGAGCAACTTTTTCAATCCGCTGGAGAAATGCCAATCAGCCTGGCGGAACGCGGGACGCTCGCATGGCAACTGCTAGCGGCGCGGCGGAGCGACCAGGCGCTGCAGCTCTTCCTTCGTGGGCGGCTCGATTCCCGTCGCTTCGGCAATCGCTTGGATGATCTTCGGCGCGTCGGCTTGCGCGCTGGGTTGTACCAAAGCAAAGTTGGCGGCGACCTTGTTCTCCTTGCCAATGAGGATCGTCATCTGCACCTTGCGATTTAGTCCATAAGCGCCGGGGCCTTCCTGCCCGTCGGTCGAAATGCCCACCGGCAATCCCTGCGGCAGGGCGCCCGCCGCTCGCTGAATGAAGGCTTCGGTCGTCGTCGCATCGGCCGACAGGAAAATCAGGCCGCTCGTCAGGCCGCTCGCCTTTTTGCTGGCGGCATACGAGCCGACGATGCGGGCCAGGCCGATCGACGGGCGGTTCGCCTCGTGAACGAAGACGATCACCACTGGCTTGCCGGCGGCCGACGCGACCAGATCGAACTCTTTGCCCGCCGAGTCGCCCAGCACGCCCTGGGCGGTGAACGGCGTCAGCTTCTCGCCCACCTGCGGGCCCGAGAACTCAGCCGGTTTGTCTTGCGCCGTCGCCGAGCAGGCAACGGGCATTGCCAGTGCGAAAGCGACGGCTAGTACGAACGGTTCGAGCGAGAGGCGGATCATGGGTTGTAATCGGGATGGAGGGGTGCAGGCGGCGGCTAATCGGCGCGAGGCTTCGCCTGCGCGTCGGTCGCGGTGATTTCCTCGAGCAGGCCAAAAAACGCTTTTTTTCGCGGACTGGAAATGCTCCAGTTCACCGGCACGCTTTGATAGCCGTCGTCGTAGGCTTCTCCCGGCATCCGAAAATCAAAATAGCCCCACGAAGCATACTCGCCCAGCGCGGCGACGAAGTTGTTTCGCGGCTGGTCGAAATCGAAGTGGTCGTCTTCATTAAACAGAATAGGCATGGGACGGTAGCCCGGCGCCGCGCGCGTCTGGCGAACCATCTCGGCGATGCGCTGGGGATCTTTCACGCCGTTGCCGTGCAACAGCAAAAAGTCGGACGCGCGGACCACGTTCTCTTCGGGCACTTTGCCGCCTCCATAGCTCGTGCCGACCAGCAGCCGCCGGAAACGCCTGGCCGGCGATCGAGACCTCGGTTTTGCGCGGCGGGTCGGCGGCACTGGCCGTGCAGGCCAAGCCGGCAAGGAGTGCCGCGCTTCCGAGCCAGCCGACGCGCGATATTTCGCTCATACAAGCACGCAGCAAAAATGATCTACCCGGAGTGAATCGCAGCAGGGAGGGGTTGGAAGTCTGCTGGGCTGGCAAGCGGGAGTTAGCACAATTCCTGCGGTATGCCTTAGGACTTGACCTCGATCGACCCTGCCGCAGTTGGCGCTGCCACGGGTGCCGCCTGCCCAGGAGCCGCCTGCCCAGGAGACGCTGCCGGGCGCTCGGCCGGGCGCTCGGCCGGGCGCTTGCGACGCGACAGCGGCGCTCGCTTCCGCGGCTTGGCAGCGTGCGCGACCACTGGTCGCGGCTTGGCGGGCGCTGCGGCAACTTTCGGCTGGCCGTCGAAACGCTCCATCCACGCCTCGGCCAGTTCGCGGCTCATCGGCCCGCAAATCTCTTCCTCCTGGCCATGCAGCAACACACACTGCTCGTCGCCGGGGTTCTCCCGCGAGATGATCTCGACGCGCCAATAGCCGGTCTGGACGGATTCGCTGGGGGGTAACATGCCGAACGCCTCTTCTGGGGCAGGAAGTCGCCAAGTTAGCAGCAAACATCGTGCCGCCGACACCGATAATCGGTGTTTCCAGTGATTTCCACCCACAAGGACGTCTGTAGAGCATCGAATCAGCCGTTGACTGAACGTCCTAGCATAACTCTGAACAAACAACTGCCAGCATCGTTGATCGTCCAGCGACCACCTGCCGCCACCCTCTTTCTTGTCGCGACAATTTGACCGGTCACCCCCGCCAACCTCCGGCTGACCCCGTTACGCTAATCGCTCATCGCTTTTTTTGCTCGGCGGGTTTTGCTAATCAATTCGCAACTCCTTGCCGCGTCAGCATTTGCGAACCGATCAACTTAACTCGTCCGGGGTTTCGCTGATATCAGCGATCAGCGAAACCCAGCCCTCTCTACACCAACCCGAAGCGTCAGCGAGGGACTCTCTCCCTTCCCACACCAACCCGACGCGTCAGCGAGGGACTCCCTCCCCTCTTCGTCTCCCTCCCCTCCCAGCCTTAGCCCCTCCCTACTCGATCAGCCGGCGGAGCAACACGCAGTTGTCCTGATTCAGCTTCTGGCCAGGGCTGCCATACCCGACGGGAACGCTCCGATCGATGATGTAAAACGCCCGATGCCGCACGATTTCGCCCGTGTCGTAGCCAATCTCCTGCCCGAGGGCGTATCCGTCGGGATGGGCCACGTCGATCACGGTAGTCATCGCCGGCAAGGGCCGGTGCTCTTCCACCTCGAAATACCCAATCGTCATCCAAACGGCATAGCAGTTCGACTGGGTGGTGAAATTGTTACCGAGCTTTTGTAACGCCTGGTAGCGGAAGTAGGGATTGCGGTCGGTATTGCGATAGGCATCCGTACCTGGCGCAACGGCGATATGGTCGAACAACGGCCTGTCTCCCGGCGGCATTTCGGGGCGGAGGAACGTCGCGTCCACCGGTTTCGATAAGCGAATCATCGGCGGCATCATGTCGTAGGTATCCGCCGGACGGAACGGATTGGCAAATCTTGTTGGAATCCCGGCAGGGGGTGCCGCAAGAACGCTGCCGACGTAACCCTGCCGGCTGAGCAACACCTTGTCCGTAAAATCCGAAGCGATCATTCCCGGAAAGATCGAAACGGCGGAGAGCAGAACCCGGTTGTCAAAAACCGTGTTGATATTGATTCGCCCCGGATCGCGGAACCGCGACAGCTTGTTGAACGGCGGCTTGTAAAGATGTTGCGGCGGCGTCGTGCCAAACTGCGTCGAGTTGAACCACCGCTCCGACCCGGTGAACGGCGACGGCACCTCGACATAATCGAGCAGCCTTTGCAACTGGGGCGAATCGGTCGCGTTGGTATGACTGTGGAAGAAATTGAGCAAGTGGCCGAACGGCGCACGGAGCGATGCTGGATTGCCAGCGTCATATGGGTCGGGTCCAATCGCGGCAGTAAGTCTTCCCGGAGTCACTTCGCCAAACAGTCGCGACGGCGAGCTCGACCAAACCTGCAGCAATTCAAACGGATTGGCAAACGGCCGGTCGAGATGCGTCAGCCAAGGATAGGGGGCGGGCTGGCCCGTCCTGTCCATCGCCTCGCCGACGTAGGTGCCGCCCGAGGGATGCCCCACTTGCGGATTCACGTACCCAAACGTGTGGCGATCCACCAAAGGATCGAACAGGTTATCGCGGTCGTTGGAGAGATCGAACTGAAAGTACGGCTCGACCGCGCCGCCGGCGGGCGTTACCGGGTAAACGCCATTCGTCGTGTTTTCGGTAACCGGCGACCACGGACTCACTTCGACCGGCGGCACCGAGGCGGGCAGCACCGAAGGATTTCGGTGATTGCCGCGCTGTCGCGAGCGAAAGCCCATGTCGGGCCGATCGGCCGGATCGTCGTCGGGATCGATCGGCGTGCCGTCGGCGGCCAGCTCGTCCGTATCCTCGTCCCCGGCAAACACCGTGGCGTCGAGCGACAGCCAATCCACGGTCAGGTACGGATTGATCGGCAGGTTGTTGTTGTACAGGCCGACCGCCGTCGGATCGGTGGGCAAAGGATTCCAAGGCATCAGCGGGTTGGCCAGCCGCTGCAAATAGACCGACGAGACGTCTTCGTACGTCCCCGTCGGCTGCATTACCGCATCGTGAATCGGCCGGCCCGCATTCGCCGCATCGCTTCCTTCGACCGGCGTATCGCGAAAGCCGGTGCCGGCGGCCTGCGGCGCGGGATCGGCCTGGCCTAGATCGGGATCGTCGTAAAAGCCGGCGTCGGCCGGCAGGCCCGGGCTGTTGATCGGGGCGGTTGGCTCGGGATAGAAATTCGCTCCCGGCGACCGCATCAGCGGTTCGGTGATGTTCAACCCCTGCGTCCAGGGCCTCGTCCAAACGGCCGCACCAACCATCGGCGTCGCCGTGTAGTTGGCGACAATCGAAACCACGCGGCGAATGTTCTCGGGAGGGGCGGGTGCCGGGGGTGAGGGGAAAATGCGCGATGTGCGAGCGTTTGTATCGAAAACATCCATCACGTTCGGCGCGGCGGTCGGGTCCAAAATGAACCGCTGCTGCGAATATCCGTTGATGCTATTGGCCGCCGTTTCGTTCCACAGGCGAGGACTGACGGCGCTCGGATCGACCGATCCCAAATAGGTTTCTGTCCGCGGGCCGATCACCGCATAATGCCCCGGCTGCAAAAACGGTGCGCCCGTGGTGCTGTCGCTGCTGATCGTGTTGTAAAACGAATAGGCCAGTTCATTGGCGGTTAGCGCGCTAGCATTGCCGAAATACGCATAGCGGAAATCGGCCAACGTCCCCACGGGGCCATCCACCGTACCGCCGCTGGTCAGCAGACTGGCATCTTGCCAATCGAACGAGCCGCTCTCTGGAAATGCAGCGCCTCGGAGGGGCTGAGCGCCCGCGATGGTTTGCGGATGGCGGGCTTCAAAGGTAGAATCGCCGCGGATGATCGGGCTGATTGCCAGGCGCCACACCGGTCGGCCGCCCGGCGCCAACCTGCCAAGCTGCAGGTTTCCAAAGTCATCGTACAGTTCGCGCGGCAGGCGGGGCTTGTCCATCCCTTCCGCTGGCCCTCCCACGGGCGCGTTCCAGCGATAGGCCCGCGGGTTATACAACTCGATAAACAGCGATCCCTGCGGCACGCGGAACTGATCCAGATCCTCTTCCATCGACATCGGGTCCGTGCGCTTTTCGTCGCCCGGCCCGGCTCGATCGGTATCTTTGACGTTGCGCGAGTGGAACGCCAGCGATTCGTTGAGCAGCAAGTCGGGCTGCTCGACGCCCCAAACCAGGCGGCGCTCATTGGTCGAAACATTGTTCCCGAGGATGAACTCGGCCGTGGTCGAACCGTCCGTCCCCAGGTTGCCATCCACGCTCCACCCGTTCCACGGATTCACGTCGTACTCAAACGCCGTCATAATCGCGTCCGAATCGCGGGCATCGACCACGTTGACCGCCCACTGGGCGATGCGGCGAATGTACAGTTCACGGATATCGCCAGGCTGCGTCAGCGTCGGCTCGTGCGGTACGGGCATTAACGGAGCATTTGGAAAGTTCTGATCCACAAACAGCATCGCCAAGCAGAACAAATGCCGGGCGTAAAGCTGGCGGGACATTTCCCGGTCCAGGGATTTATGATCCGGCGTGACCAACGGAGGATTCAGCGGCGTGTCTGCGGAAATACCGTCATTGTTTGCGTCCACGCCATTGCTGTGCTCGGCGTTAACAACAAAACCGCTCACTTGGGATGCTCGTTCGCGGGCACCCTGAAATGGCCCTAAGTTCGCCGGGTCGTTCAGCGCCTCGGCTGGATCGTCGGCCACGCCGTTGCCGTTGCTGTCCAAACCATCTCCTAGCCAGCGGTTGATGTCGAACTTGCCCCCGTGCCGCAGTTCCCAGGGAACGATGGTATTGAACACCTGCGTCAGTTGCGGCTCGACCAGCGCGCCCCCTCCCTGCGCCAACGGCGCGGCCAGCCGAGCGCGGTAGAAGTCGAGAATCGAAGCATTGCCGGGAGTAATGGGATAGGACGCCAGCAGCGCGCGCCACTCGCGTGGAATCTGCCCCGCGGGCGCGGGAATGTGCGACGACATTCCCGCCAGCAACTGCCGCCGCGTATGGTCCACGCCAATCACGCCGGGGCTGCTGTTCGTCAGCCGCCGGTCGGCCGGTGCCTGCGCCTGATCCATTGCCAGCACCCGGCTCGGCAGCCGCTGGGCGTCGGGATCGTGATAGCGGAGCATCCGCTCGATCTCGACCAGCGCGTAGGGCGAATCGCTGTTGTTGAGCGCGCCGCTGAGCGATAGCTCGTAAGGATTGTCGAGCATCTCGTCCGGGCTGCCCATGAAGGCCATCAGCGGCTGGCCGCCGTAATCGAGCACCACCGCCCCGCGTCCCCAGACATCGGGCGGACTGGCATACCAGGTGATCTGGTTCGCGTAGTCGTTTGGCATTCCGTGATGCTCGACGACGCTCAGCGTGTCGCGCACGGTCGCCTGGCCGGGTCGGGCCGCCAGGCCGCTATCGCCGGGCAAATTCGAAGCGTATTTGGATTGCAAGATGGCGGCGTAAAAGTTCGCTTCGGCCGCGGTTGGCGGATTGGACGGATTCAGGATGTCGAAGAAATCGACCTCCGCCGGCCCGAAGCCCAGACCGCGCGGCAGGTTGGCCGTGGTTGTCATTAACCCGCCCTGTACCGGGTTGGTGGCCCGATGGGGATAAGTGAAAGTAGGCCCCGCACCGGTTCGATAAACCTGCTGCAAGTTGCCGTGGGCGTTCAGGTTGATTCGCCCATCCAGGTCTTGCACCATGATCGCGACCAGCCGCTTGTAGCGTTTGCCGTCGGGCGAGGTGATCACGGGCAGCCCCGGATCGACCCAGATGCTGTCGGCCAGACCGTCGTTGTCGTTATCGACGTCCCACAGCGGCAAATTGTTTAAATTGACGAGGGCATCGAACAGCGCTTGGCCATTGGTGAGTACCGGCTGCACGTTAGCAGCAGGGTTGTCAAACACTCCCACCATGTTCGGGTTGCTGCCGGTGAAGTTCGGATGGTCCCACGGCATCGGCCGAAAGATCGAGCAGCGGGTCAGGTTGTAAATCCGGTCGAGTTGGTCGAGCGTGAGTGAGCCTGTCGGATCGTCAGCCGTACCGCGTTGTCCATCGCGCCCATAGGGGTGGGCCATGATCTGATACTGTTCGAAAGCGGTCGCGACACCGGATGGCGCTAAGATCGTATTGATGATGAGCATGCGCCAGTAATGCACCAGTTCGGGCCGATGGTACGAAGGGAGCATCGCCAGATTGGTGCCCAAGGCATGTTCCCGGGCACGATTGGGCGTCTGCATCGCCAAAAACATGGTCTGAAAATCGGCGGCGTCCCACGGTTCGTCGGGGCCACCCACGCCGACGGCGGTCACTGGGCGTTGTTGAGCGCCCCCGTTGACGAAAATTCGGGCGTTCGCCGCGTCGTACTGCGAATAGTTGGGCAGCAGGCTGGCCAGGTCAACCGCCGAATTGAACGGTGTGGTCGGAGCCGTCTGGTGGGCATAGACGGCATCCATGTTGTAGGTCAGGTCGTCGTAGCCCCCGCCCACGCCGTTGAACGGCGCGCCGTTGATCAGAAAGCGGTCCTCAAAGATATCCGTAGTAACGGGCCGAGAGAACGACTCGTGCGACGAATAGTCGAGCTCGATCACAAACTGCGGCCCGCCCGATAACGCCGGTTCGTAGTTCATGATTCGCCCGCTGTAGCCCTCCGCCGGCCCCGTCGTGAACGTCAGAATTCGCCCCGAGTAATAGTCGGGAATTGGCGACAGCGTTCCGCCGTTTGCTTGCAGGGCCTGCGAGTTCACCTGGAACGCAAACGCTTGGTTGTTTTCCCAGTTAGAGGGCAGCAAGAACTTGGTGTCGTCGTTCGCATTCCCATCGCTGGCGTCGTCGAATACAAAGTCGTGCCCAAACGCATCCCCCAGGAGGCTGTGCCCGCGCAGCGCAGAATTCCCCGGAGTGTCATAAACCAACTGCGACAGCACCAGGTCGAACTCGCGCTCGGGGTGGTCGCCGTATTCTTGCTTGGCCGCGGTGATCCGCGAGGCCTCGACGTAGCGGTTGGCGAGCACCGCGTAGGTCACCCCGATCAAGACGAACAGCGCCAGCAGGCTGACCACCAGCAGCAGGATGATGCCGCGCTTGCGCTTGGGCTTGGGCTGGGCGGGACGCTTGGCATCGGGGCGTTTAGATTTGGTTGACATGGCTTCTCTCACTCTGCTGTTCCGAACGGCGCCAAGCGAATGACTGTCAGATGACTCAGGCCCGGAGGGCCGATAGGTAGTAGCCCCGACCGTCAGGTCGGGGATGGTTCACAAAGTCTGCGAGTCCACCGGAGGTCCGGAGGACCGGCACCATCTGGCCGCCAAAGTGTCGGCCCCTCCGGGCCTTTGGCGACGCGATTTCTGCGGGCCCCGACCTCACGGTCGGGGCTATTTCTTGTCGGCCCTCCGGGCCTGAACTGGGGCCTGCTCTTGCTCGCTAAATTCTTACTGTTCCAGCCGGATCGTTTTCTCGTACACCCCGACCACCCCCTCGACCACGACGGCTTGCGGGTACTGCTGGGGATTCGGGTCCGTGAGTGGCGTTCCTGTGGCGTTGCCGTATGGATTGAATAGGGTTGTATCCCAGTCTTGCCCGAACAGCGTGACGTAGCGGAAGTAAAAGCCCCCCGCAGCATCAATTTCGGGATCGCAGGACGACACGCGATACCACTTGAAGACATTGACGGGGCCCGGCTGCAAACCGGACATAATTGGATTCAGGTCTGGGTGAATTGTGGCGCCGGCCAACATGATCCAGTCGTTGGGGCGCAGCTTGAGGCCGTCCGCCGTGGCGGAACGAAGCTGCACCTCGCCTCCGGTTGTGCCCCCGCCGGCCATTGGCGTGACGACGTGCAGCAAACGCTCGGCCACCGCGTCGCCCACGGTCAAGTCGGCAGGGCGGTCGTAGAAGACAACGAGCGACAGGATGAACTGATCGGTTGAAGTCATGTCCGTCGGGGTGTAGCGGTCGAGCTTGGGCACCAGCGTCGCCAGCCACGACATGTGCCCTTCGCTCTGCCGTTTGCTGATCGCCCCTCCCGTGGGAAGCGTATCCCAGCCGACGCCCGCCACGGCTGAGGCTTGCAGCGACTCGTCGTCGGGGCGGGTGTAAATCAGGTCGTCGTCGAACGTGAAAACGCTATCGGCCAGCAGCTTGCTCATGGGGAGCGGAAAGTTGTTGGGGGGCGGCACTTGGACATTGGTGCCGCTATACAATGTCAGGCGCTGCATGCGCGGTCCGGGCAGCGCGGGTGTCGGAGAGTAGGGAAAGGCGTTCGTCGCCAGGCCGTTCGCAGTTCCGTTGGCGGCAATCAGCCGGGGATCGATACAGAACGACTGGCCAAAAAAGGGGAACCCAAACATCTGGAAGCGGCTGTTCGCCGTGTCCCAATACATCCACCGGTCGGGCCGGCGCATCCCTTCGGTATCGAAGCGGTGGAAGGCGCTGGGGCCGTGAACGGCGGTGGCGTCGTTGATCCGCCCTTTGCGGGCCTGCGAGCTGGCCACCGGCAAGAGGGCAATCGCCCCCAAGAGGCCCACCGTGGTGACCAGGATGGCGAACAGCACCTCGAGCAGCGTCACACCGCGACGGCACGCGAACCTTGAACCTTGAACTTTGAACCTTGAACTTTGCATTGCTACTTTCCTGCCATCTGCTCGCGGCCGGTGGCGACCTGGCGGCACTCTTCCAGGTATTCGAGCTGGCCGGCGGGCGACCAGGGGCTGGGATGCGAGATGCCGTGTTCGACATCGGGCATGTTCTCGCTGGTGGTGACCGAGCCGTTGAGCCGGCCGACGCTGACCCAGACGCTGTTGGGATCGGCGAGGTTGGAATTGTCGATCGTGTAGGCGCTGCCCACGGCCGGAGGCATGTTCACCTTGTCGATCTTGCCCAGCAGGAAGTGGACGGTGCCGGTGACGGTCAGCGCGGCGCTATCGACATACACGCTATCGACCGACCCGCTGGGGTTGAACATCAGCACCAGGCGGTTGTTGCCGAAGCCGAATCCGTGGTCGATATTAGGATTGGGCTCCGTCAGTACGTCGAAGCCCGTCGGGCCCATACCACCGTATTCGATATCGACGCAGGTGCCGGCGGGCAATTCGAGCGGGTTGCCGACGCGGCGCGCCGAGCGGAGGATTTGGAAGGGCTTGCCGGGGGCCAGGTTGTTGCCGAAACCGGGAGGCCGCACGAAGTTGCCCGGCATCGGATTCGGCGGAACCCACTGCAACTGCGCGCCGTTGCGGACGAATCGGTACCACTCGCCTTTGTAGTCGAAGCGGGCCAAAAAGCCGTCGCCGTCGTCCACAAGCGAGCCGAGGATGCCCATCTCGGCCGCATCTTGTGGTGGGTTCGAGGCAGCGGGGGTGACGGCCCTGAAGACGTAGTTGCCCGACCCGCTGGTGTCGTAGAGCTTCCCCCTTGCCGACATGGTGCTGCCGGCATAGGGGGGCGGCACTTCGGCCAGATAGACGCGGGTCACCTGGCGGAGCCTCGGATTGCCGGCTGGCGGTTCGACGTAGCCGATTGGGGCTTCGTACTCGAACCACAAGCCGATG
>JBBDYF010000202.1:0-18054 GCA_040901775.1 Pirellulaceae bacterium | reverse complement strand
GGGGCCGTGGGGGGCGGGCTGTTGGGGACTCGGGGCTAGGGAGTTCATTACCGAGATCTGCCTCCTGACCACTGACCTCTGACCCCTGACCACTGACATCTGCCTCCTGGCTCCTGTCCCCTGACTCCTGACCACTGGCCACTGGCTCCGCCAGTTCCGCGGCAAACTCTTTCTTTTCTTCTTTCTTGAGCGGTGCCGGCACCACCTTGGCCAGGTCGGCCACGTCGCAGCCGATCTTGTCGAGCACCTGGCGGGCGACTTCGTAGCTTTCGGGATGAATCCAGGTGGCATCGAGTGGGTTTTCGCTGCCAATGACTTTCAAAAACCCGGCAGCCTGCACGAAAGTCTGATCGCCGAAGCCGGCGACTTCTTTCAGCTCTTCGCGGTTCTTGAACGGCCCCTTCTCGCGGCGATGCTCGTACACTCGGCGGGCGGTGAGGGCGTTCATCCCCGAGACATAGCGGAGCAGCGCCGGGCTGGCCGAGTTGACATCGACGCCGACGAAGTTCACGGCCGATTCGACCACCGCATCGAGCGAATCCTTCAGGTGCTTGGCCTTGATGTCGTGCTGGTACAGGCCCACCCCCAAGTTCGCCGGGTTGATCTTGACCATTTCCGACAGCGGGTCGAGCAGCCGGCGGCCGATCGAGATGGCGCCGCGCTGTAGCGCGTCGAACTGGGGGAGCTCCTCGCGGCCCAGGGGGCTGGTCGAGTAGATGCTGGCCCCCGCCTCGTTCACCACCACGTAAGCGACGTCTCGATCGGCGAGCTCTTCGGCCAGGACGTCGGCCACCAGTTGTTCGGTTTCCCGACAACCCGTCCCATTGCCGATCGCGATGATCGAGACGTTGTATTGTTTCACCATGTCGGCCAGGCGGGTGCGGGCCTTCTTGCGCCGCTCCTCGTCCTTGCCGATGACGAACACCATTCCGTGACCGAGCACGTTGCCGAACTCGTCGAGCGCGGCCATCTTGCTGCCGCTCTTGAAGCCCGGATCGATCGCCAACACCCGCCGGCTGCGCGTCGGCGGCTGCAACAGCAGCTTCCGCAAGTTGCGGACAAAAACCTCGACGGCGTGCTCTTCCGACCGGTCGGTCATTTCGCGACGCAATTCACGTTCGAGGCTCGGCAGGATCAGCCGGCTGAGCGAATCGCGCACGCAATCGCGCAGGAAATCGGCGTGGGGATGGTTCTGCCCCAGGACGAACTGCTCGGCCTCGCGAAACATGGCGTCCGCGTCGGCGTCGATCTTCACGCGGATGGCGTGGGCCCTTTCGCCCCGGTTGATCGCCAGCACGCGGTGCGGCGGCACCTTGCCCAGCGGTTCGGTGTAGTCGTAATAGTCCTTGAAGGCGTGCTCGCCGATGACCTTCTTTTTCTTCTTCTTTTTCTTCTTCAGATTGGCCGCGAGCAGCGGTCCGGTGACCGGTGTGGGGGGTGCCTCGAACAGGCGTCCGGAAGGAAGGGGGGCGGCCGAAGGTTCGGCGGGCGAGTCGGGGCTGGGGGCTGGGGGTTCAGGGCTGGGGGCTGGGGGTTCGGGGCTGGGGGAAGCACTGCTGGCTGGGCCAGCAGTGGCACCCCCTGCCTCCTGAACACTGCCGACTGGCTCCTGACCACTGGCCTCCGCCTCCTGCTCACCGACAACTGGCTCCTGACCACTGGCCTCTGCCTCCTGACCCCTGGCCTCCGGCGGCGTTTCCACTTTCGTGCAAACGATCTTGCCGCTGCGCTGGAAAATGCGCCGCAGCCGGCCGCGCAGCTCGGGATACTCGCTGATCCGTTCGGCGATCAGGTGCCCGACGCCGGAGAGCACCTCTTCGACGGCGTGCAGGTCTTTGTCGGCCGAAACGAACGTCGCCGCCCGCGATTGGATGTCGGCCGCGCTTTCCTCGGCTTGAAAAATCTCGACGGCCAGCGGTTCGAGGCCCCGTTCGCGGGCCACGGTGGCCAGCGTCGTCTTCTTCGGCTTGAACGGCAGGTACAGGTCTTCCAGCCGCTTGGGCGTGGTAGCGTGCTCGATCTGCTCGGCCAGTTCGGGCGTGAGCTTGCCCTGGGCCTCGATCGTTTTGAGGATCGTTGCCTTGCGCTCGGCCAGTTGGCGGGCCTTGCCGATGCGCGACTGGATTTCGCGGATCTGCTCTTCGTCGAGCCCGCCCGTGTGGTCCTTACGGTAGCGGGTGATGAACGGAACGGTGTTCCCCTCATCCAAAAGCTCGACGGTTCGCTGCACCCGGTCGGCCGGCAAGTTGAGGTCGCGCGCAACGTGACCCAGTTCGGTGGTCGTGGTCGTCATGCCGGCATTGAACCTGCCATAGAGCTGGGCGTAGCGAGCGCGCAACATTCACAAGGTGCGCTCAAGGCGTAAGCGGCGAATCTACCCTAATGCCCCATTTTGTCAAGGGTTACGGCGACGCTTGCCGCAACCGGCAACCCCAGCGTCCGCACGCGCCTACAATAAATGCTGGTCGATTGGAGTGCCCTCCTCGTTTGACACCAGCCACATGTCTGCCGTGCTTTCCGACGACGCTGACTTCTCGGCCGCGCGCCGGCAGATGGCCGAGGTGCATTTGCGCGGTCGTGGCATCCGGGACGAGCGCGTGCTGGGAGCGATGGCTCGCCTGCCGCGCGAGTTGTTCGTGCCGCCTGAAATTGCCTATCGAGCGTATGCCGACAGCGCCTTGCAGATCGACTGCGAGCAGACGATCAGCCAGCCTTTGATCGTCGGCATGATGACCGAGTCGCTCCAGCTTTCGTCGTACCACAGAGTGCTCGAAATCGGCTCCGGCAGCGGCTACCAGACGGCAATCCTGGCCGACCTGGCAGGCGAAGTGTTTTCGGTCGAACGCCATGCCGAGCTTTCTCGCCAGGCAAGCCGGCGGCTGGCGGGGCTGGGCTATCGGAATGTTCAGTTGCGAGTGGCCGACGGCTCGCTCGGCTGGCCAGAGCAGGCACCGTTCGACCGGATCATCGTCACCGCCGGGGCCGACCGCTGCCCGCCGGCCCTGTGGGAACAACTGGCCGAGGGGGGCATTCTGGTCGGCCCATTCGGCCCGTTGGACGAGCAGGCGTTAGTCGTCATGCAAAAGGTCAGCGGCCAGCCGCAATTGCGCGTGCTGACCCAGTGCCGGTTCGTGCCGCTGATTGCGGATTGATCGCGGCGCGAACCTTTCCCACATTGCGTGCGTCCAACATTTTAGCATCCATAAACGGACTGCCGGCAGCGGGGCGAAAACGACTTCTGCCGGAAGCGGATTTCGCTCTTGATTTCTGAGCGGCTCGATATAATGATGCTGTTAGACGTGTCGCGCTGCACGCGGCGTGACGGGACTAGGCAAGCTCGGAGTATCCCGCATCTCACGGCTTTCGCGGGAAAAACGAGGTCATTCTAGTTGGAAAGGAGGTGGTCTAGTGAGTTTTGTCTGTACCAGCCGAGGTGGCGCCTGCTGATGGCCGGCGGGCTGCAAGTTGGCAGCCACCACACCCCTCGTCACAGATCACCGATCTAATGGCGAGCTACCTGGGGCCCGGTCCTCCTCGTGAGGACCGGGCCTTTTTTTTGCGCTGAGTTCGAGCGCTGAGTTCAAAGTTCGTGGTTCCAGGTTGGCTTTGGACCTTTGGACCTTTTGGACCCCTGCCTCATTCCGGCAGCGGCTTGTCCTTGGTCTCTTCGGCAAACAGCAGCGCCACCACGCCGATCAAGAACACCACGCTCATCGAGACCCCTGCGTACCGCCAATTCATTGGCTGCTCGTAGCCCGGCCCGGAGAAAAACCGGCTGGTCAACAGGCCAAAGATGGTCGGGCCAAAGGCGGCTACGTACCGGCCGACGTTGTAGCAGAACGAGATGCCGGTGCTGCGGAGATACGTCGGAAAGATCTCTGGGAAATAGATGGCATAGCCGGCGAACAACGAGAGCTGGCAAGCGCCCATGATGGGTATTTTCCAGAAAATATCGGAAGGTTCCTCCAGCGTCCAAAACACCCAGGCCGTCGTGACCATCGCCGAGAGATACGCCAGCAGAAAGGTTGGCTTGCGGCCCACGCGCTGGGCCATCCAGCCAAAGCCATACATCCCGATAAACGCCCCGATCTGTTGCATGAACAGCGTGCCGGTTTGCCACTTGGTCAGTTGGCTGCTGATCTGGCTTTCCACTTCTTTTTCGATGGCGACTTCCTCCTCGGACAGTGTCGAGCGCTGCTCCTTGGGGGTGTTATTTTTTTCCCATTCATACAGTTTGGACAGCGTTGCCGCCCGCTCTGGATTCGACGCGCTCGCCTGGATGTGGCGTTCGTAAATGGGGGGGGCAAAGCGCTCGCGAAACACGGCTCGCGACAAATCGCCGCTGAAAAAGCCGATACCCCACAGGCCGATTACACCGGGAATAGCCAGAAACAGCCCAACAATCGCGCTCTTTCGCCAGCGCGGGTTGCCAAACAGTTCGGCGTACGAACCGCGCTTCTGGGCGAGACCGTCGGTATGCGAAACGGCCTGCCAGCGCTCCGGCTCTTTGAGGCGGCGACGAATCACCAGCGCCAACAGCGCCGGCAGCGCCCCAATCACGAACATGACCCGCCAAGCGCTGACGCCAGAGGCTTCCAGTGGAACGAGCGCAAATCCAATGACCGCTGCCGACACGTTTCCAATGGCGGACAAGGCCTGCAACAGGCTCAGCGCTCGGGCGCGGGCGGCAGCCGGCATCACTTCGGCCACCAGAGCCACGCCCACGGCAAATTCGCCCCCGACGCCCAGCCCCGTCAGGAAGCGATAGAACGAAAAATCCCACACGTTCACCGACAGGGCGCTCAAACCCGTACAGATGGAATACATCAGGATGGTCAACACCATCGTCTTGGCCCGGCCGATCCGATCTCCCAGCGCCCCAAAGATCAAGCCCCCCGTCGCCCAGCCAATGATAAAGATGCTGGTCACATAGCCGCTCCACGCGGCAATCGAAGGATCGCCGGCGGGAACGCCCAACAAATCCTTCATCGCCATCGGCCGCGCGAGCGTGAAGAGCTGCTGATCCAGGCAATCGAATAACCAGCCGAGCGCCGCCACGGTCAACACGAACCAGTGGTACCGGTTCATGTGCTGGTACCACGGCCGCTTGTCGTTGGGATCGGTCGCCTGGTTGGGGCCAAGATCTTCTACGCCATGCATCGCTAAGGGTCCCTTTCGTTGTACGAATCGACCCCGCAGTCTAAGTTGCGCCGCTAGCGGCGGCAAGCGCTATTTGGGAATGGCTTGCTTGCGAATGGCCCCGCCTGATCCTCATGTCGCCGGTTCGCTCGCACCGTCACAAGGCGCGGAGTTGCGCTGCGAAGCCTCCAAATCCTTGTGGACATCGCTTGGCAAGCACCTCCAAGTCCACCCTCTGCGCGACTTGGGCGTAGAGTTCGCGCTGCCGCAAGCCGCAATTACTTTGCTTCAGCAGTGTCGCGCAGTCCGCTTTGGGATCGCGATTGTCTTCCGGCGACGGCTGGCAAGGAACGACGCGTCCAAGCGCAGCGCTCAAGGCTTTTTCATCAGCAAGCATCCAGGCATCGAAAGACCGAATGGCGACGCCGAGTGCGCAGGGAAAATCGTGCGTCTGCTTCGCTTCGCTTTGGGCACGATCGAGATCGCTAGCCCGGTCGCGGCGACCATCTTCATCAATCACCAGCACGAGCGCATCGTACCCTCGTTTGCGGGCTTCCAGAATCCAGCGAATTGCCCGCTTCGAGAACCCTTGCCCTTTGCAGGGTTGGGTGTCGATCCGGCTGCTACTCGCGCGATCCCAGGTACACGACTCGATGTGCGGCGCAACACGTCGAACGAGGGCTTCCAGGGCTCCCGATTCCTCGTGTTTGCCCTCCGAAACGAGCAGCACCCGCATTCGCCGACCTCCCAATTGTGCCGACAAAGATCATGACCGAGACAGCGAATTGTCTTGGGCCAAATCCTCGTCCCCTTCCGCCGTCCAGATTTCGCCGAGGGTGAACAGCGAACCTTGCTCCTCGACCAGCTTGCTGTCCGACAGACGCTTGGTTTTTACTTCACCATCCGACTTGGTGCATAAGGTGACTTCGCCGGGCTCGAACAAACTGACCGCGTAGGGCGAATGGGTCGTTAGCACTAGTTGTGTTCTCACTTGGGAACTGACAATCTCTCTAAGAATGTTCAGCACCTCCTGCAAACGCTTGGGATGAATTCCGTTTTCTGGCTCATCGATCAACAGTACGCGCGGTGAGTGCGGAGTGTAAAGGATTGCCAGGTAACCCAGAATCATCATGATGCCGTCGGAGACTTGCGACGCAGGAACGAGTTGCTGGTTTCCCCGGAGCGCAAAGTAAACTCCTTTGCCGTCTGCCTGGTTGAGCTTGGAAACCTGCTCAACGTCGTCTCGTGGCGCGCGAAATCCAGGCTGACGCAGCAGTTTGATCGAAGTGATTTCGGGAAAGATTGAACGAAACCGAGCCTCCAGTTCGTTAAATCGGTCACGGTCAAAACCCAGGATATCGTCGAGGAGAAGCGCCAGTCCGAAGCCATCGGAATTCAAGCGAAATTGCCTGGCGGAATCCGGCGCGACCGGCAAAGCAAGGGTGCGTGGATTCCAGCGGTAATAGTGAACGCCGGATAGCCCTTCATGAACGGCTCGACATACTTTCTGGGTCTCTGCCGTTTCTGCAGCATTGCGAACGCAGACGCGTCGCACTAAAGAATCGGTGGCACCTTTGTTGGCGTCGATTTGACTGTAATTCGAGAACGACTCTCGCTCGACTCGAACTTGGCGCCCAGCATTGGGAAATCGACAATCAAGGGCGTAGGTTTTTATGTCCCCAGCCGAAAGGTCGGCACTCAGGCGAACCACACCCTCCGAATCACCGTGCCAAACCAGCTCGCGGCCGTCCCACGCCCCGCCAAATGCTTGTTCGAGATGCAGGTCAACGCTGCGGCACAATGCGGCCAGCGCGCTCAATATGCTCGTCTTGCCCGAATCGTTGGGTCCGATCAATACATGGATCGGAGTCAGGTCCAGGGAAACGTCCCGGAGGGCCTTGTAGTTCTGAACGCGAAAACGGTTGATCATGGGGCGAACCTGCTTACTGCCGGCCTGCCTAACGGACTTGAGGACATTCTTTAAGGATACCATAGAGCAGCTGAGCGCGACCGGTTTCTAACGACGCTAATCGCCGGCTCGCGACCACTGCCGCACGGCTACACCGTCTGGTGCTCCGGGTACTTCACCCGGCCGTGATAGACGGCGGTCAGCGATTTCACCAGGCTGTCCTCGATAATCTTCAGCTCCGAAAGCGTCAGGCCGCACTCGTCGAACTGGCCGTCCAAGAGCCGCTTCATTGCCAGGTCGTGAACCAGGCTTTCGATCCGCGCCGGCGTCGGATCGACGAGCGCTCGGCTCGCGCTTTCGACCACGTCGCCCAGCATCAGCACGGCCGCTTCCTTGGTTTGCGGCTGGGGGCCGGGATAACGAAAGGTTGTTTCGTCGAGCTCGCCCGCGTCGGGATCGTCCTTCAGGCGCTGGGCCTCGCGGCGGTAAAAATACTCGACCAGCGTGGTGCCGTGATGCTGCTCGATGAAGTCGATGATCGATTGCGGCAGGTGATGCCGGCGGGCCAGGTCGGCCCCGTCCTTGACGTGGGCGATGATCACCAGCGTGCTCATCGCCGGTTGCAGCGACTCGTGGCGGTTGCCGTCGGGCCCTTGGTTTTCGACGAAGTAAGCCGGCTTGAGCATCTTGCCGATGTCGTGGAAATAAGCGCCGACCCGCACCAACAGGCCGTTGGCTTCGATCGCTTCGGCTGCCGTCTCGGCGATCGAGGCGACGTTGATCGAGTGGTTGTAAGTGCCCGGCGCGCGGCGGACCAGTTCTTGCAAGAGCGGATGTTGGACGTCGCCCAGTTCGAGCAGGCTGATGTCGGTCTGCACGTCGAACATTCGCTCGATAAACGGCAAGAGGCCAGTCATCAGCACGCCCGCCAACACCGAACAGAAGCCGAACCCGGCCGAACCCAACAGCAACATCAGATAAAACGACTGGCGATAGGCATCGACCATTTGCGGCGTGGCCCACGACATCGTCAGGTTGGTCGCGCCGAAGGCCCGGCCAACCAGCGTTCCCACGCCGATCGTCGTTAAAAATACCACGATGCCCGTAAACGCCCCGACATAGATCAGCTTAGTGCGGCTGCGGATGCGGCGCAAAAACAAGATGGCCGCCGCCACCGAAGAAACCAGAATTACGAACTCGGCCAGTCCTTGTTGCAGCGAAAACGCAATGATGAGCGCGACCGAAGCCGACAACAGCAGGGCCAGCTCCTTTTCGTAGGCGATCGCCGCGGTCATTCCGAACAAGAGCAGCGGAATGATCTCGGCCCGCCATTGATCGGCGGAAGCAATCCAGGCCAGGCCGACGGTAATCACCACGGCGGTCAGTAGGGTGGCAAAGCGGCGAAACTCGCTCAAGAGGCGCGGCCGCCGATGGAAAATGTAAAAGCCGCACAGCACCGACAGCGCCAGGTATAGGCCCAGGGTAGCCAGGCTGCGCGAGAGCCAATCGCGAAAGCCGAGTTGCGCTTTCCAAGCGTCGTATTCCGACTTGAGCAGAAACAATTCTTGTTCGCCCAGCGGCTTGCCGCCGCCGGCCAGTTCGGCCACGCCCGATTTGTAATCGACCATGACGGTCTCGACTTCCTCGACGACCCGGTTTGCCTCTTTGGTGGTCGCTTCGTTGTCGATCGCCAGGGTTTCGGGCAGGCGGGTGTCGAGCCAGGCGTAGGTCAATTCGGCCACTACCGACGCATTGTCGAGCATGCTTCCCTGGATCTTTAACTCCTCATCGAGCCGCTGCCGGAGGGCCACCTTGGCCTTGTCCAGCCGCACGTCGTCCACGGCGGCCCTCAACAAGGGGCGCTCGACCCCCGGCGGATGCACCAGGATCGACACCTGGCTCCCTTCCTTGGGCTTGTGCTCTTTGAGGAGGCCGAACTTTTTGAAGGGCTCCAGCGCGGCGCTAATCGCGCCGTCGTAGCGGTTGCTATCCATGCCCGCGGTGAAATACGTCTTCAGCGTGTCGAACCGTCGCTGATCTTCGTCGGGCGGGCGGGCCGGATCGGGGGGCAAAAACTCGAGCCAGATCGACTGCAGCTCTTTGTCGTTCTGCATCGCCTCGAACGATTCGGCCAGGACCAGCCGGCCGACCTTGTTCGTCAGTTCTTGCCGGCGTTCGTCGAGCAGTCGCACGTCGTTGACGTACACGACTTCTGCCAGGCGGCGGGCGTCGTCCTTACGCTTGGCCGTTTCCACGTCGTCTTTAAGCTGAAAATCAATCCGGGCGATCATCTTCCGCGCGGGAACGTCGCCGGTGCGATACGAAAACGGTGGCGCTCCGCCCCCGACAATCAGCCACATCAGCAGGGCTGCGGCGGCGAACAGGCCAATCCGTACCAGGACTTCCGGCTTGCGCACGACTTCCCAAGAACGCGCGAAAAAATTCGGCGGCAAATGGAGCGCGGCTCCGCGCTGATTGCGATGGCGACGACCAGGGGCGTAAGACATAGGAGGGTTTTTTTGACAGGCGCGGACGCCTGCCCCACGTTACCGCGATTTTCGTGCCGCAGCGGTCTTCGGTTCGTCTTCGTAGGCCCGGACGATCTCTTGCACCAGGCGGTGGCGGACGATGTCGGTCTTGTGGAGCTGCACGATATGAATGCCTTCGATGTCGCGCAGTCGGGCCACCGCGTCGATCAATCCGCTGGCACTCGGGCGGGGCAGATCGACCTGCGTCGTATCGCCGGAGATCACGATCTTCGAGCCCTGGCCCATGCGGGTTAGAAACATCTTCATCTGGGCGACGGTCGTGTTCTGAGCCTCGTCCAGAATGATGAACGCCTCGTTCAGCGTGCGGCCGCGCATGTAGGCCAGCGGCACCACCTCGATCACGTCCTGCTCCATGTAGCGCTTCATCTGGTCGTAGTCGATCATCTCTTGCAGGGCGTCGAGCAGCGGGCGGAGATACGGGTTGATCTTGGCGTGCAAGTCGCCCGGCAGAAAGCCCAGGCTTTCGCCCGCTTCGACCGCCGGCCGCACTAGCACGATCTTCCGGATTTGATGGTGTTTCAGGGCCTCAATCGCCAAGGCGACCGCCAGGTACGTCTTGCCCGTGCCGGCCGGGCCGATCGCAAAGGTAATGTCGTGCTTGCGGATCGATTCGACGTATCGAGCCTGGCCGGGGGTCCGCGGTACGATCCGCTTGGCCGCATTGATTACGTCGATCGCCGGGGCAGTTGCCGCCTGCTTGCCGGTCACGACGGCCAGCACATCGGCCACCTGCTCGCCGTTGATCTCGCCCCGCTCGTCGAGCTGCGCGTTCAATTGGTTCAGCGCCGAGGCGGCTCGAGCCACCGCCACCTCTTCACCGGCCACCCGAATCTCGCCGTCGCGATGCACGATCGAGACGCCCAGAGTATCGCGGATCGCCCGCAGATGCTGGTCGCGCGTCCCAAACAACGAGAGGACTCGATGGGTATCGACCAGCGGAATTGTCATTTCGGTCATTCGTTTACGGCAGCTTGCGGGCTGTCGCACCTGGCCAATGGGGCAATGTTACCTCCCTGTAATATACTCGACTGTCTGGAACGGGGGCGAGTCGGGCGAGTCGATCGACGCTAAGGCAAGCCGCAACAACGAGTTATAGCATTTTTTTCGCGCGATTCGACTCGCGACGACTCCAAAATCCGCAGTCAGGGCGTGACGACACGCGCTACGGCTTCAGCACGATCTTGCCCCCCAGCGTGCCCGCCTTTTGCAGCGTGTTGTCTTCCTGCAACTGGTGCGCGGCGGCGGCCTGCGACAGGGGGAGCACTCGACTGATGTTCGCCCGGAGCTGGCCGGCGGCGAACCAGCGATTCATGTCGTCGGCAGCGGCCCGCAGCTCGTCGGCCGCTGCCTTGAACATGACGAACCCGTGCAACGACAGCCCCTTCACATAGAACGGGCCGACGGGAAAGTATGGCTTCGCGTCGCGGCCCGCCATCAGGATGATGCGGCCCCGCTCGGCCATCAGCGGCACAATCTTCTCAAAGTCGGGATCGCGCACCGTCTCCCAATAGACGTGTACCCCGTCGGGCGCAAACTCCTGCACCGCCGGGGCGTTCTCTTCGGTCTTGTAGTTGATCGCCTGATCGGCACCCAGCTTTTTGAGCGCCGCCACCTTTTCGGCGCTGCCGGCGGTGGCGATCACCCGCGCACCCATCGCCTTCGCCATTTGCACCACCATCGAGCCGACGCCCCCCGTGCCGCCGTTGACAAAGATCGTCTGGCCCGGCTGCAACTGGGCCTCGCGCACCAGTCCCAGATGGGCGGTGATTCCCACCAGGGCGCAGGCCGCCGCCTCTTCGTCGGTCGTCCCGGCCGGCGTGGGATAGAGCCACGTTTCCTCGACCGCGCAGTACTCGGCAAAGGTTCCCTGCCGGCCCATCAGCCCCTGATTCGATCCCCACACGCGGTCGCCCACTTTGAAGCGCTTCGCCTCGGGACCGACGCGCTCGACCGTTCCCGCCAGATCGCAGCCGATGATGAACGGCTTGGGAAGCTCCCAGTAGTTGGCGCCGTTGCGGAGATACGTGTCGATCGGGTTCAGAGCGACCGCCCCTGTCTTCACGAGCACCTGCGAACCGGTCGGCACGGGTTGCGGCAGGTCGCCGTACTGGATGGTGGCATCGGCCGGGCCGGTCGCTTCGATATAGGCGGCTTTCATGGTGATCTTTGGCAGTTCAAGCAAGAAGGGAGGAATGTATCAGCCGAACCAGGCGCGGCGTGCATTCTAGCAAATCGCCGGGAAGGTTTAGGATGGCTGTGGTTTGCGCAGCAAACCACAGCTTAGAACGGCTGCATCTGCCGAGCCGTGGTGTACTTCGTGACCACAGCCACCCAAAATCAACAAAGCAGTAGCCCCGCTAACTCCCCGCCGGGCATTCGGCCACGATCTGCCGGTACTTGGCCTGCGCGCGGTCGTATGCGGCGCGGGCCGCGCCGCGCTCGGCGGGCGAAATCCGCCGCTCGCGGTTCTTCCACAAGAGGTCGATCACATCGACGCACCACTGGCCGCTCTTCCCGCTGGCGCGGATCGGCTCGCCGGCGACGAGCACGTCGATCGGGTTGGTGTGCAACTGCGGAAAATGCCGCAGGGCGACCCAACTGCTGCGGTCGATGGTCACGTCGAACGAGAGCGGGTGAACCTTGCCGTCGGCGGGCACCTGCCGGCTGGCGACGGGCCGGCCGTTCACAATTAGCTCGACCAGCCGGGTGCCCCCGCTGGCCATCTTTTCGCTCCGCGAGCCGTGCAGTTCGACCGTGTCGCCCACCAGGCGACGGCCGGCGGGCGGAGTGATGCCGCCGTAAGCCACGGCCAGCGGCGTTTCGCTGGCAAAGGCGACCTGGGCCGATATTTTCACCGCGCCCGGCTCGGCAAGCTCTACTGCTGCTTCCCCCGGCCGCACGCCGCCGATGGCAAATTCGACCGCGTGGGCGTAGCCGTCGGACACATACGACCGCCCGGCGCGCAGACCCTCGCACCAGGCGGTGTAGTCAAGTTTTTGCTCTTTCAAACGGACGTACGATCGCCCCTGCCCCACGCTCCGGCTGCTCATGCAGGGGAAGTCGGTCTCGCCGGCGGTCTTCAAGGGAAAGCCGCAATTCAGCACGTGATACCACGTGTTCCATTCTTGAATTCGCCGCGTATCCATGCTGCTGATGAAGTCGCACACCCCTTCGGCCACGCTCACCGGCAACTCCATCGCGCCGACGCCGTTCATCTCGGGAATCGCAAAGTTGGGCAGCTCGTCGGCGGCTCGGCCGTGGGCCGCAACCAACTCGGCGAGCGTCAGCCGGCCGTCGCGATCGGCGTCGATTCGTGCGAAAGCCTCAGGCAGCAGGGCCGCCGCCGTTTCCGCTTCGCTCAGCAAGGCATCTTTGTTTGCGTCGAGCCGAGTCAGCAGTCGCTCGCTGGCGGCCTGCTCGTCGATCCACATGCCGCTGGCCGAGTGGGCGTAGCCGGTGACGCCCCCCTGCTCTTTGCACCAGCGGAGCACGGGAACGGTCCAAGTTGGCCAGCCCTGGGTCGCCAGCCCGTCGGAGCCCGGATAGTTCTGCTCGCGCAGGTTCAATAGGCAGACGTGCCCCAGTGCCTGCGACCCGAAGCCGCTGATCTCCAGGTCGTATTTGAGGATCGTTTGGTCGTCGCTCAGGTCGAGCGGCTTGGGCTGGAAGAATTGCCGCTGGTAGAGGAAGCAGGGTCCCCAGGTCAGCACGCAGCCGACGTTCAGCCCTTCCCCTTTGACTTGCAGCAGCATGTCTTCCGGGCGGACTCCCTCGGTCGGGCTGGTGTAGTGGGCGCAGCCGGCGGCGTGGATGTGGTGGTCGCCGCTGAAAAAGCCGAGCGCGGGCGTGTCGATCCAGCGCTCGAGTGTCAGTTCGAGCGTCGTTTCCGGCAGATTGGGAATCTCGACTTCGCGCCGCAGCACCTTGTATTCCGGGCCGCGGCTAATCTCGAGCGACAGTTTGCCGGGGGGGAGCAGCAGCGTCTGGCCATCGGCCCGATAAACGTGCGGCTGGAAGAAGAAGTCAGGAGCGAGGCGCTTGGCCTGCGGTGGATAGACGTGCCCTTGCCCGTCGCGGATCAGCAGCTTGGCCACGGTTGGCCGTCCGTCGTGATCGGCCACTTTCAGGCGGACGCGAACCGCCGGCTGCACGTCGAACAGGACGGGCGCTTCGCCCCGAAAGCCGAGATCCTGATTGCCCTGCTCCAGGTCAAAGCCGATGGTCGCCTCGCGCCGGCCCGCTTCGAGGCAGTACACGAGGGCGATCGCGTACTCGACCGCCAACCCGCTCAATTTGTCGGTCAGCGGCGGCGCACTCAGCATCTCGACGGCGAGAAAGCGTTCTTTGCTCCCCTCGGTGTTGGGATTCTCGCCCAGTTCGGTCTGCTGTTGTCGCTGGAGGCTCAAGTCGGCGACCCCCGCATACACCGGGCCGGCTTGCGGGCTGACGATACGCAGCCTGCCGGTGCTCGTGCTCTCGTTGACAATTTTGACGAGGATTGGGGTGTATCCCGCTTGCTGCAACCTGGCCTGGGCCGGGCCGCGGAGCACTTTGACGCGGGTTTCGGGGTTGATGGCCACGGCCAGCAAGACGTGCGGGTCGAGCAGCGTTTGCAAGCGGGCGGAGTCGCGCTGTTGGGCGGCACCCTGAATCTTGGCGGCGGAGTCGGCGGGGATCGCTCGGCCCAGCATTTGCAAAGCGTCGAGCATGCGGCGGACGTTCGCGGCAAGCGGCTGTCCCTCGACGCTAACGACCGGCAGATTTTCGGCGTGGGCCTGCGAAACGAACGCGAAATGCATGAGAGCGGCAGCCGCGAGGCCTCGCCACGCCCGTTTTTTCGGACAAAAATTCTTGCAGCACAGCGGCAGTTTGTCACCGACAAGTCGATTTGGCATTCGGGAATAATCCAAAAGATTCATTGTCAGATTCACTTGCCACGTGGCTATGGATAGTGACGGGCTGTGCCGGAACGAAGTATGACGCCCCTGGCGGGCGATTGCCAGTTTTTCTGCTACTACACCAGTTCTTACTATGGAGTCTTGCATCATGTCACGCAGGTCGAACAAAACACGCGCCGCGAAGCGAACCCACAAGCCGGCTTTCGAGTTGCTCGAAACGCGGGCTCTCTTGGCCGGCAACATCAGCGTGGACGTGTCGGGCGGCAATCTGATCGTTCGCGGCGACAACCAGGCGAACGGAGTGGCGATCCTGCAACTCGACGACGGCGCGTACGCGGTCGTCGGCTTCAACGGCACCCGGGTCGAAGGGAGCGCCGACCCCTTCGTGGTCGAAGGGGTCACCGGCAATATCGATGTCGATCTGAAAAAGGGGGACGATCTGATCGGCGTGGGCAACGATCCGGCGGGTTTGATCTTGCTAGCCCAGGAGTTTGGCTTCGGCGACGATCTCGGCGATGCCCAAGCCCTGCAGGACGACTTGCTCGCCCTGCTGGACGATGCCGGCGCTCCCGAGCGGCTGGAAGTTCCCCGCAATCTGAACATTCGCGCGGGGGACGGCCGCGACGGGGTGGGCATTGCGGGCGACATTGGCCAAGCGGTAATCGTCAACCTCGGCAACGGCGACAATACGCTGGTGGTCGTCGATTCCACGGTGGGGGGCAGCCTCGTGGCGATTGGCGGAAAAGCGCGCGACACCCTGTTCGTCGCCAACACCCAGATCGACCACGCTTTCGTCGCCAACCTGAAGGCCGGCAGAAACATCGCCGACGTTGCGAACTCCTCGATTGGCCACAGCGCCGTGGTCACCACCGGCAAGCATGTCGATATCGTCGATTTCGCCGATACCTCGATTGGCCATAGCCTGATCGTCCGCACCGGCTCGGGCGACGACGATGTGCGGGCCCACGCGCACGACGGCGAGGGAGTCGATATCAACGGCAACGTCAATATCGACACCGGCTCGCACCGCGACTACGTCGAACTGACCGGCGTGGTGGACGGCAACGTCAACATCCGCACCGGCAACCACGACGACGAAGTCTTTTTGAGCGGCCTCGCCGTCCACAACAGCCTGATCGTCAACCTCGGCTCGGGCAACGACGATCTGGAAGCCGATGGGGTTGAAGTGGATCAAAACGCCGTCGTCGTAGCGGGTTCGGGCAACGACGCGGTCGCCCTCTCGGCCTCGAACGTCGATCGGGTCTTCACCGCCATCATGGGCTCGGGCCGCGACACCCTGTTCATCCAGGGAAGCACGGCCAGCAAGGCGGTGCTGCTGGGCGGTTCGAGCCGCGACACGCTCCGGTTCGACGACGAAGAACTGGAAGAGATTGCGACCATCAAGCAGTTTGAAGACGTCGAACTGATCGTCGAGGAGGAGGAAGAGGAGCAGCTGGGCTAATGTAAAACCCGCAATTCCTCGGTCAATCCCGAACCAAATCGCCAAACTTGATTGGACGCCCGGCTCAGGCCGGGCGTCCTTTCTTTTTCTTGTTGACAGACCGGTTGCCCACACAACCGGCATAACCGCGCGTGTCGCCGCGCTCGGGCCGTTCGTTTTCAGCGGCGTGTCGCCCGCGCCCCTTCTCTGCCGCGGCGCTGCTTCTATCATTGAATGATGCCTGAATGCCTCAGGCGTTGCCGCTTCGCACCCGCTCGCTGCCGCGAGTCTTTTCCCCGCGAATCGGCGCAAAGCTTTTCAGCCACGGCGGTTGCACGCTGCGCACGAACCATTTCAGGCTGCGCGGTACTGACCTTGCGATTGGGTCCTCCCAGCATCCATCGACTCGCCGGTCCTACCCGCAACCTGGAGCACTCATCAGGATGGCCAAAAACTTCAAGAAGTCGGCTTCGCCCACTGCCCGCAAGTTCGCCAAGCAAAAGGGGGCGGGTCAGGCAATCGATCGGGAAGAGTCGTTCGGCGACGATTTCGAGCCCCCCGTGGCCGAAGCGACCAATCGCGACCTCGATCTGGAACTGGACGACGAGCACGACCCGCACGGCGACGACCTGGACTCGGTCGATGCGACCGACGATCCGGTTCGCATGTACCTGATGCAGATGGGCCAGATTCCTCTCTTGAATCGGGCCGAGGAAATCGCCTCGGCCAAAGAGATCGAGCGGACCCGCACCCGCTTCCGCCACAGCATGCTGGCCACCGACTACGTGTTGCAAGGGGCGGTCGAGGCGCTCGAGAAAGTCCGCGACGGGCAACTCCGGCTCGATCGCACGATCGAGGTTTCGGTCACCAACACCACCGAGAAAAAGCGGATCATGAAGCGGATCGGACCGAACGTCGCCACGCTCCGCCACTTGCTCAAGCAGAACCATCGCGACTATCGCCTGGCCGTCAGCAAGCGGCATCCGCTGAGCCAGCGGCGGGCGGCCTGGGCCCGCCTGACGCGCCGCCGCAACAAGGCCGTGCGGCTGATCGAGGAGATGAACCTGCGGAACAACCGGCTGCAGCCCCTGTTCGACAAGCTGAGCGAGATTTTGAGCCGGATGCAGACGCTGAAGATCCAGATTCGCGAAGCCAAGGTCGAGGGCGTCTCGGCCGGACGCAGCGAGGCCGATCTGCGAAAAGAACTGCACTACCTGATGCGAATCACGCTCGAAACGCCAGCCACCTTGCAGCGACGAATCGAGCAGACCCAGTTGTACCGCCACGACTACGACGCCGCCAAGCGCGACCTCTCGGCCGGCAACTTGCGGCTCGTCGTGTCGATCGCCAAGAAGTATCGCAACCGAGGATTGTCGTTTTTGGACTTGATCCAAGAGGGAAACACCGGCCTGATGCGGGCGGTCGATAAGTTCGAACACGCTCGCGGCTACAAGTTCAGCACCTACGCCACCTGGTGGATTCGCCAGGCGATCACCCGGGCCATCGCCGACCAAAGCCGGACGATTCGCGTGCCGGTGCATATGATCGACACGATGAGCAAAGTGCGCAGCGTCACCCGCGAACTGCTGCAAGAACTGGGGCGCGAACCGACGCCGGAAGAGACCGCCCAGCGGGCCGGACTGTCGCTCGACGACGCCCGCTGCATCATGAAAATGTCGCGCCAGCCGCTCTCGCTCGACCAGCCGGTGGGCGACCACGACGATAGTTACTTCGGCGAGTTCCTGGCCGACCACCGCGAGATCGACCCGCTGTACGACACGCACCAGCAGGCCCTGAAGCACCGGCTCGAAGAGGCGATGCAGGGGTTGAACTACCGCGAGCGGGAGATCCTTCGCCTGCGTTACGGCCTGACCGACGGCTACTCGTACACGCTCGAGGAAGTGGGGAAAATTTTCAGCGTCACCCGCGAACGGGTCCGCCAGATCGAAACCAAGGCAGTTCGCAAGCTGCAGCAGCCGTATCGCAACCGCTCGCTGGCGAGTTTTGTCGATGGGATCGAGCTGCCGCCGTTGGAGGCGATGCCGGCCGACTCGCGGTCATAGGCGTGTGAGCGTCACATTTGTAGGTAACTTTAGTTGGGATGTTCTCGCCAAAAGG
>JBBDYF010000201.1:0-18077 GCA_040901775.1 Pirellulaceae bacterium | reverse complement strand
CATCGTGTAGCCGTAGGGGTTGTGGTCGCGGCCGTCCCCCTTCTCGCTCATCGGCGTGCGGCCGAACTCTCCCCCCCAGATCACCAGCGTGTCGTTCAATAGGCCGCGCCGTTTCAGGTCGTGCAGCAAGCCGGCGACGGGGCGATCGACGGCGCGGCAGTGCTCGCTATGGTTGGCTTCGAGCTTCGAGTGGGCGTCCCACTTGCTGCCCGCGCCGGAATAAAGTTGGACGAAGCGGACTCCGCGTTCGACCATGCGCCGTGCGAGCAGGCACATTCGACCGAATTTGGCCGTCTCCTTCTGGTCCAGACCGTACAGGGCGAGGGTCTCGGCCGATTCGTCGGCCAGGTCCACCGCTTCGGGCGCTGCGGCCTGCATCCGGAAGGCAAGCTCGTAACTGGCGATGCGGGCCTCCAGTTCCGACTGTTCCGGCCGTTGGGCAGCGTGCGCCCGATTCATCGCCGCCAGCAGTTCCAGCTTTTTGCGCTGGCGGGCGTCGGTGACGTCTTCCGGGTTGACCAGATGCCGGATCGGCTCTTTGCCGGCGGCCAGAGCCGTTCCCTGGTAAAGGGCTGGCATGAACCCGGCGCCCCAGTTTCGCGGGCCGTTTGTCACTTGCCCTTCGTTGTCTTCCATCACCACAAAGCCGGGGAGATTGTCGTTCTCGGTCCCCAGGCCGTAGCTGACCCACGACCCGAGCGACGGCCGGCCCGCCAGGATCGAGCCGGTATTCATCTGGCAGACGCCGCCGGAATGGTTCAGCCCGTCCGAATAGAGCGAGCGAATCACGCACAAGTCGTCGGCCCGGGTCGCCATGTGCGGCAGCCAGTCGCTAACCCACACCCCTCCCGAACCGTGCTGGGCCCACTTCCGCTGGCTCGCCATGATCGGCGGGTTCTTCTCGCCCATCGCCAGTATCACCGGTTTGAACGACGACGGCAGCGGCTGGCCCGCGAGCTTCTCCAGCGTCGGCTTGGGATCGAACGTGTCGATGTGGCTTGGCCCCCCTTCCATGAACAGGAAGATGACGCTTTTGGCCCTGGGCGGATGGTGAGGAGCGGGGTTCGGGGCACCAAGGCTGTCTCGATTCAAGAGGCCCGCCAGCGCGAGCGCGCCAAAGCCGGTGCCGGCCTGGCGGAGCATTTCGCGACGACTGGTGTAGCAGGAAGCCATATCGGTGGGTCCTAATCGACGTACAAAAATTCGCTGGAATTGAGCAGGACATGGCAGAAATCGACGAGCGACTGCTGATCCCCTTCTGACGTTTGCAGGAAGGCTACCGCCTGGTTCGCTTCGTCCGCGTTGGGAGGGCGGCCATACGCCAGGCGATAGGCGGTGGCGACTCGCTCGTCAAGCGTGGCCGACGACGGCTGCGAAAGCCGCTCCGCAAACGCCTTGGCTCGGAGCATCATCCACGGGCCGTTGATCATGTACAGCGACTGGGTCGGAGTCGTCGTCAGGTTGCGGGCGGGCATGCTCAGCACACCATCGGGAGCGTCGAACACGTCGAGCGTCGCATCCTGCCGGTTGCGAAAAGTTTTGAGATAAATCGCGCGGCGGGCCGTCTTGCCGGAATCCCCACCTTCGCCCCCCATCCGCGGATCGAGCTCGGCAGTGACAGCGATGGCAGCGTCCCGAATCTGCTCGGCCGCGAGGCGGCGAACGGTCATCCGAGACAGCCAGCGATTCTGCGGATCTCGCTGGAACGACGCGGCCACCGCCGGACCGTGCGACGCCTGCCGATAGGCGGCCGAGGCCATGATCTTGCGGTGCAGGCGTTTCAGCGTCCAGCCGCGATCCAGCAGCTCGCTCGACAAATAGTCGAGCAGTTCGGGGTGGCTCGGCGGCTGGCCGAGCCGGCCGAAGTCGCTCGACGATTCGCACAGGCCCTGGCCGAAGTGGTACTGCCATAAGCGGTTCGCCAGCACGCGCGACGACAGCGGGTTCTCGGCCGATACGATCCACTCGGCAAGCGCCGTCCGCCGTCCCGTTGTTCCGGAGGTCGTCGAGTGGGAATCCGCGACGCCTTCGCGGGCCACAGCAATCGCCAAAGGCTCGGGGTCGATCACGCTGGGAATGCCCGGCTCGATCGGTTCGGCATTGCGGCGACCAGGAATCGTCACTTCCGGCGCGATGGGGCCGATGTCGGTGACGCCCGGAATCAGCGGAATCGGCTCCGGCAGCAGAGAATCGAACTCGGCCAGTTGCTCTTTTAAAGCGATCCATTGCTCCTTCTTCTCCCCCTTCACCTTGGCGGCGATGTCGGCCTTTCCTTCCCCCTCGGTCGCCTGGAACTGGATCAGATACACCAGTTGCGCCTCGTACGGAGTGCGCTCGGCGGCTGGCTTGTCCATCAGCACTTGCAGATCATCGGCGAATTTCACGAGCGTCGTTCGAGAGGTGCTGGCCTGGATCGGATCTTCGATTTCGGCAATTTGGCGACGGATGTCGGTCGTTTTCTCTTCCCAAATGGATTGCTGCCGCTCGTAGGCGGCCACCTGCTCGGCAGTGGCCGCCGGCACTCGCTCGCGCCAGACGATCGGCGCGAAAAACGCTTGCAGCCGGTAGTAATCCTTCTGCAGGATCGGATCGAATTTGTGGTCGTGGCAGCGGGCGCAGCCCAGGCCCAGGCCCAGCATCACGTCGGCGGTCACGTCGGTCAGATCGTTCAAAATGTCGGCCCAATGCGTGCGCACGTCGCGCTGGTTGTATTCGTAGATGCCTAGCCGCAAATACATGGTGGCAATCTGGGCGTCGGGATCGCCGGGCAAGGCCTCGTCCCCCGCCAGTTGCTCGAGGACGAATCGCGAGTACGGCTTGTCGGCATTGAGCGAGCGAACGACGTAGTCGCGATAGCGCCAAGCCTGGGGGCGGTAGGCGTCTTGCCGGAAACCGTCAGACTCGGCATAGCGCACCAGGTCCAGCCAGTGCCGGGACCAACGCTCGCCATGCCGCGGGCTGGCGAGTAGACGGTCGATCAGCCGTTCGTAGGCGTCGGGCCGCTGGTCGCCGACGAAGTCATCGACCTGGTCGGGCGTTGGCGGCAGACCGACCAGATCCCAGGTGGCGCGGCGAATGAGCGTCAGCCGGTTCGCCTGGGGCGCGGGCGACAGCCCCTCGATCTGCATCCGGGCGAGCAAAAACGCATCGACCGCCGAGTGCGACCAGGTGTCGCCGGCGATCTCCGGCGGCGTGCTGCGCGCAATCGGCTGGAAGGCCCACCACTGGCGATCTTCGTCGGTAATTACGCCGCGGGTCTGGCGCAGTTCGACGCCGCTGCCTCCGCCGTGATCCTTGGGCATCGGGGCACCGAGCTTGATCCACTCGGCAAGCGTGGCGATCTTGTCGGCGCTGAGCTTGCCGCCGGGGGGCATCTCGAACGATTCCCACTTCACCGCTTCGACCAGCGAGCTTTGATCGGGGTGGCCGGGAACGATGACCGCCCCGTTTTCGCCGCCGGCCAGGGCCAACTCGCGCAGGTCGAGCCGTAAGCCCCCTTTTTGCTCGTCCGAGCCGTGGCACTTGTAGCAATTTTCGGCCAGGATGGGCCGTACTTTTTCCTCGAAGAATTTGACCTGCTCGGGCGAGGGCTCGGGCGTGGCAGCCCAGGCCGCGGTGCTGGCAGCAAGCACCAGCGCCGTCGCAGCAAGCAGCGGGCCGACGAGTCGCGATGCGGCATCCATGTGGGGGGCGACGATTGACATATCGGTCCTCATCGGCCTTTCGGCGGTTAGGCTCCAGATCAATCCAAATCGTAGCCGCTGCAAAGGGTTAGGTCAATTCGCACGCCGTTTTCGAAAGGTTCGCCCGATGGCCAGCCGGCAGGGGCTGGAGGGGAAGGGGGAACTTGGGGTACAAGTGCGTCATGCAAGCGTACTTAGATCTCTTGAGCCACATTCTGAACCACGGCACGCCTAAGGCCGACCGAACCGGCACCGGCACTCGCAGCGTTTTTGGCCACCAGATGCGGTTCGACCTGGCGGCCAGCTTTCCGCTGCTCACCACCAAGAAGGTGCATACCCGCTCGATCATTCACGAACTGCTCTGGTTCCTGCAAGGCGAAACCAACACGCGGTATCTGAAGGAAAACGGCGTCAGCATTTGGGACGAATGGGCCGACGAGCGGGGCGAACTGGGCCCCGTGTACGGCTACCAGTGGCGGAGCTGGCCCACGGCTGACGGCCGCCGGATCGACCAGATTTCCGACGCGATCGAGCGGATTCGGCAAACGCCCGACTCGCGGCGCTTGATCGTCAGCGCCTGGAACGTGGCCGACGTGGACCAGATGGCGCTGCCGCCGTGCCACCTGCTGTTTCAGTTTTACGTGGCCGACGGACGGCTCTCGTGCCAGATGTACCAGCGCAGCGCCGACGTTTTCCTCGGCGTGCCGTTCAACATTGCTTCCTACGCCCTGTTGACCCTGATGGTCGCCCAGGTGACCGGCCTGGCCCCCGGCGAATTCATTCACACCTTGGGCGACGCCCACCTCTACAACAACCACCTGGAACAGGCCGAGTTGCAACTGGGCCGACAGCCCCGGTCGCTCCCGACGATGCGACTCAACCCGACAGTCAAGTCGATTTTTGACTTCCGGTACGAGGATTTTGAGCTGCAAAACTACGACCCGCATCCGCACATTGCGGCTAAGGTGGCGGTATGAGCGGGGAGCAGGGAGAAGAGGTCGGAGGCCAGAGGTCAGGAGTCAGGGGACGGGAGTTGTCGCTGATCGTGGCCATGGCCCTCAACGGCGTGATCGGCCATGCCGGCGGGTTGCCGTGGCGATTGTCGGCCGATTTGAAGCGGTTCAAAGCCCTGACGATGGGGCACCACCTGATCATGGGCCGCAAGACATTCGAATCGCTGGGCAAGCTATTGCCGGGGCGAATCTCACTGGTGCTCAAGCGGGCCGCTTCGCCTTATGACTTTCACTTTGCCGACGAACAAGGCAAGCCCTTGCCGCTCTATCAGGGGCAGGGCTTGCCCACCGCCGAAGCGCCGGTTGACTGGTTGCCGATTGCCTTTCCCAACAGCTTGGACGAGGCCCTGCGCCTGGCCCATTCGGACGACGAACCGTTCGTCATCGGCGGGGGAGAAATCTACAAGCTTGCCTTGCCGCGGGCCAAGCGGCTCTATGTCACCTGGGTCGAGGCCGAGATTGAGGGGGACACCCGGTTTCCCGCCATCGAGTGGTCGCAGTGGCGCGAGGCGAGCCGCGAGAGCCATTCCGCCGATGCCAAAAACCAGTACGATTACACGTTTTGCACCTACGAACGCGTTTAGCTTTATCTATCCCAGGAACACCCGATGGCAGCCGACTTGGCCCAGCAACTGCTCGACCTGAACCAGAAACTCCTCGTGGCGATCGTCGCGGGAGACTGGCAAACGTACGAGTCTCTCTGCGACGATTCGATCACTTGCTTCGAGCCGGAAGCCCGCGGGCAGGTGGTCGTCGGCATGCCCTTTCACAAGTACTACTTTGAACTGCCGGGCGGCCCGCAAAAGCCGCCCAAGAACGTCACAATCAGCCAGCCGCATGTTCGCCTGTTGGGAGACAGTGCGGCGGTTTTGAGCTACGTCCGGCTCACCCAGTCGCTCGACGCCAGCGGCGCGCCGCAAACCAGCCGGATGGAAGAGACCCGCATTTGGCAAAAAATCGGCGGCCAGTGGAAGCACGTCCATTTCCACCGCTCGGGGAATACATAATCCAATAGCCGGAGGCAAACTTGCCTCCGGGGGACTGGCGAGCGGAGTAAACCTCGCGCCGGGTTCCGGGACTAAGGGGGCTACGCCCGTTCGATCGGAAAAGGCAGCACTTCCTGGATTGACTTGGCCCCGGTCGCCGCCATCACCAGCCGGTCGAAGCCCAGGGCGCAGCCGCTGCACGCCGGCAGCCCGTGCTCCATCGCGGCGAGCAGGCGACTCTCTTCCGGCAGCGAGTATTTGCCGTCGGCCTGGCGGGCTTCGTTGTTGGCCCGGTTTCGCTCGCGCAAGACCTGCGGATCGAGCAGTTCATGGTAGCCATTAGCCAGTTCCATGCCCCGGACGTACAGTTCGAACCGCTCGGCCAGCGGCGGATCGCCGGGGCGGACCTGCGCCAGGGCTGATTGGCTGGAGGGATAGTCGTAAAGGATCGTCGGTCGTTCGCTGCCAAGGTAGGGCTCTACCATGGAAGTGAGCCAGCAGTCGAGGTTCGCATCGCGATCCGTCTCGGGGGGCAGACCCGGGGACCGGGGAATTGTTGGCGCGAAGGGATCGAACTTGACGTGTCGCTGGAACGCTGCGCGATAGGTCAGCCGCTCGGCCGGGCCTGCTTGAAACACCGCTTCCGCCAGGTCGGAGAGCAATTGCATGCCGGCTGCATAGTCGTCGCCGACGCGGTACCACTCGGCGATCGTAAATTCTGGGTTGTGCTCCCGGCCCGATTCGTGGCCGCCGCGGAAGGCCCGAGTAATCTGATAAATGGCCTTCGCTCCGGCAGCCAGCAGGCGCTTCATGCCGAACTCGGGCGAGGTTTGCAGCCATAGGCGCTCGCCGCGCTCGGGCTCGCGGGGATCGGCTGGCAACGTGACGCCGAGCGGATCGAGATGCCGATCGACGACCACGTCGTGCGAGAGCAGCGGCGTTTCGACCTCCAAAAACCCGCGGCTGTCGAAGAACTGCCGCACCTGTTTCAGTAGTTCCGCCCGGCGGCGGAGCATGTCGAGCGTCGCCGTGGGAAGGAAGTCGTTCATCGTCCAGCCGCAGAGACCAAAGCTAGTCCCGGTGAGTCACCGCAACCGTCAAGATTGGCGAGAGTTATGTTTCTGCCCGAATGTGAAATACCTCGGTGCCAATCGGAATGTCTTTCCTTGTGATCGCCAGCGGCAGAAGAAGCGGAATGGGGAGTGGACGCCGCCCCGTAATCATTTCAATGCCGGCGACGTGCGTGAGCAAGTCACTCCCATCAGGCAATCGCAAGCGAAGTGCATCACCAATCTTGATCCGGAAATGCGAATCGTGTGGAATGCCCGGCCAGATGGTGAGACCTCGACCCGTGATGTCAAAAACCTGTTCGACGCGCGAGATGAACTGCTCCACCGACGCACCTAGATTCAAGTAGGATCGACTGAGAAATGACTCCCGTGAGATTTAGCTGTTTCGTTCGATCCGCACATCGAGAGGTTCGGGGTACTGCAAAGGCCCGGAGGGCTGTCAGGGAATAGCCCCGACCGTGAGGTCGGGGAGAACGGAACGGAGGCGATCTAAGACCCGGAGGGCCGGCACTAAGGCAACAAGGTCGTGTCACGCCAGTGCCGGTCCTCCGGACCTCTTGAAAATCAGCGATCGCGCATTATCCCCCGACCTGACGGTCGGGGCTACTAACTACCGGCCCTCCGGGCCTGTGATTCTGTCAAACCTGTGAGTCTAATCGCCCGAAGTGACCGGTCGCTCGTTACGTCGAAACCCGTTCGATGTACTCGCCCGTTCGCGTATCGACCTTCAGCACGTTGCCGATCTGGATGAACAGCGGGGCCTGAATCTCGGCCCCGGTCTCGACCTTTACCGGCTTGGTGACGTTGGTCGCCGTATCGCCCCGCGCCCCCGGCTCGCAATATTCTACCTTCAGCTCGACGTGCGGCGGCGGAGTGATGCTGATCGGCAAGCCGTTGAACAGCATCAGTTGAACGCCCATCCCCTCTTTGAGATACTTCCAATAGTCTTCGACCTGGTCGGCGGTCAGTTCGTACTGGTCGAACGTCTTGTTGTTCATGAAGACGAACGTATCGCTTTGTTTGTAAAGGTATTGGCAGGCGACATCTTCCACGTCGGCCGCCTCCAACTCGTCGCCGCCGCGAAACACCCGCTTCAGCGATGTGCCCCGAATCAGGTTCTTCAAGGTGCATTCGTAAAGGGCGTTCCCTTTGCCCGGCTTGCGGAAGTTCATCTCGACCATGTTCCAAGGCTCATTGTCGATCATGACCTTGATTCCCTTGCGGAAATCCCCTGTCTTGTACGTTGCCACTTCCGCTCTCCCTACTTAAACCTGTAACTGGTGCTGGTTATTCTGGTTTAGATGCAAATTGTAGCTGCGCCTAAGGAAACTGTCCGCGCCACCTCGTTGGGCGAAACTCTGGCCGTGCCGTCGCGCCTGCCGACCTGGCGAGAGGAGCTGCGCGGGGCGATTCGCGATGCAGCGCAACTCGTTTCGCTATTGGGACTTTCCGCCGAGCTTGTTCCCTCCGCACGACTGGCCGCCCAGGGTTTTGGCGTGTTCGTCCCTCATCCCTACCTGGCCCGCATCCGCCCCGGCGATCCGGCCGATCCTCTGCTGCGGCAGGTGCTTTCCGATCCGTCGGAACTTGAATCTCCGCAAGAGTTTACCGTCGATCCCGTGGGGGATGAAGCGGCCCTGCTGGGCAGCGGTCTGCTGCAAAAATATAGCAGTCGGACCTTGCTGGTCACAACGGGGGCCTGCGCGGTCCACTGTCGCTACTGTTTCCGCCGGCACTTTCCTTATTCCGAGGGCCCGCGCTCGCCCGCCGAGTGGCAGCCGGCGATCGACCGGATCGCGGCCGATCCGCGAATCGATGAGGTGATCCTCTCCGGGGGCGATCCGTTGACGATCGTCGATGACCAACTGGCCGAGCTGGCCCGCCGGCTGGCCGCCGTGCCGCACGTTCGCCGGTTGCGGATTCACACCCGACTGCCGATCGTGATCCCGCAGCGGGTGACGGATGAACTGCTGGGCTGGCTGCGCGGGACTCGGCTTGCGCCGATTATGGTCGTTCACGCCAATCACGCGCAAGAGATCGACGGCCCGGTGGCTGCCGCGCTCGCCCGGTTGGTCGATGCGGGCATTCCCGTATTGAACCAGGCGGTGCTGCTGCGCGGGGTCAACGATTCGACCGGGGCCCAGATCGACCTGTCGCGCCGGCTGGTGGATCTGCGAGTGATGCCTTATTACCTGCACCAGTTAGACCGCGTGCAAGGGGCGGCGCACTTTGAAGTGCCGATTGTTCGCGGTCTGGAAATTATCGCCCAGATGCGTCGAGCACTGCCCGGCTATGCGGTGCCGCGCTACGTGCAGGAAGTCGCCGGCGAAGAGCACAAGCGGGTTTTGGCGTAGCGAACCTTTCCCTCCTACGACTTGATGATCCTATTATGAAACCTTTCTTTCCTCACTCCGCGATCGCGGTATCATTGGCTTTGTCTTGTTCCGCGGCACTGGCCGCCGACTGGCCGCAATGGCGTGGACCTGAGGGAACCGGCGTCAGCCCGGAAAAAGAGCTGCCGATCGTCTGGCACGAGCAGCGGGGGATCGTCTGGAAATGCCCGCTGCCCGAGTGGGGAGACAGCACGCCCGCCATCGTTGGCGACGCCATCTTCGTCACCGCGCACACCGCCGATAACAAGCTGCTTCTGTTGCGCATCGAAAAAAAGAGTGGCAAAATTGTCTGGACGCAGGAAGTTGGCAGCGGCGAGGCGGTGCGCGAAACGCCCAAGCGCTCGACGCAAAAGTTCCACGACTTGCACAACCTGGCGAGTCCCTCTCCCGTGACCGACGGCCAGACGGTCGTCGTCCATTTTGGCAACGGCGATCTGGCGGCCTACGACTTTGCCGGCAAGCAACTCTGGAAGCTCAACCTGCAGGAAGAGTACGGGGCCTATAGCATTTGGTGGGGCCATGCCAACAGCCCGGTGATTCATGGCAAGGCAGTCATCTCGGTCTGCATGCAGGATTCGTTGGCCGACCTGCGCGATAAACCGGTCGAAAGCTACCTCGTGGCCCACGAAATCCGTTCGGGCCGTTTGCTCTGGAAATCCAGCCGAGGCACCAAGGCCGACGCGGAAGAGTGCGACTCGTACACGACGCCTCTCTTGGCCCAGGTGGGAGAGGAGACGCAATTGATCGTCATGGGCGGGAACCAGCTCGACGCTTACGATCCCGCGACCGGCAAGCAGCTTTGGTTCTTGCCGGGCCTGGTCGGCGGACGCACGGTGACCGGCCCCACGTTCGCCGACGGCACCATCTACACCACCCGCGGGATGCGCGGCCCGCTGATCGCCGTCCAGCCCGCCAGCAAGCGTCTCGCTAGCGCCACGGCAACTGGGCCGGTGGAGCTGTCGCATCGCAACATTCGCTGGAGCCACGCCGAGGGAACCCCCGACACCTGCTCGCCGGTGGTCTGGAACGACCTGCTGTTTATCGTTACCGACAACGGCATCGCCCGCTGCTTGGAAACCGCCAGCGGCAACGTGAAATGGAACGAACGTTTGAAAGGGAAGTACAAGGCTTCCCCCATCGCCGCCGAGGGGCGAATCTTTTTTCTGAACACCGAGGGGCTTTGCACCGTCGTCTCGGCCTCGCCCCGGTTCGACAAACTGATCGAGAACCAGCTCGACGACGAGACGATCGCCTCGCCCGCCACCAGCGACGGCCAAATCTTCATTCGCGGTCGCAAGTCGCTGTATTGCATCGGGAGATAGCTAGCACGCAGTCGCTGGCGGAGCGAGTGTCTCTTGAGCCGATCGCACCAATTTCGTATGATCCCGCACCCCCAGCCCCATTCCCGCCAGCCGGTAGCGGCATGATCGACTTTGAAGTCCAGCGTTGCTCGCGACGGTGCTCGGCGACCGATCGCGAACTCAAGGACGGCGAAACCTGCTATTCCGTGCTCGTTTCGGAAGGGGCCAGCGTCGTCCGCCGCGACTATTCGGCCGAAGCCTGGCCGGGACCACCCGAAAAGGCGCTCGGCTGGTGGAAATCGACCGTGGTCGATCCGAATATCGGCCGCCTGGCGTGGGCCCCCAACGACGTGATGCTCAACTATTTCGAGCGGCTGGGCGAGGACCCGGCGGCAGAAGATACGCGGTATGTTCTCGCCCTCTTGTTGGTCCGGCGGCGGATCGCGCGGGTCGAGCGAACCGAAAAAGACGAGAGCGGCCGGGAGGTTTTGATCGTGTATTGCCCGCGCAACGAAGGGGAGTACCGCGTCGCCGAGGCGCTGCCGACCCCGGAGCGGGCCGCCGCCATTCAGCAACAATTGTCCGAGCTGCTGCAAATGCACGGCGCGTGACCGGAGGAGCGTGTGCCCGTGTTCGGACAACGCCTCAAACCAAAATCGGGTGTCACGTCCCACGCTTGCGTGGGCGTGCTCCTCGTGCTGATGCTCTGCACGGCAGGCGGTTGCCGCTGGAACCAATGGTTTCAAAAAAACGCCAGCGAGCCCCCGCCGGTGCTGTTCACGGCCCTCCCCTCGCGGGAAGAAGCGGTCGCCGCGATCAACGCCAACAGCGGCCGCATCCAATCGCTGCAAACGCAAGGGGCGACCGCCTCGGTTCCCGGCTTTCCGGCGATCGGGGCCGAAATCGCGATTGAAAAGCCGAAAAACTTTCGCTTTCGGGCCGGAACCGCGCTGCTCGGCCCGGAGCTCGACATGGGGAGCAATTCGCTGTTGTTCTGGTTCTGGGCGGCCCGCGCGCCCGAGCCGAACGTCTATTTCGCCCGGCACGACCTGTTCGCCGCCAGCCGGGCGCGCCAGATGCTGCCGATCGAGCCGACCTGGCTGATCGAGGCGCTGGGGGTCGTCGAGATCGACCCCGCGACCATCCTGGAAGGACCGATCAAGGCGGGGGAAGATCGCGTCCAGATCAAAACCACGCTGCAAGCATCGGCTGGGCAGTTCACGCGGCTGGTTCACTTTCACGGCAAGCACGGCTGGATTCTCGAACAGCATCTGTACGACGAGCGGAACCAACTGGTCGCTTCGGCCCGCAGTTCGAACCACCACTACTACCATCTCGACGGCGTGTCGCTCCCCAAGCGGATCGAAGTTTCGGTGCCGCAGGGGCAATTGCAGTTTCAGCTCGACATTTCGGAGTGGCGAATCAACCAACCGCCGGCCGAAGGGCAAGTGCTCTTTGAGCTACCGAGGACGCAACTGGCCAATCAGCGATTCGTCGATATGGCCGATCCGAACTTCGTCCCCCCCGGCGGCACGCTTCCCGTTGAGGGGCCGTCGCCGCGCGTTTCTCAAGCGCCCGCCCCTCGTCCCGAAGATCGCTACCGCGGGTTTTCGCTGCGGTGAGGCTACAGGCTGTTGCTACGCCGAAGGCGCAACCTTCCACAGCCCAATGTCGCGCTAGCGCACGTTGGGTCGGCAACTATCCCTGCACGATCGGGTTGAGCAGCGTACCCACGCCGTCGATCTTGATCTCGACGATGTCGTCCACCGCCAGCGTAAAGCCGCTTTCGGGGACGATGCCCGTCCCCGTCAGTAAAAAGCAGCCGCTGGGAAACGAGTTGTCGCGCCCCAGCCAGCCGATCAGGTTCTCGAACGTGCGGGCCATGTGATCGACGCTCGTCCGCCCGTCGTACACGATCTTTCCGCCGCGGTGGATCAGCAGGCGAATGCCGATATCCGCCGGCTGCGGCATGCCGATCGCCAGCGTGATCCAGGGCCCCAGGCCGCAGCACTGGTTGTAGCACTTGGCTTGCGGCAGGTAGAGCGGGTTGTCTCCTTCGATGTCGCGCGAGCTCATGTCGTTGCCGACGGTAAAGCCGACGAGTTGCAGCTTGCTCGACAAGACGAGCGTCAGCTCCGGCTCGGGCACGTTCCACTGCGAATCGCTGCGAATCCGCAGCGGCTGGCCGTGCCCCGCGACGCGGTGGGGCGTCGCCTTGAAAAACAGCTCGGGCCGGGGCGAAACGTACACGCGGTCGTAACACGACGCCGCCGTCGCCGATTCCTCCATCCGGGCCGCCTGGCTGCGCTTGTAGGTGACGCCAGCCGCCCACACCTCTTGCTGGTCGATCGGCGGCAGCAGACGGACCTGTTCGAGCGGAATGCGATCGTTCGTCTGCGTCAAAAACTCGGCCGCCTCGTACGGATTGTCGGCTTCCAGAATCTCGAACAGCGACCGGTACTGACCGCTGGACAAATCCAACGGCGAGAGTTGATCCCCATCGACGCGGGCCACGCCGGTCTGCCCGGCGGGAAGTTGGTATTTGGCAAGTTTCATGGTTGTTCGTTGGTAGCCGGGAGCAAACTTGCTCCCGGTGAGTTGCACTGGCGGGACTACGGGACCAGGTTTGGTCCCGGCTAAGGGCTGTTCGGCAGCGATTCGCTGAACTTCCTGATCCAATTGCCGTGCATGATACCTTCGATGTCGGCCGGGCTGTACCCGCGGCGGGCCAGAATGCCGGTCAGCCGCTGCAAGTCGGCGATCGAATCCAGATCGAGGGGCGTTTGCTCGGTGCCGTAACCGCCATCCAGGTCCGACCCGATTGCGCAGTGGCGAGCCGTGCCGGCCAGTTGGCAGATGTGGTCCATGTGATCGACGACCGTCTCGATCTTGACGCCCGTATCGAGCGGCGTCGTCTTGCCGCGAACCCAGCCGGGGACCATCATCCAGGCGTCGAACGCCCCGCCGATGATGGCATCGCGGCGAATCAGTTCTTTGATCTGCTCATCGCTGAACTGCCGCTGATGGGGCACTAGCGCGCGGCAGTTGTTGTGGCTGGCCCAGACCGGCCCGGCGTACAGGTCCAAAGCTTCCCAAAACGCCTCGTCGGTCAGATGGGTGACATCGAGCACGATCCCCAGCCGCTGCATTTCTTTGACCAGCTCGCGCCCGGCTGCGGTGAGCCCTCCTGCCGCGCCGGTGCCAGGGCTGTAGCGGCCGGGGCCATAATGGGCGGGCCCGAGTGCCCGCAGGCCGCTGGCATAGGCCGCTTCGAGATACGAAAGGTTGACGATCGAGTCGGCCCCTTCCAGCGACAGGATGTAACCGATCGGGAGCGGGTGCTCGCTGGCGCTTCGGGTTGGTTGTTGCCACAGGGCAACGTGCTTTGCGAGCCCGGCCCGATCGACAATCTGCACCATCTCGCCGCGGTCTTCCATCGCCCGATACCAGGCGAGCTGCCCTTGCGTCTGCGCCCAGGCAATCTCCGGCGCGTGCCAGCCGGGCAAGGCGTTCCCCTCGGCCACGTAGCGGGCGATCTGCGTGGCAATGCAGAGCCCAATTTCGCCGCGCCGCATTTCGCTCAGCGTGCAAACGCCGCGACTCCGATCGACCTTGTCGGTCTTGCCCTCTTCGCGGCGGCGCACCTCGGCCAAGGGCCGCGTCAGATCGCGGTTCCATTCCAGGGCGTTCATGGAAAGGTCGAGATGGCCGTCGATGAGAAGCATGGTCAGTGGTCTGTGGTCAATGGTCAGTGGGGCTTCAAAGCCGCGACCAGTGGTCGCGGTTCCACGCCGATGGTTTCACTTCGTCAGTTTCCAGCCGCTCGCATCCACGGTCAGCCCCGAGTGGCCGCGGTGCTGGTCGTAGATTCGGTGCGCTTCTTCGATCGAGTCGAAATAGCCGACGATGAACGCCGCGGAGAAGTGCTCGCCCGCTTTAATCGGATACTCGCCGAACTCCTCGATCATGCAGACATAGCCCCGCTGGTGGCACCACGCTTCGCTGACGATTGCCGGGTCGAGCGTCATGCCCAGCAGCCACGGGCCAGCCTTGCCCGTCGCCGGATCGCGCAGGCGGTAGCCGCGGATCATCCGGATCGAGTTTGCCGTCAGCCCCTTCGCCTTACGGTCGTCGCGGCGGTAGTTGAACTTTTCGTCGGGGGCAAAATCGGTCAGGAACTCTTTCGCCGGAATCGGCTCAGCGACGTAACCCAGATAGACCTCGCTGAACGTGTCGCCCGCATTGTGCTTGATGTGCCCCGGCATGTCGATTCGCAGGAACATCGCCTCGCTGGCGTTGACCGCGTCGATCCGGTCGGACGAAACGAAATAGCGCTTGCCGGCCGGAAAGACGATCCGCTGCGTCCAAGTCGAGCCGGTTTTTTTGCCGGGCGCGGCGGTCTTGTACTGGAACGACTGCTCGATGGCCACGAAGTCCGCGCCGCGGATCACTTTGGGGTCAAGCAGCTTCGCCTGGGTGCAAATCTGCGGACCTTCGATCGAACGCTTGGCCCGCTGGCCGTGATACGCGTTGCCGAACTCGTACACCATTTCTTTGGGCAACTGGTCGCGATAGGCCGCGTCGCTCCCCGGCTCCATGATCCAATCGACGATGTCCAGTCCAAACCCCGCGTCGCGAAAGCCGGTCTGTTTGTCGAGGAAGGAACCGGCGGCGATCCCGCTGACGTAGCCCTGCTTGCGGATGGTCGCTGCGAGCTGGGGCGTGGCGATCGTGATTTGCTGTTCGTCCTCGACGATCTGGAACGGCTCGTCACCCCGCAGGCTACAGGTCGCCAGCAGAGACAAGCTAAGGCTCAGCGCTATCGCGAGGGAGCGGAAAGGATTCATCGAGCGGCCATTGGGAGGTGGGAGGTTGGGAGGCGGGAGAGCATTGTAGGCTCGCCGGACGACGAGTCGCAACTTGTTTGATGTTGGTTTACGAAGGGCAAGCTCGTGCGACGTTCACAAGTCGATTCTGCTCTCTGCGGCGCGCGAGCGGCACGGAGTTTCGCTAATCGTTTCTCCCTTTTTTTCAATGTCCGTTTCGCTAATCACTGTTGCAACTCATTGGAACCTCTGCACTTGCGTGCTGATTAGCGAAACGCCAGGCCCGTTTTGCTTATCGGGGCGATTAGCGAAACCCGTCGCCAACCGACGACCCGCTCGCCCCACTCCATTCGGCAATCATGCGGCACCTCGCTGGCTAGACGGATTGGTGAACAAGAGCTACTTTCCCAAAACAACATGCGCGCGTCAAGGAACTTGCGCGCGTCGGTTGTGCGCGCACCGCGGTTGCGCTTCAAGGGAACGAGGCAAGTCTCTGCACGGCTTGGCTTTGCGAAAGTACCGTGCGGCGCAAGTCAAACCATTTTTTCGCCCCGGCGTGACTAGTCTGGTCACGCCACGCAGGTCCCTCCGGCCATGAGGCGGCCGCAGATCCCGCGTGGGCCATCACTGGCGATTTTGTCTGGCTGGCGTCGAGGCCGCACGCTCGCCAGCTCGACCCACCCTACCGCCTGCTATTTCGCCGAGGCGCCCAGTTCCTTGAGCGCCGCGAGCACCTGCTCGTCGTGGCCATCCACTTGCACCGCTTTCCAAACCTTTTTCACCACGCCGTCCGGGCCAATCAGAAAGGTCGAACGGGCAATCCCCATTTTTTTGTTGCCGTACATGTTCTTCTCGCGCCACGCGCCGTATTGCTCGGCCACCGCGTGGTCGGGATCGGCCAGCAGCGGAAAGTTGAGGCTGTATTTATCCCGGAATTTGACGTGGCTGGCCACGTCGTCCGGGCTGACGCCAAACACCTTGGCCCCCAGTTTTGTCAGTTCTGCCGCCCGGTCGCGGAAGGCGCAGGCCTCCTTAGTGCAGCCGGGGGTATCGTCGGCCGGATAAAAATAGAGCACGACGGGGCTGCCTTGCAGATCGGCCAGCTTGACCTGCGAGCCGTCGTCGGCAGCCAGGGTGAACGGCGGGGCCGGTGATCCTTCTTCGAGCCAGTCGGACATGGGGAGAAGCTCCGTGTGTGGGTCGCGGCTAGGCAATCCGCGCGGCCACTGGTCGCGGCTAGGCAATCCGCGCGACCACTGGTCGCGGCTATGCAGTTACTTCTCGACCGAGAACTTATGCACCGTCGTCGATTGAAAGGTTTCGCCCGGCTTGAGCACCGTGCTGGGAAACTCCGGCTGGTTGGGCGAGTCGGGATAGTGCTGCGTCTCGAGGCAGAACGCCTCGTGCTGCTCGTAGCCGGCTTCCCCCGCGCCGCCGCCGAGAAAATTGCCGCAATAAAGCTGAATGCCCGGCTCGGTCGTGAAAATCTCCATCACCCGGCCGCTCGCGGGGTCTTTCACTTTGGCCGCCAGTTGCAGCTTGCCTTCCTGGCCGCGCAGGACGTAGCAGTGGTCGTACCCTTTGGTCTGATGGGAATCTTTTTTCACCTCGTCGATCCGTTCGCCAATGGCGTGCGGCGCGGTGAAGTCGAAGGGGGTTCCCTTAACCGGCGCCAATTCGCCCGTGGGAATCGAAGTTTCGTCGATCTGCAAGTACTGGTCGGCCGCCAGCGTCAATTCGTGTTTGAGAATCGTGCCGCTTCCCGCGCCACCGAGATTCCAATAGCAATGGTTCGTCGGGTTGAAGACGGTCGCCTTGTCGGTGGTGGCCGTATAGTCGATCCGCAACTCGTTGTCATTGGTTAGCGTGTAGGTCGCGGTGGCGTCGAGCGTGCCGGGATACCCCTCCTCGCCGGCGGCGCTATGATAGCGGAACTTCACGCCGACGCTGCCGGGCGAATTCACCGGTTCGGCCTTCCACATCACGGCATCGAACCCCTTGTTGCCGCCATGCAAGTGGTTCGGGCCGTTGTTGGTCGCCAGTGTGTATTCTTTGCCGTCGAGCTCGAACTTGCCTCCGGCAATCCGATTGGCATAGCGGCCCACCGTCGAGCCAAAATACGGATGCCGCTCGAGATAGCCCGCCAGGCTGGGAAAGCCGAGCGTGATGTTGGCCGATTTGGCGTGCTTATCCGGCGTCTCGACGCCGATGACCGTCGCGCCGTAGTCGATCAGCCGGACCTGCATCCCGGTAATATTGGTAAGCGTGAAGAGGGTCACTTCCTGACCATCCTTGGTTTTGCCGAAGGGCTTCTTGTCGAGCGTCATGGAGGCGATTACACCCAGAGGAGTAGGTTGAGGATTGAGAACGGCACGCTCTTCTTGGGCGGAAAGATTGGCAGCGGGCGCGGCAATCTGTGTCAGAGCGACCAAGGCCGCAATTCTACCCAAACAGAGCGAACGGAAAATTGGGCTGACCATGAACGAGGCTCCTCGTAACGCAAGCGGTGGCGCGAAGATTGGTTCGTCGAACGACGTTCGATTATGAAGCACCGACTGGATAGCGTCTAGCGACGCAGATCGTGGAGACTGGTTAAATGGTCTGACAAGTGCCAATCGAAACCGAACACCGTTGACCGCGCACGCCGGTTTAGGCTCACACCCCCGCCTCTTTAACGCCAAGAGGCAAAGCAGGCGAAGGCGCGAGGGAAGATTGTCATGTATTTCTTTGCGGCCTTGCGAACTTCGCGTCTTGTATGTTCTCAAAGCACAAGAAACAAGGTTCAATGTCATCTGTTTCGGGGCT
>JBBDYF010000200.1:0-18272 GCA_040901775.1 Pirellulaceae bacterium | reverse complement strand
AGGGATCATCCTGCGCAAGCCGGCAGACTTTGGCGAGCGGGCCCGCCAGGAGCTCGACCGGCAACTCGGCCCGCTCAAGCTGGTGCTGACCGATAAGCTGAAGGCCGAACTCGACGAGGTCCGCCAGCGCCTGGGGGACAAGCTGTATCAGCGCCTCGGCTGGCAGCCGCGCTGCAAGCCGACCATCCTGCCCAGCGGGCGGATGATCCTGCCGCTGTATAGCGACACTTTCTCGATCTCGATCATGGCCATTACCGACGACGGGGGCAAAACGTGGCAGGCGAGCGAGCCGCTATTGGGTTTTGGCAATATCCAGCCGGCGGTGCTCCGCCGGGACGACGGCACGCTGGTCGCCTACATGCGCGAGAACGGGCCCCGCAAGCGGATTCGGGTCTGCCAGTCGAGCGACGACGGACTGACCTGGGGCGCCGTCGGCAACAGCGAGCTATTAAATCCCGGCTCGGGGCTCGACGGCGTGCGGCTGGCGAGCGGCAAGTGGCTGCTGGTCTATAACGGCACCGTAACGGGCCGCAACAAGCTGGCGGTCTCGCTATCCGACGACGAAGGGAAAACGTGGAACGCGACCCGGCACCTCGAGGACCAGCCAACCGGCCAGTACCACTATCCGGCGGTCATCCAAGCCGCCGACGGCACGATCCACTGCGTCTATAGCTACTTTGTCGAGGGAGGCAAGTCGATGAAGCACGCGGCCTTCGACGAGGCATGGGTGGCCGCGGGCGAGTGATGTGAGCGCGGAGTGCGGAACTCGGAATGCGGAGCGGTAGATGCGTTGGCCTCATCTTTTGGCACGACACATGCTTTGAATGGCCAGTTGGCAGGCAGGAGCCATGTGGTGCGGCTAAAAGAGGCCGTCTGGGACATTCCCTAGTCAAAATGTCGCCAGTCCTCCTGCCGATTTGTCACTTGAGGAGCCATCGTCATGCGAATTTGGAGTTTGTTGTTCGTTGTCGCGCTCGCCCTGGCCGGTTGCGGCGGCGACGGCGACCAGAATCCGACCGATACCCAGCCCGGCGCTAGCAATGATGCCGACACCGGAACGGGCATCAGAACCGATACCTCCACGCCCGGCGTTGACACGACCACGCCCGGCACGGGCACCGAAACAACGCCCTAAAGGTCGAACCGGCAGAAGCGGAAGGCCACTATTGCCCGCCGAAGGTGCGCGGCCCGAAAACTTTCTCGCGGTAGAGCACCAAACCGTGCGCCGCGTGGAACAGGGCCCCGCATTCTACGTCCACCGGCTTCGTCTTGCGGAACAGTTTGCAAACGTCGAGCACGGCCCGCTGCACCCACGGCTCTTGCAGTTGGTCTTTGTCGAGCGCCGTGGCGAGAAACTCCATCGTGTGACCCGCCGAACCCATCGCAATGGCCAGGTCGGGCGACTTGCCGGGCCGCAGAAAATAGTTTGACGACAGCGAGCCGTCCGCGTTTTGAAACTGGCGGGCGTCGGTCACACATTGGTCGATGCGCTGTTTGAGCTGCTTCCAAAGTCCTTCGTCCTGGCCGCCGGCGGCGATATGACGGTTGTAGGCGATGGTCAGAGCGGTCATCCGGTGCGTCCCGCCGCAGGGGCTGTCTTCCAGGCTGTGCTCCATTTCGATTTCGACCAGTTTCTCGATGCTCCAGGTTTCGCCGTCGCCGGCGGTCCACGCGTGGTCGGTCGGGTAGTAGGCGGTCAGGGCCATTAGCGTCCAGGTGTATTCGCGGATCGGGTTTTTATGGACATCGAGCTGCATCTGGTCGATGTAGTCGGCCACGGTGTGCTGGTCGCCGCCGACCACGATCGGCTCGTCGAGCGGCAACTGGCAGTCGGAGAGGTAGCCCATCCATTGATCGGTATGGCCCTGCCCCATTTTGTCGCCGGCGACGTACGAACGGATGCCGACCCGATTGGTTTTGGGATCGAGCACGTCCCCCTTGAGAAACTCCATCCCCTTCATGGGACGGCCCGCCAACACGTAATCGACCGCCGAGACATCCTGCGTTCCGTCGTGGACGAGAAACTCGCGTTTGAAGGCAAGCGCGCCGTGAATGATTTGCCAGGCCGCCTGGTCGCTCTTACTGGGGCCGACCGAGAGCCGCCGATGCTGGTAGGTGAAGTCGAGGGCGTCGTCGATCTGGGCCAGGATTTCGTCGCTGGCGGGCAGTTCGTCGGCATCGGTGCCGTCAACCGTTGTCGCGGCGGTGGTTTCGGTTGCAGGCGTCACCGCGGACGAGGAGTCGCAGCCGGCCGAGGCAAACCCAACCAGCAATAAAACTAGCAGCAAACGGGCAGGCATGGCAGCGTTCTCAAGCGCTCGACGAAAGTGCCAAGCGACAACGGGGCAAGAAGACTTTGGGGCCCAGTCGGCGGGCCGGCAGGAAGTCCCCAACTATACGCCAGTTTGCCAGATTACACCAGAAGATCGGTAAACTAGGTAGTTTGTCTCGGTTCTCAGTTAGGCGAGCGTGAGACACCAAACGGCTGAGATGGTTTCTCAATAAGTACAAACAAGCAAAGAATTTAGGAGCGGCGATCCGGCGCGTAGGTTGATGCTTGGCGGGCTGCTCTCTAGAATCCCACGCGGGATCTTCTCGATAGTCGCCGCGCCTGGTCTCGACGTGTCCCCTCTGCAATTTGCCCCCTGTTTTTGCGGCAGGTTAAAAGCCTGCCGGAATTTCTGCCCATGCTCGTCCGCAAGCCAATTTTGCCGAACGTGATCGAAATGAACTACCAGGCCGGCGATGTGCTGGGGTGCTGCGTCTATCTGGTGTACGACCGGGACGAATGGCTACTGATCGACATCGGGCTGGACGAGACGGTGGAAGAGATCGTCGAACTGATCCGGCAGATGGATTTTCCGCTGTCGAAGTGCAAGATGATCATCGCCACCCATGCCGACGTCGATCACATCCAGGGTCTGGCGAAGGCAAAACAGCTTTTGAAAGCCCCCGTCTATGCCCATCCCAAGGCGGTGCCGCCGTTGGAAGCGGGCGACAAACTGCGGACCTTCGCCCAGATCGAGGCCCAGAAGATCGACATGGCGATGCCGCCGGTCAAGATCGACGGCCTGCTCGACGACGGCGACAAGATCGAGCTGGGAGGCCTGTCGCTCGATGTTTGGCTGACCCCCGGACACACCGACAGCCAGCTCAGCTTCCGCCTGGGCGACATCCTGTTCTCGGGCGACAACATCTACCGCGACGGCTGCGTGGGGGCGATCGACGCGCATCACGGCAGCGATCTGCCGTCGTTCGTCCAATCGCTCAAGCGGATTCGCGCCAGCGACGTTACCTGGCTGCTTCCCAGTCACGGCCCTTATTTTCGCAAGGACAATGCCTTGCTGGACGCGACGATCGCCCGGCTGGAAGGTTACCTGCACATGGCCGACTTCGGCACCTGCGCGATCGACTGGCCGCTGCTCGACGAGTGGGAGCAGGAATTGGCGGAGGGGAAGAAACCAGCGTAGAATTACGGAGCCTTCCGGTGCGTTCGATGGATGGTTTCTAACAATGAAAAAGTCTGTTTTGCCGAAGCTAAAGCGATTCCCGGCTGCCAAGCAGCGGCTGCTCGACCAATTGTTGGACAAAAACAGCGAGGGCACGATCTCGGCGCCTGAGAAGACCAAGCTGAAGCAACTGGTTACCGAGGCGGAACGGCTGATGGTGGCCAATGGAAAGTTGCTCGCAGAATTTGCCGAGAGCCAGCGCGGCGCACTTCCGGCAAATGCCATTCCTCTGACCGTCTGGGTGACCCCTCAGCCCACGGGCACTTGATGCATGAGCAGTGCCGCGTCCTATCGGCAGTTCTTAAAGGCCCGCGCTGGCGGCGCCTGCGAGTATTGCCGATTAGTGGAAGCCGCTGCTGGCGTGACTTTCCACCTGGAGCATATTCAACCGCGATCGCAAGGCGGTCAGACCGTTCTGGCAAACCTTGCCTTCAGTTGTCCGGGGTGCAACTTCGCGAAGGGTGAGAGGATCGTCGCGCCCGACCATAGCGGCCAACTCCAACGCCTTTATGATCCTCGAAACTTTGAACCGGCATCGTTGGGTTGGCACCTCCATTTCATCCTGGACATTATTACGGGAAAGATTCTCCCTCGCACGAAAACCGCCGAAGCCACGGTATTGGTTCTGGATATGAATGGCGACCTACGGGTTGGGGCCCGCATGTTACAAATTCGCATGGGCTTGATCGCCTGATCGTAGGCGAACGCATTTGTCCGCCGCCGAAACCCACCATGAGCAACCTCGACGCCACCAACCTCACCTACGATCCGGTCCACGGCTACATCCCGTTCGTCTCGGGCGTGGGGTTGCCCGCGGGCGAAGTTTCGGAGCGGCAGGTCATCGACCATCCGTGGGTCCAGCGGATGCGGCACATCCATCAGTTGCAAACCGCCTGGTGGGTCTATCCGTCGGCCGAGCACACGCGGTTCCCGCACGTGATCGGGGCGATGCACCTGGGGAGCCGAGCCGCGGCGGCGCTCTATCCCAGTTTGCAGCAAACGTGCCGCGACGTGCCGAGCCGGGGCTACGTCGAGACGCTGTTGCGCATGGCGGGCCTGCTGCACGATGTCGGGCATGGCCCGTTCGGACACTTCTTCGACGAGCATTTTCTCAAACGCTTTGGCCTGACGCACGAAACCCTGGGGGCGACGATCATCCGCGATCGCCTAGGCGATTTGTTGCGTGGCGTGCGTCGCAATCCGAACTCCGCGCTCGAAGCAGGCGAATCGCTCGACCCGGCGCAGATCGCCTGGCTGATCCAGCGGCCGCGGGGCGGCGACGGCGAGGATCGTCCGCGGTGGCTCGTGCTGCTCCGGTCGCTGCTGTCGGGCATCTACACGATCGACAACATGGATTTCGTCCTCCGCGACGCGCTGATGACCGGCTACAGCCCGCGGGCGTTCGACCTGGATCGCCTGCTGCACTACAGCTTTTTCAGCCCGCAGGGATTGACGATTCACGATCGCGGGGCCGACGCCTTGATGCGGTTCATCGGCGTGCGGGCCGAGCTGTTTCGCAGCATCTATTTCCACCGCACGGTGCGGGCGATCGATTTGGCCCTGAAAGACCTGTTCGTCGTCAGCCGGGATTGGCTTTTTCCGGGCAATCCACTGGAAAGGCTCGACGACTACTTGTATTTCACCGAAACGTCGCTCTTGGTCGATGTGCAGCGGTGGGCCGGGGCGAGCGATCCGGCGCAGCGCGAGATCGGCGCGCGGTGGCGGCAACTGGTTGCCCGGCAGGTTCCTTGGATCATGGCCTGTCAGCGGAGCCTGCTCTTCTCAAAAGACGATTCCGAGCAGGCGAGCATCTTTAGCGACGCGGCGCTCGTCGAGCATAAGCTGCGGCAACTGCTGCCGGCGACCTTACGCGAGCTGCCGCTGCGGATCGACATTGCCCGCACGATCTTTCGCCCGCACACGGCCGGCCCGGCCGACGGGCAGAATTTTCTGTACGACTCGGCCGCCGATCGGGTGCGGCCGCTGGCTGCCAACGAGTTTTTCCGCCGGCTGCCGATCAGCCATCGCCTCTGCCGAGTGTATGCTCCCACGGCCGAACATGCCGCACCAATCGCCGCCGCCTTGGACCAGATGCTCGGTGGGGCGGTGGACGACGTGACGAATATGTGAGGGGCGAGCGCGGAGTGGCGGGCGGGATCGCCTGGCTTTAGTTATAGTGGAAAGAGCGTGTCGCGTTGGTGTACTGCCGGAGGCTCATCATGCCGTCGCCGTTTCCGGGAATGGACCCCTTCATTGAAGGGCAGATCTGGAAGGACTTTCACCACGAATTGATTAGCGAGATTCGGCACAAGCTCGTGCCCGCTTTGCGTCCCAAGTACGTGCCTCGAGTGGAGCTGCGGGTGTACATCGAGCGTGCGGAACCGCCTCGCAGATCCATCGGGCCAGATGTTTTTGTGACGGCCGAATCGCCGGCTGCCTTGCGATGGACTTCCCAAGGGGCGCCCGCAGCGACTGTCGCCGAGCCATTCCTCGTTCAGTTGCCCGATTTCGAGGACGTCGAGGAGCCCTACCTTGCGATCTACGATTCAGAGGATCGCGAAGTCATTACGATCATTGAAGTGCTTTCGCCTGGAAACAAGCGGGCCAACAGCGCGGGCCGACGAACCTACCTGCAAAAGCGCGAAGAAATTCTGAAATCGTGGGCGAATCTGGTGGAGCTCGATTTTCTGCGCGGGGGCGACCGCATGCCCACCGAATCGCCCCTCCCTGCAGGCGATTATTTCGCCCTGATTCGCCGCTCGGCCTCTCGCTCGCAAGCCGAGGTCTATCCCTGGCGACTGGCCGACCCTCTCCCGCCGATTCCCATGCCGCTGGCGCCAGGAGACGACGATGTCGTGCTCGCGCTGTCCGCGGTATTCGCTGATCTATATGATCGCGCGGGGTACGACGCTGCCGTCAAGTACGGCCGACCCGTCGAACCGCCGCTCGCTCCCGAACAAGCACAGTGGGCTGCCGAGGTGTTGCGGTCGCGCGGTCAGTGATGCGCCCGCTCGATCGGTTGCGCAGTTGCCCAACAGGTTTTCGCTTGTCTGACCCTCAGCCACCGACGCATGGTGCTGTCCCCATTCCGCACTCCGCGCTCCGCAATTTGCGTTTTGGCCGCGCCCTCCCCTTTCCCGGCTTGCCGCCCGGCCAATAATGAGCAGGTCTGCCATCCGTGGACGGCCGATCCTGCCAACGCACCTTTTTCACAACAAAATAGCGAAGGAGTTTTTTCATGGGCGTTTTGGTCACGCAGCCGGCCCCCGATTTTAAGGCCCAGGCGGTCTTGCCGAACAAAGAGTTCAAGCAGATCAGCCTGAGCGACTACAAGGGCAAATACGTGCTGGCCTTCTTCTGGCCGCTCGATTTCACGTTTGTTTGCCCCACCGAGATCATCGCCTTTTCGGATCGGAACGAGGAGTTTGCCAAGCTGGGCGTGCAGATTCTGGGGATCTCGACCGACAGCCACTACACGCACCTCGCCTGGCGGAACACGCCCCGCAACGATGGCGGCCTGGGCGAAATCGCCTATCCGATGGTCGCCGACATGAACCAGGAGATCGCCCGCGCGTTCGACGTGCTGCTGCCCGGTGGCATCGCCCTGCGGGGGCTGTTTCTGATCGACAAGAACGGCATCGTGCGGCACCAGTTGGTGAACGACCTGCCGCTGGGCCGCAGCGTGGACGAAGCCCTGCGGATGGTGAAGGCTTTGCAATACTTCGAGGCCAACGGAGAAGTCTGCCCGGCCAACTGGAAGGAAGGGGCCCGCACCATCAAGGCCAACCCGGCCGACAGCAAAAAGTTTTTCGCCGCCGAGTATGCCGGCAACAAGGGCTAGAGCGACCGATTGCGAACGTTCTTAGCCGGGACCAAACTGGTCCCGGTTTTTGTTGCGCCGGCTTCTCTCCTCGCCGCAACAATCGGTTATCGGCTTCACGGGTTCTTCAGCACGTAACGCCCCGTCTTTTTACCCCCAATCATTTCGACGAGCCGGCTTCGAGCAGCGGCCTGAGGTCGTAAGTCAAGTTTTGTGTCAAGCAACAACGGAACTTGTTGGCCTCGCCTGGGAGGCAATCCACGAGGCGGCCCCCTTGTAGCATCGCCAAGCCAGCGACCGGCAGGCCGCGCCCAGGTTAAAATCAGTGGCATGGACCCGAACCCGTATGAGTCTCCGCACGAAACTGGTTACGCTCCGCCGGGAATGGTCTGCAAGCAAGAACCGGAGAGTTGGATCGGAGTGGTGCTATGGGTCATCACGCTTGGACTTGGGGCCATCGTGCTCACAGGACTACTGCGCCCGACATTCGAGATACTGCCATAGTTTTTAAAATGTTCCCTTTGGGAGCCAATCATGTACGGACTAGGTGGACCCGACATCGGCGCGTTGGCTTTGGTCGGCCTGGCCCTTGCATTGTGGTGTCACACGTTCTGGAAGCGACTCATCTCCCCCTGGGCCGTTCTCTACTTCCTGCTGTGGGCGCTGCTCGCCTTCGGTGTCCTGACCAGCGGCGGGCCGGGATTTTGAGGGGCGAGTGGGAGGCGCGGGGGCCTCCCGGTGGGGTAGTTTGCCAAACGGGGCAAAGCCATCGGGAAGCTGACGCATCCCGCTCGCCTTCGGTAAAGGGCGTCGCGGCCGCTGGGCGGCTTCACGGGTTCTTCAGCACGTAACGCCCCGTCTTTTTACCGCCAATCTTTTCGACGAGACCGGCTTCGAGCAGCGGCTTGAGCAGGTCCATCGCGCCCTGCCTAGAAACGCCCAGCGTTTTCCAAATCTCGCTCGGCGCCATGCCCCCGTGGTCGCGGAGCAAGGACAGCAAGCGTTCCTGCCGCGGGCGGAGGGTGATTTTTTGCGCCGAGGTCGTCTGAATGGCCTGAATCCGCAGCCACGCTCGTTGCAGGGTTTGCAGGAGCCCTGCCGCGCAATATTCGAGCCACTGAGTCAAGTCCTCGCCGGCCTCGCGCACGCCCGTCAGCTCCGCATAGTATCGTGAGCGATCTTCCCAGTAATACTCGTCCACCGAGAAGATATGATGGGTATCGAATCCGCGGCGATAGAGTTCCCACAACGCGAGTGCCCTGCCCGTGCGACCGTTGCCGTCGGCAAAGGGGTGAATCGCCTCGAACCGGTAATGCAGGATCGCCGCACTGAGGACCGGCGATAGTTCCCGCGCGGCCGTATTCCACCATTCGAGAAGTTCAAACATGAAGCCCGATACGGCTTCGGGCGGCGGGGGGCGGTAGTGCCCGACTCGCACAAAGATCGAGCGATACTTGCCAGCTTGGCCTTGATCCATGACCTCGGCCGCCAGAATTTCGTGCAGCCGCAAGATTTCAGCGTGGCGGATCGTCTTCCGATCCGCGTGCTTGGCGATGTAGCGCAGTCCAGCAAAATAGTTGAGCACTTCTCGCTGATGTCGCGAGTCGGCTGCGGCGAGTTCGCGTCCTTCTTCCAGGGCGCGCACCTGCTCGAGCGTCAGCGGATTGCCTTCGATCGCGGTCGAGGCGTGGACATTGCGGGCGGCCGAATCTTGCTGCAAACTGGGAATCCAGGCCAAATCGACGACGGCCCCCGCAATCCGCTCGCGCAGGGCCGCAACCTGCTCCACTTGGGCCAGCAGCTGGGGGGTGATAACGAATTGAGGAAGATACGGCATGGGCAAACCCGATTAAGATAAGTCAAGTATAAGTCAAGTTTTGTGTCAACCAACGGGGCAAGAGCCAAACCGGGGCACAGCCATCGGGAAGCTGACGCATCCCGCTCGCCTCCTGTAACAGGCATCCGCCCGACAGCCATTAGAGATTGAGCACAGCATGAGCGACGCATCCGAGCTTCCCGCCAACTTCGAGACAATCGTCCGCGAGACGCAGGCCCATATTCGGGCGTACATCGCGGGGATGGGGGTGCCGCGCCACGACGTGGACGACATTGCCCAGGACGTGTACGTCGAGCTGTACCGCTTTTTCGATCGCATTCCGGCCGAGGTGCCGCCGAAGCAGTGGCTGAAGGGGATCGCCCGCAATTTGTGCCTAAACTACTTCCGCCGCACCAGCCGGCGAAACCGTTTGCAGCGCGAGGCCCTGGTCGAGATTTTCATCCGGGCCGAGCAGGAGGGGCCCCCCGGCCTGGCCGAAGGGCCGATCCGCCGGGCGCTGGATGGCTGTTACGACAAGCTCGCCCCGGAAAGCCGGCGGATGCTGGCCCTGCGGTACGAGCAAGAACTGCCAAGCCAGACGATTGCCGAGCGGCTCAACTCGTCGTCCGAGGCGGTTCGCGTTGCCCTGTTCCGCATCCGCGTGGCGCTGAAAGAGTGCATTACGAAAAGCCTCGCCCGCGAAGCAACCTAACTCCCGCTAATTGTTGAATCCGCCGTGTCCCGCTACGACGTTCTCACCTACCGATTCCTCGACGACGCGGGCGAGCTCTCGCCCGACGAGCTCGATCGGCTGATCGCCGGCCTGCGGGCCGAGCCGTCGCGGGCCGTATTGCTGCGCGAGCAACTGGTCGTCGATGACCTGTTGGCTCAGAAGCTGACGCTCGACCGGCGCAATTTTCTCGCCCAGGTCGAACAGCGGATCGCCGACTACGAGCAGTCCGAAGACGAGATCGACAGCCAAGTGGCCGAATTGCGCGAGCTGGCGACCATCCAATTGCAACAAACTGCCGCTAAATCACGCAGTTCGGCCTGGGCCAAGGGACTGCTGGCCGTTTCGCTGGCGGCCGTTGTCTTGGCGATTCTGACGCTGCCGCGGATCTTGCCGCGGCAGGCCCAGCCGGTGGCCAAGGTGGTCGCCGTGGAAGGCGCGGTCACCGTCCTGGGGAACGACAAGTCCCTGGGCCTTGCGCGGGCAACCACGCTGTTGGCGGGGCAACAGATTGAAACGCCCGCCGGGGGTTCGCTCGAAATCCAGTATGCGGACCAAACGATCGTCCGCCTCGCGGGTAATTCTCTGGTCACGCTGGATGCCCATGCAGCGAGCGGCGCCAAACGGGTAACGCTCGCACGGGGGCAACTGACGGCCGACGTTGCGCCGCAGCGAGTGGGCGCAATGCGGTTCACCACTCCTCACGCCCAGGCTACCGTCTTGGGCACGAAACTGCGGCTGACGGCCAACCAGGCCGACACGCTGCTCGAGGTGGTGACCGGCAAGGTGCAGCTTCATCGGCCCGGCAGTTCCCGCCCGATCCTGGTCGAGGCAAACGAAAGCGGTCTGGCGTCGGCCACTCGGCTGCAGCATCGGCGGCTGGCTTGGCCGGAGGATCCAAAAGACTTGCTCTATGCCTTCGACCCGTTTACGCGGCGCGTCCCCTTGGTCAAAAACCCCGCCACGGGCAACATGCGTGAGACGCCGTTCGAGGCGTTCGGAGCGGCCCGCGCGAACGAGCTCGTCCGCGTGCTCGAATTGAGCGGCGGCTATTTCGTGTCGCCCGAAGCGGGCGAGGATCTGTCGAAGCTCTACCGGGCGGCAGACGGGTTCTCGCTCGAAATCGTATTGACCCCCGCATTCCCGTCCCACGAGGAACCGGCCCGAATCATTGCCCTCGAAGGTGCCGCAGGCATCCCTTGCTTTGCCCTCGATCAGGAAGAAAGCGAGTTCGCGTTCACCTTGCAGCCAGACGGCCCCGATGGTTCGTCCTCGATCCGCTTTGCTTCATTGGGCGCTCAGCAGCCGGTCCACCTGGCGATCACCTACGGTGGCGGAAAGCTGACCTGCTATCAAAACGGTGAGCAGGTTGCCAGCCAAGATGTCGCGCCGGGCGCTGTGGCAACTTGGCAGGCTGGCCCGCTCACGATCGGGGCCGACAGCCGGGGGCAATCTCGCTGGGAAGGATCGATCGCAGCCGTGGCGCTCTACAGTCGCCAGTTGGACCAAAGCGAAGTGCAGCGAAACTTCCATCAGTATTCAGCGATGAGTGTCCGTTATAGGCCCCTTAACCCTTGATCGGGGGCCAACTTCGGCAATTTTGGCCAACGCGCCGGAAAACCCTCGGCTGGCACGGTGAATGCGGCTTTACCCGTTCGCGGTTGTTTTTGTATGATTCGGGTGGCTGCCAAGTTGTACGATTGCAGGATGTGGCGGCACTGGCGTGAAGCCGGGAGAAAATGTCGGTTGGTTGGTTTAGTGCGGGAAGAATGCCGATAGGAATTGCAGGAGCTGCGCGATGCGCCACGACAAGGCGCGTCGGCCCAGCCAGTCGCATTGCCTCGCCCGACCACCTCCCGCGATGCAGCCCGCCCTTCCGCCCTCTCCAGCACGGTTCCAGCGAAGGAGTTCACTCGTGGCGCAATCCGCCTGTCTTGCCCGTTTTGGCTCGTTGCTGATGGTGTTTGCGTGGGCCGGTCCAGGTTGGGCCGCCCAGCCTTCCGAAACCTTGCTTCCCGCCACGACCAAAGCCTTTGTCTCGACTCAGAATGTCGATCAGGTCCGCGAGAAGTTTCGCCAAACCCAGTTGGGCGAGTTGGTGAACGATCCGATCATGCAGCCGTTCATCGACGACGTGCGCGCGCAGATCGGCACGAAGCTGGAGAAGGCAGGCAAGCGGCTCGGCCTGAAGTGGGCCGACATGGTAGGCGTCTCTGGGGGCGAGGTCGCACTCGCCGTCGTCCAGCCCGATCCGAAAGACAAACTGTCGCACGCCACCGTGCTGATCGTCGATATCACCGGCAAGCGCCAGCAAACGGATGCCTTGCTCGCCAAGGTCGATGCCAATCAACAGGCGAACCGGGCAACCCGCTCGGACGTCAAACTGGGTGGCGTCAATATGGTGGTCTATACGCAGCCGCTGCCGGCAGGCGGCAAGGTGCCCGAGCGGGCGTTCTACTTTATTCAAGACGAGATGCTGGTCGTCGCCGACCATCAATCCGTCGCGGCCGAAATCGCCGGCCGGTTTGGTGGCGATGGCCGCGGAAGCCTGGCGACGCTCGGCGGCTTTAAAGCGGCGATGGCCCGCAACGACGAGGCGGCCAAGGGTATGCCCTACCAGGTTCGCTGGTTCATCGAGCCTTTCGGCTATGCCGATACGAGCCGGGCCATGCAGGGTGGCCGCCGCAAGCGGGGCCAGGATGTTCTCAAAATCTTGAAAGAGCAAGGCTTCACGGCCGTGCAAGGAGTGGGCGGTTACGTCTTCTTTGCGACCGGCGACGAAGATGTGCTGCATCGCACCTTCCTCCACGCGCCGACCGTAGCCCGCGAGGCAGCCGACAAGAGCAAGGACAAATACAACCTGGCGATGCGAATGCTCGACTTCCCCAACTCGGCCCAGCCCACCGACCTGGACCCGCAGAAGTGGGTTCTGCCCGACTTGGCGAGCTACCTGACGTTCAACTGGCGGATGAAGGAAGCCTTCGATTATTCCAAGACGCTCGTCGATTCCGTGGCGGGCGAGGATGGCCTGTTCGACGAAATTTGGCTCGGTTTGAAGACCGATCCCAACGGCCCAATGATCGACATCCGCCGCGAGTTGGTCGATCAACTGGGCGAGCGGGCCACCATCCTGGCCGACGTGAAAACGCCCATCGATCTGAAGAGCGAACGGCTGATTGCCCTGGTCGAGGTCAAATCTCCCGAGATCGTGGCCAAGGCCCTGGCCAAGGCGTTCCAGAACGATCCGGCAGCCAAAAAGCGAATGGTCGGCGAGCAGATCATCTGGGAATTGACCCAGGAAGAACAGATCGCCGAAGAGACCGAGTTGTTGATCGAAGGGGCCGGCTTCGTCAGCAAGGAAGAACCGGGCGCCGAGGAAGAGGAAGACGCGATCGAACCCGTACTCCCCAACATGGCTCTGACCGTGTTCGACGGGCACCTGGTGGTTTCGACCCACGTTAATTTCATCATCGAGTTCATCGAGCAATCCGGCAAAGGCGAAAGCCTTGCCCAGACGCCCGATTTCAAGCGAGTGGACGCCGCCATCAAGCGACTCGGCTCGGACAAAGACAGTTTCCGCTTCTTCACCCGCACCGACCAATCGTATCGGGCGACCTACGAACTGGTGAAGCAGAACAAGCTGCCCCAAGCCGAAACGCTGCTCGCCCGGCTGCTGAACGCGCTGGTCACCACCCGCGGCATCGGCTCGGCCCGCGAGCAAGCCATCGACGGCTCGAAGCTCCCTCCTTATGAAAGCGTGATGAAGTATTTTGGCCCCGGGGGCCTGTTCGTGCAGACCGAGAACGACGGGCTGCTCCTCGTCGGCTGCCTGCTGAAAAAGGAAGCGGCGGTGCCTCAAGCGGCGGCGCCCCAAGCCGAACCAACGACAGCAGCGCCCAGCGCAGCACAACCGGGCGACGCTGAGCCGACGGAAGCGGAGTAGCGGGGCCCTACGGTATTTCGAGGCTTTGCTTCAAAAAGTAGGCCTCGACGGCCCGCAGGTAATCGGCGTTGTCTTTTTTGCCAAAGCCGTGCCCTTCGTTGCCGGCAAAGACCGTCCACACGATTCGCCCTTGCTCGCGCACCTTGGCGGCAATTTGCTCCGCCTCGCTGAACGGAACCCGCGGATCGTTCTTGCCGTGCGCGACGAGCAGGTCGCTCACGATCTTGTCGGCGTGGTTCGCGGGGCTGATTTGGGCGAACACCGCCTGCATCTTCGTGTCGCGCTCGTCGCCATATTCGGCTCGCCGCAGATCGACCCGATACGGCGCCGTGTTCTGCAAAAACGTGGTGAAGTTGGCGATCCCCACGTTGTCGATCCCCGCTTTGATTCGGTCGCCATATTCCACCAGCGACGCCAGCACCATGAACCCGCCATACGACCCACCGGAAACGGCGACCCGCGAACTGTCCAGCTCCGGCTGCTTTTCGATCCAGTCGAGCATGGCGCCGATGTCTTTCACACTGTCGGCCCTTAGCTCGGCGTTGTCGAGCTTGAGGTAGGTCTTGCCGTAGCCGCTGCTGCCGCGGACGTTGGGGACCAGCACGGCGATGCCCAACTCGTTCAGATAGAACTGCGTGGTGCCGCTGAAGTAGGGCTGGGCCTGGCTCTCCGGGCCGCCGTGAATCTGGATCAGCACCGGCGCTTTCGTATCGGGCGATGCTTTTCGCGGCTGGTAGTACCAGGCGGGAATCATCCGCCCGTCGAACGATTTGGCTTCGATCGGCTCGGCGGTGAGGAACGACGCGGGGTCGAGGCCGCCGACTTCGCTGTGGGTCCAGCGGGTGAGCTTGTTCCCATCCAGTTCGAGCGAGTACGCATCGGCCGGCGCGTCCGGCCGGGAGAGCGTGAAGCCCAACTGTTTGCCGTCGGGCGAGAACTCCAACGACGCGATGATGCCGTGGGGGAGCGGCAACTCGCGGCGAACAAACTTGCCTGCTAGATCGGGCTCTAACAGAAACAAGCGGCTCGCGCCCGAGGCATTGACGGTAAAAGCGACGCGGCCGGAATGCTTCTCGACGTCGAGGCCGCTCACGTCCCACGGTATGTCGTCCGAGTGCCACTCGTACTCGCCGGTCGCCAGATCGAGGCGGGCAAGCTGCTTAAATTCGCCGCGCGCGTCGGTTGCGATCCAAGCCGACTTGCCGTCCGAGGCGAAGGCGAGCGCCCCGATCGCCGCCTTCTCTTTGGTCGGCAGCGGCAGGTCGGTTCGCTGCCTGGTTTCGAGGTCGAAAATGGCGGCATAGGCCTCGTTGGCCGAGACGTACCGCACCAGCAACAACTTCTTGCCGTCGGGCGACCAATCGCTGGCGAACCAAAACTCGCCGCTCACCTGCATCAGCATTTGCATCGAATCCGGCCGACGCGGATCGGCCAAATACAGATCGGTATCGCGGCCGTTCCGCTGGTTGCTGCCAATCACCATCTTCAGGCCGTCGTCGCGCACCACGTCGATCCGGTTCCGACTCTGGCCGTCGGTCAGCAGCGTCGTTTGAAATCTGGCCGGGTCGAAAAAATAAATCTGATCGTTTTCGCTGCCGCCGGCGCTCCTGGTGAGCAGGATCGCTCCGTCCGTCGCTTGCGGAATGAACTGCCCATCGACCGGCTCGGCCTGGAACGTGATCTGCTCGCGGCGGCCGCCTGGTTCATAAACGCGGTGCAATTGCAGCGAGTTGCCAAAACGCGTGCGGACGAGCATCCCCTTGCCCGCCGGATCCCAACCTGCAAAGCCGGCCGCACGCGTGTTCTGGTACTGATTCAGCCGAGCGGCAAATTCGGGCGGAATCGTGGGCACATCCTGCGTTTCGATTGCCGGCGGCTTAAGCGGGTCCGCCTCAGCCGCCAAAAGTGACGAAGCGACGACCATGCCGAGCACGGTCAATAGCCGGAAGCAAACCTGCTTCCGGTTGATCGGAAGGGAAAGCATCATTACACGGTCTCCAAGAGCGGGGGCCGATCGCGGAATTGCAAAATACGCTCGCACAGGCCGGCCATCGCAAGCACCTGCGGCATGGCCAGGGCGACAAATTGCAGGCCGACCGGCAAGCCGTCGGCGGTCAGGCCGCAAGGTATGGTGGCGGTGGGCAGGCCGAGATAACTCCAGGGGGAATTCATGGCCGGGTCGCCGGTGGTTTCCGGCCCCGGCGCGGCGGTCAGAGTGGCGGGCATCACCAGGCAACCCAGCAGGTCGCTGCTGGCCGCCATCAGCGCGGCCAGTTCGTTGCGCAGTTTTTCACGCTGGATGAGGGCTTGGGCGTATTCGTGCGCGGGGATCGCTCGCCCTTCGTCCAACAGGGCCGCGACCGACGGGCCGTACTCCGCGCGCTGCTGCGGGAAGGTGTCGCGATGATAGGCCGCCGCTTCCGACGCCATGATTTGCCGATGCCAGGCATGCACCTGGGAAAACGAATCGGGCAGGGCGAGCGGACGCACCCAAACCGAGCTTTTGAGTCGGTCGAGCGCCCGCGTCGTCAGCTCGCGCACCTCGGGCGAGCAGCGCTCGACCAGCGGGCCTTCGAGCACGAAGAGCGTTTTGTTGGCACCGTGGCAATCGAGCCAGAACTCCAAGTCCTGCTTGGCCCACTGCATGGTGAACAGACTGTCGATGCTGCCGTGGGCCCCGATCGCCAGCGACTGCCAGACGGCATACAAATCGGCCACCGTGCGGGCGATCGGCCCTACGTGATCCAGATGCAGCGTGAGCGGGGCGATCCCATCGAGGCTGATGTCGCCGTGCCCCGGCTTGAGTCCCGCCACGCCGCAATAGGCCGCGGGACGCACGATCGAGCCGCCGGTTTGCGTGCCCAGGGCCGCCAGGCACATTTCCAAGGCGACTGCCGCGGCGCTGCCGCTCGACGAACCGCCGGGCGTGCGCCGCAAATCCCAGGGATTGCGGGTGATCGGCGGATCGAAGCAGGCCCACTCGGTGGTGACGGTTTTTCCCAGCACGATCGCCCCTGCCTTTCGCAGCCGGGCGACCACTGCCGCATCCTTGGCCGCGACGTGCCCCGTGCGCATGGGGGAGCCGCAGCGGGTCGGCCAGCCGGCGACGTCGATGATGTCTTTGATCCCGATCGGAATGCCGTGCAGCGGGCCGAGCCACTCGTCGTCGTCGGCCATGTTTCCCAGCCGCTGGGCCTCGCGGCGGGCGCCGTCGGCATCGACCAGCACCCAGGCGTGAACGTCGGCCTCGAAATCGTCGATCCGGCTCAGGCAATACTCGACCAGATCGAGCGGCCGGAGGTCGCCCGCCCGCATCGACTGCGCCGCCTTGGCGATGGTGGGAAGTTCGGTCATCGGGACAGGGGTCGGGAATCAGGGGTCGGAGGTCGGACGGGATGGGTTTCGCTAATCGCTGGTCACTTTTTTTCGCGGCACTGGTTTCGCTGATAACTTGCAACTCGTTGGGATTGCGGCACTTGCGCCATGATAAGCGAAACGCCAAACCCGTTTCGCTTATCAGACCGATCAGCTTAACGAGCCGAAATCCCAGCCTCTCGCCAGGCGAGCGGGGTGCGTCAGCACCCCGATAGCGATCCAATTTGCCAGTCGCCGTTCCCACGCAGCGATCGGCAATCCTGGTACGCCGCACTGGTTCGAGACCGGTGAACAAGAATGACTTTCCCAAAACGACTTGCGCGCGTCAAGGAACTTGCGCGCACCCTGTTTAGAGGCCCGCGACTTGCGCCCGACGTGCCTGCCGGAAGCAGTTGCAGCAAATGGCTTTGCGGCGATAACGATGGATGTAAGTTGAGATATTATTTCGCCCCAGCGTGACTAGTCTGGTCGCTCGCCGGGCGAGCGGGGTGCGTCAGCTCCCCGATAGCGTTCCATTTTCGAGACCCCCAATAGCCGGGACCAAACCTGGTCCCGGTGAGCGGCCGGTAGATCCTCAGCACTCGATGTGTCGAAAGCAACATGGCTCGTGGCTAGGTGCCCCGCTTGCTCGTTCCGCAGGCGCTGACCACCGCGCACGTGCTGCACGCGCCGCTGGCGCAGCCATTTTCGGCATCTTCAGTGCCGCAGCCCGGGCCGCAGCCGGCAGTCAGCGTTTCGGCGAATTTGCGAAACTGGACCTGGGCCTCGTACACTTCGGCCAGTTCGGCCGTGATCTGGTCGATCTCGGGGGTCGTCTCACCCAGGAAGTAGAACAGCAGCGATTGGCCGTCGAACAGGTGCTCGACATCGACCAGCACCGCCGGCACGCCGCGTTCGTTCAGCCGGGATTGGCAGGCCTGATACGCTTCGTCCCGATTGCGCTCGATGCGGGCCAGCAGCAGATCGTCTTGGGCGGTCATCCGCCGCAGCAAGGTTCCTTCGGCCGGTTGGCACTCGGCGGTCGCCAGCGGGGCGAGCACTTCGCCCACTTCCAAACCGCGCGCGGTCCGGCAGACGAC
>JBBDYF010000199.1:0-2622 GCA_040901775.1 Pirellulaceae bacterium | reverse complement strand
GGGGGGGGTTTACCGGTCCTACCCCTCCGCTGGCCCAGTGACCCGCCAACCGGGAAAATGGCGGGTGACTCACGAACCTTTATCCCGCGCGAGTGTCCGTATGAAACGCCCCCCGTTGCTAGCGTGGCTGACGGCAGCCTGGCTCGTTTGGACCGGAACCAGCCGGGCCGGCGAAACCCCGCCCGCGGAAGCGGCTCGGCAACCGCCCGCCGGCGATACGGCCAAGGACGAGGCCGCCAAAGCGGAAGAGCCCAAGTTCATCCGCGTCCGCCGGAACGATGAAAAACAGCCGGTGGCGATGGAAACGGCCGTCGTTCACTACGTGCCGGCCGCCGCGGGCAAGACCGGGCTCGTCGTCGATCTGGTCGGCGCCGTGCATGTGGGCGACAAAGCCTATTACGACCAGTTGAACAAGCTGTTCGAATCGTACGACGTGGTGCTGTACGAGCTGGTGGCGCCCGAGGGAACGCGAGTCCCCAAAGAAGGGCGTAAAGGAGGAAACGCCCATCCCATCGGCGCGATGCAAAACGGCATGAGCGCCATGCTCGAGCTCGAACATCAGCTCGACCGCGTCGATTACACGAAGGAAAACTTCGTGCATGCCGACATGTCGCCGGAAGAGTTCAACAAAAGCATGCAGGACCGGGGCGAAAGCTTCATGCAGATGTTCTTTCGCCTAATGGGCCAGGGGATGGCGCAGCAAGCCGCCGCGCAACAAAACGGCGGAGGGACCAGCGACTTCGATCTGCTGCTGGCGCTGTTCTCGAAGGATCGAGCCCTGAAACTGAAAACGGCGATGGCCGTGCAGTTTGAAAACCTGGACGATCAGATGATGATCTTCGACGGCCCCGGCGGCTCGACGATCATCACCGAGCGCAACCGGCGGGCCTTCGAGGTGCTCGACAAGCAGATTAAAGACGGCAAAAAAAAGATCGCCGTTTTCTATGGCGCGGGCCACTTGCCCGACATGGAAAAGCGGCTGGCGGCCGACTTTGGCCTGAAGCGCGCCGGCGAAAAGTGGCTCGTCGCCTGGTCGCTCGAAAAGGCAAAGCAGGGCGACGGTAAGTAACGAGCTAGCGCTTTGTCAGTCCTGCGTTGAGGGGTAGGACGGGCTGGGAAGCCCGTCCTACTATCCATCGTTTCAATGTTGACTCTGCACTAGCGCCGGCCGTCACTCTGACTGACCGATCGAGCGGGCCAGCACTTCGCGAACTGCAAGCAGATAGTGTACGCATTGACATGATTCCCGCGAAGGCGTACAATTTCGGTCCCTGTACGGCGTGGCTACCCCCGACCTTGCTCTCGGCTCGACGACCCGCGATTCGAACGCCAAGACGCAGGAGACGCGCCAGGGCGCAAAGAGAAATAGCTGGTTCGAACTCTTGCGACTTTGCGCCCCTTGCGCCTTTGCGTTCCAAGGAGAAGACGTTGTCCCGCGAGGAAAGTGCCGAATTCATCCCTAGCGATCTTGGCCGGCGGCGAATTCGGCTCGTTTCGCTTATCGGCGGTATCAACGAAAAGGGCTTCTGCGTTTCGCTTATCGTGGCGCAAGTGCCGCGATTTCAACGAGTTGCGAGTTATTAACGAAACCGGCGCTGCCGAAAAAACGGCAACAACGATTAGCGAAACTCGCCTTCCCTTGCAGCCAACCCAAGGGAGAGCGCGAGAGCCGGGGATCCAATTCGGTTTTTATTTTACCGCTTTCAACTTGCATTTTGGCGCTACAGAACCTAAAATCGGTAGTTAGGGATCGGCACGCCCGACCCGCGCATTCATTTTTATCTCCTCTCACTTTGGAGAACCCGCATGTTACGCAGGTTGTTACGATCCGGATTCACCCTTGTAGAACTGCTGGTGGTGATTGCCATCATCGGCGTTCTCGTGGCGTTGCTTCTGCCTGCCGTGCAGGCGGCTCGAGAAGCGGCTCGTCGCTCGCAGTGCTCCAATCAATTGCGGCAGCATGCGATTGCGATGCACAACTATCACGATACGATGAAAGCCTTTCCGGCTTTGGGCTACATCGGGCAGGACGGTGCGCCCGGCATCGGCCAGGGCAATTGGCCTTATTCCTGGGTCATCGCCACATTGCCCTACATCGAGCAGGCACCCCTCTACAACAACATGATGGCCCAAGCGAAGCCTTCGGGCATTGGCTTGCCGACTCCGTGGAGCACGGCGAACAACGCCTGGGAGAACGCGAACTGGAAGATCGATATCCCGGTCAACTTTTGCCCGTCCGATTCGAAGCCGACGAACCGGGGCGAAAGCCCCTCGCTCTTGAGCTACAAGGTTTGCGTGGGGGACGACTATCACCAGAACCACTTCCGTCCCAGCCAGAATCGCGACAACCGGGGCATCTTCCAGATCAACCGCTGGATCGGCTTTGCGGACGTGATCGACGGCTCGTCGAATACGATCCTGCTGGGCGAAGCGGTAACCGGCGGCGCCCGCGACGACGTGCTGGGAGGGGTTGCGCTCAACATGCAGTCGTGGAACCCGGCTGCCTGCCTGGCGCGGCGGAACCCCCTCGACTTGAAAAAGTTGACTGGTGCAACTCGCGCGGACTTCCGGTAACCGTTCACGCCCCGGCTAGTGTTGGCGCGGTGGTTCGGGCGAAGTGGG
>JBBDYF010000198.1:13696-18457 GCA_040901775.1 Pirellulaceae bacterium | reverse complement strand
TGCCACGGGCCTCCGGAGTGTGAGAAGCCCCAGTTTGTCCCATACCGCCTCGAAACTCCAAGATCAAATAGCGTTGTAGTACTAAGCGGCCCGATCTGCGCCCGTTGGCAAGGATTCAGCCGATTGGCTGGTTTCCACCCGACTCGTCAGTTCGCCGTCGGCCAGGCGAGTGCGAATCGTTTCGCCCGGTTGCACGAGCGCCGCCCGGGCGATTTCGCCCGTGCCAGCCAGCGTCGTTACGCTGTAGCCGCGGGACAGCACGGCCAGCGGGCTGAGCGATTCGAGCCGCCCGGCAATCGCCGCCAGCCGATCGTGCGACGTTGTGATGCGACGCCGGGCGGCGCGCGATGCGGCAGCATCCAGCTCGTCCAGCCGGTGCGCCAGGTCGTACAGCAATGACTTCGGATTCCGCAGCAAACGATGCCGCGCGAGTTGTTCGACGTGCCGCCGGGCCGAGGTTGCCCGAGCCCGTAGCGTGCTGACCATCCGCCGCCGATACTGGGCCAGCCGGGCCGCCAGTTCTTCGGCCGAGGGGATGACCCGCTCGGCGGCTTCGCTGGGGGTAAGCGCCCGCACGTCGGCCACCAGATCGGCCAGGGTCACGTCGATCTCGTGGCCGACCGCCGAGACGACCGGCACCCGCGAGGCAAAAATCGCCCGCACGACCCGCTCTTCGTTGAAGCACCACAGGTCCTCGACGCTGCCGCCGCCGCGACCCACGATCAGCACATCGAGCGGCGGCTGGATGCGATTGGCCAGCTCGATGCCGCTGGCAATCTCTTCCGCCGCGCCGGTCCCTTGCACGCGGGCCGGGATGACGACGATCTCGACACCGGCAAATCGCCGCGCCGCCACCTGCAAAAAGTCGCGGATTGCCGCCCCCGTGGGACTGGTCACAAACCCGACCCGCCGCGGAAACAGCGGCAACGGCCGCTTGTGCGCCGGGTCGAACAGCCCCTCAGCCGCCAGCCGGCGTTGCAACTGCTGAAAGGCGAGTTGCAGGGCCCCCAGCCCTTGCGGCTCGACCTGGCGGACGACCAGTTGGTAGCTGCCGCGGGGTGGATAGACATCCAAATCCCCCAGGCAGACGACTTCTTGCCCCTCCTCTAGCTGAAACCGGAGCCGCTGGGCCGTGCTCCGCCAAACGACGCCCCGTATCTGGGCCTGGCTGTCTTTGAGCGTGAAATAGATGTGCCCGGAATGCGGCCGCGACACTTCGGTGATTTCGCCGCTGACCCAGACCGCATGGAACTGCGATTCGAGGGTTCCCTGGATCAGCGCCGTCAGTTGCCCGACGCTCAGCACCCGCGGCGGCTCGTCGGCACGTTCGCGGAATAGCGGATGATCTTCGTCCATGAGGGATAGGCTACCCCAATGCCCCCCGCCTGCTTAGCCCTGGCGGCCACGCCGGGCGAATCGCAGGCGCGATCCGCAGGACATTCGCGCTTAAATCACCACCCACTGCCCCGCATCGGCGGCGGCCGGGTCGGGCAGTTCTTCCCACAGGCGGCGGCCCCCTTCGACCACCGAACGGTTGTGGCCGCGGCGCACGCCGTCGGGCAGTTCTTCCAGTTCTTTGACGTTCCCGCCGCCCAGCACCACGTAGTCGGCCATCATCGCGTTTTTCAAAGCGGGGACGATCGCCAGCACCGCCTGCCGCCACTTTTTCACTCCCAGTTCGTCGAAGCCGCGGTCGCCCAACAGTTCGAATACTCGCGACTCGCCGTAGAGCATTCGCCCCAGGTCGAGCGAGAGGATCAGCCGGTTGGCGACCAGGGCCGAGCCGACGGCGGTTCCCAGCCCCAAAAAGAGCATCCGCCCGTTGTCGTAGCTCCCCAGGGCTTGCAGCGAGGCGTCGTTCATCATCCGCACCGGCTGGCCGAAGGCGGCGGTAAAGTTGTATCCCACCCAGCCGGGCCCCAGGTTTTGCGGGTCTTCGACCGCCCGGCCATTGCTGACTCGGCAGGGCAGGCCGAGGGCGATGTTGTCGAATTGCCAATCCTCGACCAGCGCCTTGGCCTGCTCGACCATGGCGTCGGGGGTGAGCGATTTGCCCGATTCAAACTTGCGATGCTCCTGGTGCCCCGTGTGCCAGAGCTTGGCCGACGAGCCGCCGATGTCGATTACCAGCACTTCCATGGGGACGGTACTCATTTGGGAACATGATGCGCGGCCATCTCTTTGCGCGGGCGGCGCGGGCCGAGACTCGCCAGGTCGTCGCCCAGCAGGCGGTCGATCAATTCTACCACTCCCTGCCCGTGGTCGGCGGCGGTGACGATGTCGCAGCGACCCTTCAAACCGACCAAGGCGTTTTCGACCGCCACCGCCACGCCGCACGACTCCAGAAAAGCGTGGTCGTTCTCGGCATCGCCCACTCCCACCACGTGGTGCGGCGAAATCTTCAGCCGCTTGAGCACCTTGGCCAGGCCGGTCGCCTTGTTGGTGCCGCTGGGCAGCACCATGACCGCCCCCTTGTTGAAAATGATCTGGCATTCCAGGCCCATCTGTTGAATCACTTCGAGCACCACCGCTTCGTGCGGCCGCCAGGTGGCAAAGATGACGCGGCCTACCGAAAACGGCTGCACGCCGCGGGTCGTCATCTCGGTAATGAAGGCAGCCGGCGGCGGCTCGGCCAGCGTCTCTTCCTTGTCGGTAGCGGGCCAGTAGAGGAGAGCCCCATTTTCGGCGACCACCGCGTCGCACAGGGCCAGATCGGCAAAGGCCGCCCGCAAATCGGGGAGCTCGCGTCCCGTGACCATAATGAACTTGCGGCCCGAATCCTTGAGCCGACGAACCGCGGCGAGCGTCCCCTTCGAGACGTGGCCATCGTGGGCCAAAGTGCCGTCGTAGTCGGAGGCCAGCGCCTGGTATTGCATGAGGGTCTAGAGGTCAAGGAGCCAGTGGTCAGGAGCCAGTGGTCAGCGAATTGGTGCAACTGCCGTACCGCGGCCCGGACTACTCGGGCCACTCGCCTTGGAACACCTCGACCGCCGGTCCCGTTTTATAGACGCAGTTGTCGGCCTCGCGCCATTCGAGCTCCAGATCGCCCCCCCGCAGGTGATTGACGATTTTGCGCTGGGTGCGGCCGGTCAGCACCCCCGCGACGCACACGGCGCTCGCCCCGGTGCCGCAGCCCAGGGTTTCGCCGCTTCCCCGCTCCCACGTTCGCTGGCGAACCTCGGTGGGCGAGATCACCTCGATGAACTCGACATTCACGCGGGCCGGAAACATCGCGTGCTGCTCGACCAAGGGGCCCAGACCCAGCACCAGTTCGTCGCTCGCGCTCTCGACGTAGGTCACGCAGTGCGGGTTGCCCATCGAGACGGCGGTGACTTGCAGCGTCCGCCCGCCAACCGCCAACGGCACGTCGAGCGGCGGATTTCCCGTCAGCATGGTCGGAATTTTGGCCCCGTCCAATATCGGCTCCCCCATGTTCACCCGCACCCGATCGACCTGGCCCCCTTTCAATTCCAACTCGACCGGCAGGATGCCCCGGCCCGTTTGGATTCGCAGCGCGTCGGCCCGCCGGATGCCGTGGTCGTACACGTATTTGGCAACGCACCGCAGGCCGTTGCCGCACATTTCGGATTCGCTGCCGTCGGCGTTGAACATCCGCATCCGGGCGTCGGCCCCGTTGTCGCTGGGGCAAATCAGGATCAGCCCGTCGCCGCCGACGCCAAAGTGCCGATCCGAGATTTTCCGGGCCAGGCCGGCGGGGTCGCGGGGCAGGGGTTCGGCGAAGCAATCGACATAGACGTAGTCGTTGCCAATGCCCTGCATCTTGGTGAATCGCATGGGATCGATCGCCTGGGGCCGAGAGAATTGCCGATACTCAACTGATTCTAACGCTGCCGGGCGGACCTGCCAGTGCGCAGGGAATGACCAATCTTCGCTCACTCTCCAATCCGCGCCGGCATGGGAAATTCCAGCGTGAACTGGGTGCCGCGGCCCACTTCGCTGTGAACGCCGATCCGGCCGCCGTGGGCTTCGATGATGCGGCGGGCGGTCGGCAGCCCCAGGCCGCTGCCACCCGACTTGGTGCTGTAAAAGGCGTCGAACATTTTCATCGCCGTCCGTTCGTCCATACCGCAGCCGGTGTCGATCAGATCCAGCGCCACGCCGAAACGGGTGACGCGGGTGCGGGCAATCAACTGGCCGCCGCCGGGCATCGCTTCCAGGGCGTTCTTCACCAGGTTCACCAGGGCCGCTTGCAGCGTTTGGGCATTGAGCCGGATGCTGGGGAGATCGTAGTCGAGATAGCGGACCACCTCGACCACCGCCTCCAAGGCTTGCGGCTCGAACAGGTCCAAGACGCGCTCGATCTGCTCGTTCAGGTTGGCCAGGTGCAGTTCCAGCCGGCCGACCTTGTTGAACCGCAAAAAATCGTTCAGCAGGTTTTCGAGCCGCGTGCATTGCAGCCCGACCATGTCGATTTTGGCCAGGGCGCGGCGCTCGCGGGGAGTTTCCGCGTCGGCAAAATCCTCGGCCAAGAGGTCCATGTTCATTCGAATGACCGAGAGCGGATTTTTGATCTCGTGGGCCAGCGACCCGGCCAGCGCGGCGAGCTCCGCGTACTGCTCGCGCAGTTGGTCGAGCGAATCGCCGGCTGGGATCGGATCGTCGTCGGTCATGGGCCGAAATCCAAAGTCCAAGGTTCAAAGTCCAAGGTCAAATTGAGCCGACTTTGGACTTTTAGACCTTGGACCTTGGACCCGCCCGGTTAGCGTCGCGGGGGGGCCCCCCGGCCCCCCCCCCCCCCCC
>JBBDYF010000198.1:7535-13686 GCA_040901775.1 Pirellulaceae bacterium | reverse complement strand
GCGGCGGGCCGCCGCGACCGCCACCGCCGCCGCTTCGACCACCACGGCCTCCTCCGCCGCCGCCTCGGCCGCCGCGGTCGCCACCGCGCCCGCCGCCACGATCGTCGCGACCACGGAAGTCTCCGCCACCGTCACCCTCGCCTTGCGGCTGCCCCTCCCCGGCGGGCTGGGCCGCCATTTCGTCGGTAATTCCCAGCTCTTCGTGGGCCCGCTTGCGGCTCAGCTTGACGCGATCGTGATCGTCCACGTCGATCACCAAAACCTTCATCTCATCGCCGACGCGGCAAACCTCGCCCACCGAGCTGACGTAGCCGCCCGACAGTTCGCTGATATGCACCAGCCCGTCGCGGCCCGGCAGGATTTCGACGAACGCGCCGAAGTCCTTCAGGCTGACCACGCGGCCGGTATAGATCTTGCCGACCTGCACCGTGGCGGTGCAAGCCTCGACCTGGGCCAAAGCGGCGTCGGCCCATTCGCGGTTCGCGCTGGCGATGGTCACCGTGCCGTCGTCCTCGACTTCGATGACGGTGCCGGTCGCTTCCTGAATGCCGCGGATGTTCTTGCCGCCGGGGCCGATCAACAAACCGATCTTTTCCGGATCGATATGCGTGCGAATGAGCCGCGGGGCGTATTCGGAAATGTCCTCTTTGGGCCGCGAGATCGCGCTGAGCATTTTCCGCAGGATCTGAATGCGGGCCTCACGCGATTGCTCGAACGTGGCCCGAATGATCTCGGGCGTCACGCCGTCGATCTTCAGGTCGAGCTGGATGCCCGTGATGCCGTTCTGGGTGCCGGCGATCTTAAAATCCATGTCGCCGTAGTGGTCCTCGTCGCCGAGGATGTCGGTCAACAGAACCCACTGGCTGGCCGACTCTTGCACGAGGCCGACCGAGATGCCCGCCACCGGATTGCTGATCGGCACGCCAGCGGCCATCAGCCCGAGCGTCGCAGCGCAAACGCTGGCCATGCTCGAGCTGCCGTTGGATTCCAGAATGTCCGAAATGACGCGGATGGTGTAGGGGAACTCCTCGGCGGCGGGGAGCACCGGTTTGACGCTCCGCTCGGCCAGGGCCCCGTGACCGATCTCGCGCCGTCCGGGACCGCGAATCGGCCGCACTTCGCCGACCGAAAACGACGGGAAGTTGTAGTCCAGCATGAACTTCTTGCTGTACTCTTCCTGCAAGCCGTCCACCCGCTGCTCGTCGCGCGAGGTGCCCAAGGTCACCGTGACCAGGGCCTGCGTCTCGCCCCGCTGGAACACGGCCGAGCCGTGAACCCGCGGCAACACGTCCACCTCGCACTCGATATTCCGCAGGGTGCGGTAATCGCGGCCGTCGGGCCGGGTGCCGCTAAGGATCAAATCGCGGACGACCCGCTCGACCAGTTCGCTCCAGGCGGTGCTGAAGACATCGGGCTTGAGTGCGTCTTTCGCGGTCGGATCGGGTAGGAACTCGGCCACCGCCTTTTCCTTGACCGCCTTGACCGCTGAGGCCCGGTCTTGCTTGCCCGAAGTTTGCTTGGCCGCTTTCAATTCGTCGTAAAACCGCGACTTCAGCTTGCCGTCCAGGCCGGTGTCGGGCGGGGGAACCCAGTCGGCTTTTTTCACGCCGACTTTCTCGTACAGTTCGCGCTGCAGACCGATCACCTCTTTGATCGCGCTGTGGGCGAAGATCACCGCGTCGTACATGTCGGCTTCGCTCATTTCGCGGGCGAAGCCCTCGATCATGGCGACCGAATCTTCCGAGCCGGAAACGATCAGGTCCAGGTCGCTCGATTCCAGGTCTTCGTGCGTGGGGAAAGCGAGCAGTTGGCCGTTGACGCGGCCCACCCGCACCGAGGCGATCGGCCCCCGAAACGGCAGCGGCGAAATGAACAGCGCGCAGGCCACGCCGTTCATGGCGATGACATCGGCGTCGTTCAAGCGGTCGCTCGACAGCACAATGCTCTGGCACTGGACTTCTTCGCGGTATCCCTTGGGCCACAAGGGGCGAACCGGGCGGTCGCACAGACGCGAGGTGAGCGTCTCTTTGGTCGTCGGACGCCCTTCGCGCTTGATGAAGCCGCCGGGAAACTTGCCCGCCGCGGCCGTTCGCTCGCGATAGTCGCAGGTGAGCGGGAAGAAATCGATGCCGGGCCGGCCGGGGCCGCCGGTCGCCGTGTTGATCGTGACGGTGTCGCCATATTGGGCGACGACGGCCGCATGGGCCTGCTTGGCGAGAAAACCCGTCTCGAACGAGAGGACGCTGTTGCCAATTTTCTTTTCTACGCGAACCTTCACTCCCTTACCTGCCTTTACGATGCGTCCCGGGCGGTTGCCAACGTAGGTCGCCGCGCGCGGCGATCCCTGGGGGACCGCGGCTGGTGCGCGAAGGGAAACGCCGCCGCCAGCGACGCCGCAGAAGCACGGTGGGACACGGGCGAAGAATCGCGGCGAAGACCGGCCCAAGGGACCGAATACCAATGAAAACCGACGACCTGCTACCTACTGGCGCTACTACCGACTTGCGATACTATCTACTTGCGAATACCGAGCTTGCCGATAATTTCGAGATAGCCCGGCGCGTTTTCGCGGCGCAAATAGTCCAGCAGCGTTCGCCGCCGACTGACGAGTGCCAAAAGCCCCCGCCGGCTGGAATAATCCTTACCGTGCGTCCGCATGTGCTCGGTCAGGTTGTTGATCCGAGCCGTCAGAACCGAAATCTGCACTTCGGGAGACCCCGAGTCCGACTCGGTTCGCCGATATTGCTGAATTAGTTCTAGCTTCCGCTCTTTGGTGACTGTCATTGGTCTGCCGTGATTCCTCGACGCTCACCGGGCCTTGAGGGGCCGGTACAGGTGCGACGAATCTCCTTCTACGACTGCACGTTTCCGAGACTGTGTCTGACTGAATTCCAAATACTACAAGCGGGTTAATGTAACACCCTGGCCGGCGATTGCAAGGGGAAGTCAGCCAGCAAGTCATGCCAGGAACGCGCGCGAACAAACACGATCCGCCCAGGGTCTGAATCGGACTCGGCGATTTTCACAAGTGACGTTGGCATAACCAGTTAAGTGCATGAATCGGTCCTGCCGTCCCTGGCAAAATGGAGCGGCGGTGGCGAATGTCTGCAACGTTTTGCAGCCGCCGGTCGATGACCAACATTCCGTGCCTCAGGCGGCGATCCGTGCCGTCTTGGCCTGCGTAACGAATCGCAGCTAAAGAGGGCGATTGCTCGCTCACCTTGACATGACAAAATGGGCAAGGTTTACTGGTAAATGCTCCTAACGAAGCCGCACCTTCCCCGGCAATCGGGTTGAAGACGCGGTTGAGTTAAGAATGGTAAGTCTGCCCACCTGATTTCACCCACCCCGAGGCGGCCCGGCGGCAGCCACCTGCCGCCCGATCGCATCTTTTCGCCAACCTTGGCCATTCCCCTTGTTGCGGAGTTCTACGAATGAAGCGAGTTTGTGTCCTAGTCGTGCTGTCGTTGTTCGCGGTGGCTTGCGGCGTGCGTAGCGCCGCTGCTCTGCCGCCGGTCAATGTGCAGTGGCACGAGAAGTATTCGGCGTTGAAAGACGCGGTCGTCAAAACGTACGGCGAGAAATCGACCGCCAAATGCAACGTCTGCCACGTCGAGGGCAAAGGGAAGAAAGAAAAGAACGAGTACGGCCTCACCGTCGGCAAGTTCGTCACCAAGGCCGAAATCGCCAAGATCAAGGAAGCGGCGGGCGACGATTCCGACGCAGCTGCCGAGGCCACCAAGAAGTACATCCTGGAAGGGCTGGGCAAGGCCGAGGCCGAAAAGTGTGCGTCGGGCGCGACGTTTGGCGACCTGATCAAAGCGGGCAAGCTGCCGAGCGAGTAGCCCCCTCGCGGTCCAAACAGTACGATCAACCATCAGCGGCGGAGCGATCTCAGGCGATCGTTTCGCCGCTCGTTTGCGCGCCTGGGTTAGTGGACTCCAGTTGATACCTACACTAATCAGTTCTGCGGGTCCACCATGCGACACGAGATTTCGACCGTCGCCTCGAACTGCGCGCCTGGCGGTACGATGCGCAGCCCCAGCTCGGGACGGGACGCTGCTAGTGCGAAGCCACCCGGCACGCACGAGTAGGGCTCAATGCAAATCGCCGTGCGGTGCGGCGGCGTATAGACGACGCAGTGCGGAAAGGTCGCGTCGAAGCGAATGCCGACCGAGCGCCCGGCAGCCGGGTCGTCGATCGCCGCCGCGAACCGACCCTGCTCAAACGCCAGCCCGGTGAAAACGTCGTCCAGCACCAGCTCGCCGAATCGCCGGCCGGCCCGATAGGCGGCCGCGTCATCCAGTTCGAGCCGGTGTCCGGTGGGGAGCATCTGGTTCAACTCCCAGCGGGCGGTGACGGGCAACCGCACCAAGCAATCGTCCGCCGCCGGTCCCCCCAGGGGAAGGCGGAAGTAGGGATGCGTTCCCAAGCCGCACGGCAGATCGACCTCGCACGGGTTTTCGATCCGGTAGTGCATCCGCAGCGTGCCCTTCGCCAGCGAATAGGTCGCCGTGATGCGAAAATCGGCTGGCCACCGGTCGCGGAGACCCGGATCGTCTTGCCAGGCGTGGAATTGCCCCACGACCCGATCGGCCCGCTGCTCGATCACCCGCCAGGGGCGGCGCAGGACGAAGCCGTGAATGGCGTTGCCCAGCGGATCGCCCGGCTCCAGTTCGTACGATCTCCCCTGCCACGCGAACGTGGTGCCGGGAATGCGGCCGGGAAAGGGAAACAGAATGGGAATGCCGCTGCCGGAAGGGCGCTGGCCGCCCGCGGTGAATTCGGGATGCGAATGCAGAACCTCGATCGGCGGTCCCGCGCCTCGATTCGCGTCAGCAGCGCGGAAGCGATAGCAGTTGAAACCCAGATTCACGGCGATCTCGGCCGTCGATCCGGTCGTCGCGTCGGTCAGCTCGACAATTTCCGCTGTCATGCAACTGCTCCTTGAGATGATCGAGCCGGTAACATCAAAGCCCCGACCATTGGTCGGGGTGAATGACCGACCAAAAGTCGCGGGCCGCTCGATGATCGTCCTGAGTGGCACCCTGACCACTGGTCAGGGCTTTCAAGGGTCGCCTCGTTTGTTGCTGCATGGCGGTCATCAGCGAAACGACGACGATCATGGCCGCCAAGCTGCGCACCAGCGCCGCCCGGTCGGTCTCTCCCAGGGCGACCCCCGCCAATTCGCGCACCAGCCACAAAGCGGAGAGCATCGAAAGCAAGAAAAGAGACGTGCTCAAGGCATCGCTCCCCAGCAGCCGCGACTGCGCATCGGCGGGGAGCATGACCAGCGTCCACAGTCCCACGGGCAACTGGGCCAGCGAGGCGGCCAGCGCCCAGCGGCCACCCCAGGTGGCGACGGGTGCGAATGGATTGGCATGGTCCGAGCGCCGCATCGACCGCAGAGCCAAGCCCAGCAGCGCGGCGCCGGCGACCGCAATCGACGCCAAACCGACGTGTACGGTCAAGGCCGGCGTCTCTTGTCCCACCATCAGTTGCCGAAACGCGGCGCCGTCGATCCGCGCGCCCGCGTCCTGCCCGGCGGCATGCAGCTTGCCGGCGACGATAAACAGCGCCGGAAAGTGGTAGAGCAGGTTCGTGCCGTTGAGTAGCGCCAACGTCCCGCGTCCGATGCGGGCCCGCGGCGACTCGCCTCCCCGGCCCCGCACCAGCAGCCAGTAGCCCAGGGCGAGCAGCACCGAAAAGAGCAACTCGGCCCCGCCCCAGTGCAGCTTGTAGCTCAAAGGACCGGTCCAGAGGGCGCGGTACTCGGGAGTCCACTTGAGCCAGCCGACGGCGAAGCCCAACAGCCCGCCGGCGACGAGTCCTGCCAGGCTGAGCGTCGCCAGGTAGCTGGCCGCGCCCCGCGCGAGCGCGCCGCCGCGCCATTCGAGCCACACGCAGAGGATCGGTCCTCCCGCCGCCACGTTGACGCACAACAGATGAGCCACCAGGACGAGCGTCGTCAAAACGTCAAGCAAGTGGGCACCGGGCGAGCGTGGGGACGAACTGGACGGGCCATTATACGGCAAACGCGACAAAACTGCGGCAGACGAACTCGCAGGCATTGACTATCTTGAATTCAATGCCGCCCCCGGCTCGGCAGGAGCCTCGCCCTCCCAACCCGATCCCCGATCCCCTTATGCTT
>JBBDYF010000198.1:0-7525 GCA_040901775.1 Pirellulaceae bacterium | reverse complement strand
CTTTCCGCCGTCATTCCCGTTCGCGACGAAGAGGGGAGTCTCCCAGCGCTGCACGCGGAGCTGACCGAGGTCGCTCGCCAGCACGCTTACGACCTGGAAATCCTGTTTATCGACGACGGCTCGACCGACGATTCCTGGCAAATCATCGAGCAGTTGGCCGCGCAAGATCCGCGGGTAAAGGGCTTGCGCTTCCGCCGCAACTTTGGCAAGGCGGCCGCGCTGAGCGCGGGCTTTGCCGCGGCGCGGGGCGAACTGGTCGTCACCCTCGACGCCGATTTGCAGGACGACCCGCGCGAAATCCCCCGCTTTTTGGCCGAAATCGACAAGGGATACGACTGCGTCAGCGGCTGGAAGCAGGTCCGCCACGATCCCTGGCACAAGACCGGCCCGTCGCGGGTCTTCAACTGGCTGGTCGGCGCGTTGACCGGCGTGCGGCTGCACGACCACAACTGTGGCTTCAAATGCTACCGCCGCGAAATCTTCGACGAAGTGCGGCTGTACGGCGAATTGCACCGCTTCGTCCCCGTGCTGGCCGCCGCCCGCGGCTGGAAGGTGGGCGAGATCGTCGTCAACCACCGCCCGCGCCGGCACGGCCGCTCGAAATACGGCGTGTCGCGAATCATCAAGGGCTTTCTCGACCTGTTGACCGTCTATTTTCTGACCGGCTTCGAGCAGCGGCCGCAGCACCTGCTGGGAACGTGCGGCATCGCGGCGTTCGGCGTCGGCCTGTTCAGCCTGGCATACCTGACCGTCACCTGGCTGCTGGTTCAGGCCATTCCTGACTGGAACGCGAGGGTTCCGTACTGGCAGCTCAAGCCGTTGCACGAGCGGCCGGCGGTGATGTACTCGATGGGAATGCTATTGCTGGGGGCGCAGTTCATCTCGATCGGCTTTTTGGCCGAACTGTTTACCGCCTACTACGGCCGGAGCAGTGTGGCGTATTCGATCAAGGACCGCGCGAACCTGCCCCGCGGCGAACAGCCATGAGCGCTCCGCTCGCTTCCCGTGACTCGCAGCCAGACGGCGAAATGTCGGCCGCCGCGCGGTGGTCGATCTATGCCCTGCTGATCGTCGTTGCGGCCGGGCTGACGACCGCCCGGATCATGCGCAACCGTTCGCCCGACGCCTTCAGCCCCACGCCGTTTCAAAGCGCCAACGACAAGAGCCGCTGGTGTACGATCCGGGCTCTGGGCGATCACGGCATCTACTCGATCGAGCACATCATATTTTACGACAACGGCGAGCCGGTCCGCGGCTGGCATACGATCGACCTGGTGCGGCATCGCGGACCCGACGGCCGCGAGCACTATTACAGCAGCAAGCCGACGCTCCTTTCGACCCTGCTGGCGGGCGAGTATCGGCTCATCAAGCAAGTCACCGGCATGTCGCTCGCCGTGCCGTCGCAGGTTTGGTTCGTGTCGCGGCTGATGCTGATGCTGACCAACGTCGTTCCGCTGGTCGTGGCGCTGTATTTGCTGGCGCGGATGATCGACCAACTCGGCCAGACCGACTGGGGGCGGCTGTTTTCGTTTGCCTCGGCGGCCTTCGCGACGTTCATCACCACGTTCAGCAGCACGCTCAACAACCACTCGCTGGCCGCCTGCACGCTGGTGTTCGCGCTGGCGGCGGCGATCCCGATTTGGCAAAACCGCGGCCGCTGGTGTCGCTTTGCGCTGGCGGGATTGTTCTTTGCCTGTACGGCGGCGAACGAGCTTCCCGCTCTTTCCCTATTGGTGCTGGCGGCTGGCGGCCTGGCGTGGAAGTCACCTTGGAGAACAGCCCTGGCGTTTATGCCCGCGGTGCTGCTCGTCGCTGCGGCGGCGTTCGGGACGAACATTTTCGCGCACGGCGATTGGCGAACGCCGTATGCGCATCGCAGTGATGGCCCATGGGTAGGGGTAATTTCGCCCGACTACCGATCGAATCTGAATGATGGCAAATTTACGGACGATCTCAGGATGGCAATTGCAAAAGGTCGCGTCCCGAATACGCCGGCCAGTGGCCTCGTGATATCCGCGGCTGCCAAGATTACAGTGCTCGACAAAGACTTTCGCTGGAAGGTATTCGACCCAGAATCTGAACAGGAATTCGCGCTTGTATCAAATTGGATCGGTCGTGACGCCATTCATATTTATCGCTGGGACAACTGGTACGATTATCCCGGCACGCACTGGGACCGGAAAACGCTCACCGGCCTCGACCGCGGAGAATCGTCGCCGCTGGTCTATGCGTTTCACTGCCTCGTCGGCCATCACGGGCTGTTTTCGCTCACGCCCATCTGGCTGCTCTCCGCGCTCGGCTGCTGGATGTGGCTGCGGCGCGGTGACGCCACCACGCGGGTTCTCGCCATAACGACGATCCTGATCACGCTGGTCGTCCTCGGCTTCTATCTTTCCCGCCCGCAGATCGACCGCAATTACGGCGGGGGAACCTGCTGCCTGCGGTGGCTGGTATGGCTGACGCCGCTCTGGCTATTGACACTCGTTCCCGCGGCCGACTGGATCGCAAAGTCGCGAGGGGGGCGTGCCGCCGCGCTGGCCCTCTTCGCCGTCAGCGTCTTTTCGGCCCATTATGCAGCCGACAATCCCTGGGCCAACCCCTGGATTTACAACTTGGGCGAGTGGCTCGGCTGGTGGCACTATCCGTAGGACGGTTTTCAATCCGTCGCACGCAACTGCCGGACGGTGCGATAGCCACGTTCTCATCGCCCACTCGGCGTCCGAACCCGAACCGCCCGCGCGAGTTGGAGTGTTCGCCCAGGAATGCCCGCGGCAGGGTATTCCTGGGGTCGTGAACTTTGCGCGATCCAGGCCCGCTCCAAGGCGGCCGTGCCGTCGATGCGGTAAACCTCCCGCAGTGCCTGGTCGCAGCCAACTTCCACGGACGTTTCGGCGAACTCCAGCAGCAGCGACGGTTTCCCTTGCCGGGCGAGAAAGGAGGTCAGCGACGCGCTCTGGGCATAGAAGGCGGGAACTCGGGAGGCAGCGGGGTAACTGTCGAGATTCATCAATTCGACGGCCCGGAAGGTAAGTCGGCGCGAGCGGGCGTCGGCCAGGTCACGCGCGTGCATACGCTGCTTTTCCTGGGAATCCGCGAGCAGGGCGATTCCCTCGTCTAGCCAGCGCGGCGGAATGCGCCCGCCAAGCATGTCGCAGACCACCACATGGGTCAGCTCGTGCGACAGGGCACTCAAATTTCCGTGTGCGTCGGGCAGCAAATCAATTCGCCTGCCGCGACACTTTCGCTCGCGCACGTCCAGCCAACTGGAGCCATACGAAGTCTCACCGCCGCGCCCGACCGCTGCCAAGTAACTGCCGCGCGAGGCGTGGACGACGATCTCGCAGCGCGGATTCCAGTCGGCCGGCTCGGTCTCGTCTCGCCAGTGCCAATAGAAATGGGAGCGCTGCGCTTCGGCAGCGCGGGCCACCGCATCAGCCGAGAGTCGGCGGCTGTACGAGCGGACCTGGAAGCTGCTCGATGAGGACTCGTACACAAACGGCGAATTAGTGCCGCGCGCCAAGGTTCCTCTTCCTGCACCGCAACCTTTGCAGGGACAAGAAACAAGAGGCATTGTGGAACAGAGTACGAAGAGCAATGGCGTCCACATCGAAAGCATCCATGCGGCTGCGGGGATAGGTTGATTCTCCCGCCAATACAATCTTCGTTCCGCTACGACTATGTCCCGGCTGGGCCTTTCTCACTAAGTCGTTTATGTCGCACGAGTTGTAAAGCCCTTGCGGAATCTTGACGGCTTTGTTTTTCGCTCTGCGAGTGCCTAAGAATTAGGAAGAGGTGCCGCGCGAACAGGCACGGGAGGGTGCAGCGCAGGGGGCAGGCGCTGATCGGCCTTCATCGTAAAGACGGAAGCGAGCGCACCAGGAATCTACGCTCCGCGGCATGCTTACAAGACGTAGCGGTCCCAGCCGGCGTAACGCTCTCCGATCCGGCCTCGTGGGATGCTGAGGAGGACCACCGCGATCCCCACTGCGAGATTGCTCCACGAGGCAGTGAACGACGCACCTGACAGCAGCCACGGCGCAACGACGATCCAAACGCCCAAGAGACAGTTTAGGAAGCGTCCGGCTCGCACAACTTCGGCCATAACGATGACGCTGACGGTAACGATCAATGCGCCGGCGACCTGATTGCTGCTGGCCGCCGCCAGTTCCATGCCCACGGCCCAGGGGGTAAGCATCAGCCACAGACCCAGCACCGCGCTGGCCAACAGCGTCCCAGGCGCGCTTACGCCCCAAACCATAGCTGGCGCCATCGCCTGGAGGGGCGCGCCATAGGTTGCCGTCCGTTCGTCCGGTCCACCTCCTTCCATCGTGCCGCCTACCCAGAACGTCCGCCACAACGGTTTGCCGTGCCGCACGCTCCAGGTGAGAAACTGGCCCATCGCAACGACTTCGTCGATGGTGAATGGAATCATCACTAGCATGACGAAAGCGGCCGCCAGGCAGAGCGTACACCAGTCGCCGACGGCTACCGGCTGGAGAATCACCAGAATGATGTGCGTGAGGCCGAGCGGCACGACGAGGATGAAAAAGAACGCCACCATCCAGGGCATGGATCGCCAGCGAGTTTTGCCGCCCATCCAAGCCATCAGGAATTCGATGGTGTAAGCCAGCGCTCCCAGCCCCGCGTCGGAAATCGGCCACATCTGGGATACCTCTGAAGTCAGGACGTTCTTCGTGCCCGCGCCGAAAAATGGATCCCAAGCCGTGTTTATATAACCCAATTGATAAGCGGCCAAATGCCGCGAAATGAACCAGCCCAGCAGTCCCAGCACGATCATCGGTGCCCGCTGGTGCCACGTCGATGGATTGTACGTCCAGCCCGGCGGAATCTCGGGACCGGGTTTCATCATCTCCATGTGATGAGCCATTCCCGGCATCATTGGAACGAGAATCGAAAGCCCGATGACGAAAGCCCCGATCAAGGTGTCGTTGACATAAGCGACCGCACTCGGCGCCCAGAGAACCAGCGGAGCAATTTGAAGCCACACTCCGACGAACGAGACGCCCCAGCGCCCCCAAAAATCAAAGCGAGGCCAGAGGGCGAGCGATGCCAACAGGGCGAGCAAAAGGCCGCTGACGACATCACTCCAGGCGATCACCGAACTGGCATATCCAAAAGTAAAGGGACTAATCACCAACCAAAGGCCCAGGCTGGCGACTGTTATGTTCGTCCAGAGCCATTTTTCGCGCATCTGGCGGACCATCTCCAGATGATCCCCTTCTGCCATTTCGCGATGCGACTGGTCTTGCTGTCCGTGGCCTTCTTTCTCGCGAGGCACCAGCGCCATGCCGCACTTGGGGCAACTCCCTGGACTGTTCTGCACCACCTCGGGATGCATGGGGCAGGTGTAGCTCCGGCTTGGTTGGGATTCATTCATGGCTAGAAGCCGCTAAACGCGGCGATCATGTGACGCAAGTGTTCTGCCATTCGTCTTTCACCGGAACTTCCAGGCTTGCCGCAATTGCTGCGCCAATCCGCAGGGTGGGCTTCGTGGGCGCGACTGCGTTTATGCCCACTGCTTATGCCCACTGCTGCCAGTGCTTCCGCCGTTCGCATCGGCGATCGACGGTGCCTGCCCGTCGCCTTCCCGCAGAGCAAGGCTGATTCATCGCAACGTGTTTTCTCACAACGACTTGCGGCCAGGGGAGGCTCCTTCGCTTTGGGCGGAGAGTGCTCACGTTTGTGGCATTTGGTCAGTGGGCGGATCGCGGCGTGGAATACGGCTGTCACACCGCACGTTTTCCACGCCGCACGTCTTCGTGCGAATGTTTAGGCTGATTCTGAAAATTGCTGTCACCGCGTACCTCAGCCTCGCGACGGTCCTCGGGCCGGCGCTGTGCTGTTACAATGCGCAGCAACTCCTTTCGATGGTCGGAATCCTCAGCGTCACTCGCTTTGAGAAAACGCCTAATTATTGAGGCTCTTCACTCGCTACCACACTAAACTCCGAACCACCTCTCCCTAACCCACGAACACTGTTCGACTAAATAGCCGGACAGTATCATTCGCTCCTCTTTGTTCCCTTCGTTTGCTTCTGTTCAAAATCCTCGCCCAGCCGCGGTTCTCTCTCCGGGCGAATTTGGCTCCGGCTAAGCCGGGCTGTGTTTCATCCAATCCTTGCGGAGAAATGCCATGCGTTCACCAGTCCTCATGTTCCAAGTCGCCTTGTTGTTGTCGATCCCCGCGATTGCTCTCGCCGGCGACCCGGTTGAATTGGCGCGTGGCGTCGCGCCCCAGCACCCCCAGCAACCTCAAGTTGCGATTGACGCCGAGGGAGTGATTCATGTCGCCTTCGGGGCCAAGTCGGGCAAAGCGCAAGGGGACATCCATTACGCGCGCTCCGACGATGGCGGCCAGAGTTTCTCGCCGCCGATCAACGTGGGAACCGTCAACGGGCTGGCACTCGGAATGCGGCGCGGGCCGCGCATCGCCGTCAGCGGAGATGCCATTTGCATCGCGGCGATCGGTCACAAGGAGGGCAACCTGCTTCTGTTTCGATCCACCGATCAGGGAAAAACTTGGGACCAGGCGGCGACCGTCAACGACGAGCTCGGCTCCGCGAGCGAAGGATTGCATGCGCTGGCCGCCAGCCCGAAAGGTGAGCTCGCCTGCGTGTGGCTGGATCATCGGAACAAGCAGAGCGAAGTCTTCTCATCGACTTCGAGCGATGGCGGCAAGACCTGGTCGAAGAATGTGCTGGCGTATCACTCGCCCGACGGGGATGTCTGCCCGTGTTGCCACCCCAGTGTCACTTATTCGCCCGATGGCAAGATTCACGTCCTGTGGCGCAACGCACTGGGCGGAAACCGAGACATGTACCATGCCGCCTCGAGCGATGGCGGAAAGACGTTTTCCAAGGCACAAAAGTTAGGCGCCGGCACCTGGCCGCTCGATCGCTGTCCGATGGATGGAGGCAGCATCGCCATCTTAGCAAACGGTAAGCCGGCAACAGTTTGGCGGCGCGATAAAGCGGTTTACTTCTTCGGCGCTGGCAGCTCCCAAGAGACGGAACTTGGCCCCGGCGAACAGCCGTGGCTGACGGCATCCGCGCAAGGTCCGATCGCGGTGTGGCTGCGCAAGCGCGGCGAGTCGCTGCTGCTAGGCCTGCCTGGCGCCAACAAGCCAAGCGAGCTTTCCAAGGCTGCCATCGATCCCATCGTGGCCTCCGGCGGACCGAAAAACGAGATCGTCGTCGCCGCGTGGGAAGATGCCAGCGGCGGCGTCAAAAAGATCGTCTGCCAGCGCATCGACCTGAACAAATAGTTCGAGGCTGGAAAACAAGCAGAATGCAGCGATAGGCGACTCGGTTCCAAGGGGCAAACGCCTGTTTTCAATATCCGTTACGCCGGCCAGGGAGGGCGAGCCGAGCCGCGCGGGAGGGAGCCACGGATGGAATACAGCCCGGCATAGCCGGAACCAAAGTCAACAACCACGAATCAAACGAATCCCACGAATCGAAGGCCGCAGCCGGCAGTGGCCACAAAAAGCACGAAGAGACACAAAA
>JBBDYF010000197.1:0-2685 GCA_040901775.1 Pirellulaceae bacterium | reverse complement strand
AACGAGGAGCAGGGCCAGCCGATCGACGCCAGCGGCTCGTATTTGACGCAATCGGGCGAGGCAGTCCAGTTCGGCGGCGTCCGCGACTTGGCAAAATTCCTGGCCGCCAGCGAAGAGACGCACGCCGCCTTCGTCCAGCAGTTGTTCCACAACCAAGTGAAGCAGCCGGTGCTGGCTTTCGGTAGCGAAACGCTGGCCGATTTGCGACAATTGTTCGAGCGGCACGAGTTCAACATCCGCAAGCTGACCGTCCAGATCATCGCCACGTCGGCCTTGTCCGGCGACTATGAGTCCGGCAACTATGAGTCCGGTGCCTCCGAGTCCGGTGCCTCCGAACCGGCAGGCAATCCATAACGCAGTTCCCCCAGTCACCCCAGGTTTCCTAACGACGAGGTTCCCATGAACGACCGCACCCGCCGACGTTTCCTCCGTGATCTGGGCCTGGGAGCCGCCGCCCTGCCCCTCGTGCTGAACCTGCCGAGCCTGGGGTTGGCCAATCAGACCGCGCGCAAGCAACGCCTGGTCGTGCTGTTCAGTCCCAACGGCATCGTCCCCAAGACCTTCTGGCCCGACGACGAAGGGGAATGCTTTGCCCTGAAGGAAAGCCTGACGCCGCTCGAACCGTTCCAGAATCAGACGCTCATCCTCAAAGGCGTGTGCGACAAGGTTCGCGGCGACGGCGACAGCCACATGCGGGGCATCGGCTGCCTGTTGACCGGCGTGGAACTGTTTCCCGGTAACATTCAAGGGGGCTCGGACACTCCCGCCGGCTGGGCGAGCGGCCTGTCGATCGACCAAGAGATCAAGAACCACCTGCAGGCCAAGCCGGAAACGCGCACTCGCTTCGGCTCGCTCGAATTCGGCGTGATGGTTCCCGAGCGGGCCGATACCTGGACCCGCATGTCGTACGCCGGCCCGAACAAGCCGATTTCGCCCATCGACGACCCGTACCAGATGTTCGCCAAGCTGTACGGGCAAAAGAAGGACCAGGAAAACCTCCGCAGCATTCTGGACGAGCTGCAAGGGGATCTGAAAAAAGTGAGCGCGCTAGTCAGCGCCGAGGATCGCCGACTCTTGGACGAGCACGCCACGTTCGTCCGCGAGTTCGAGCAGGAACTGGCGGCGAGCAAAGAACAGCTCGATCACCCGGTGCCAGAGATCGAGCCGGGCATCAAGGAAGAAAACGACAACATGCCCAAGATCAGCAAGCTGCAGATCGAAATGCTGGTCAACAGCTTCGCGGCCGACTTTGCCCGCGTGGCGACGTTCCAGTTCACCAACTCGGTCGGCGGCGCCAAGATGCGGTGGATCGGGGTCGAGGAAGGGCACCACGAACTTTCTCACCACGAAGACAGCAAGGAAGAATCGCAAGACAAGCTGACCCGCATCAATCGCTGGTACTGCGAGCAAATGGCTTACCTGGCCAAGCGGCTGTCCGAAACGCCCGAGCCTGGCGGCAATGGCAGCCTGCTCGACAACACGCTGCTCGTCTGGACGAACGAGTTGGGCAAGGGAAACTCTCACACGCTCGACAACATCCCCTTCGTGCTGGTCGGTGGCGGGCTCGACTTCAAGATGGGCCGCTCGTTGCACCTTAAAAAGACGCCGCACAACCGCTTGCTGTTGTCGCTGGCGCACGGCTTCGGCCACAACATCACCCGGTTCGGCAACCCCGATTTCTGCGGCGACGGCCCGCTGACCGGGCTTACCTAGCGGTTCGAGCACGAAATTGGCTGTGAATTCGATGAGCACTTCCCTCGCGGTCCTGGCCGGCGGCTGCTTCTGGTGTACCGAAGCGGCTTTCGAGCAGTTGGAGGGGGTGTCGGACGTCGCCAGCGGCTACATCGGCGGCGACGCCGAAACCGCGAACTACCGGGCCGTTTGTGGCGGCGACACGGGCCATGCCGAGGCAATTCGCATCAGCTACGATCCGCGGCGAATCAGTTACGCTGCGCTCTTGGACGTCTTTTTCGACGCCCACGATCCGACGCAACTGAACCGCCAAGGAGCCGACGTGGGAACGCAATACCGCTCGGCCATCTTCTACGCCAGCGACGAGGAGTGCCAGATCGCCCAGGCCAAGATTCACTCGCTGGACGAGGCCGGCGCCTTCTCTCGGCCGATCGTCACCACGCTGGAACCGCTAGGCGAGTTTTACCCCGCCGAGGACTACCACCAGGGTTACGCCCAGGCACATCCGGGCGATTCGTACATTCAGGGCGTGTCGCAGCCCAAAGTCTGCAAGGTTCGCGAGAAGCACGCGAACTTGATTAGGGCCTAGAGCCGGGCTGGGGACTCGGGGCTCGGGTGAGCCGCTTTAGATTCGTCGCGACCCCGTATCCTTCAGGGCTTTGTCAGTTCATCCACCCGCTTGTCGCGCTGGTTCGCTCCGCGCTGAACGTTTTCGATGCCTCGCCGCAAACTACCGACGTTCGACCAAGGGTTATTGCGACGCCAGGAATTTATAGCCACTGCACAAAGCACGGCGACAACCAGGAAGGCTTGCCCCCACTACAATCGCCCAGTCTCGGATTCCGAAGCGGAACATAGCAGGCTCCTTAGGGGTCGCTGCTGAGCCATGTGATAATGTACCAGTCAGTCCATGTTCCAAGCCAAGGATTCTGGCGACATTAGTACTACAGCGCTGAGTCGAGGTTTTGATCGTTCATGAACTGCTAGCACGTG
>JBBDYF010000196.1:0-18692 GCA_040901775.1 Pirellulaceae bacterium | reverse complement strand
TTACGCCTCCTGCATTGGAACCGATTTCCCACCTACTTTCGAGACGCTCACACCCTGGCAGCCTGGCAGCGCACGCAGTGCCGGCTGGCTGCGATGATGAGCCGGCAGCGGTAAGCTGATGGCCTTCGGGACGGCGCGGCTGGGTGGCCACCTGGCGCGCCAAGCGGCCTGGGCCGGCGCGCTCTATCGCCTTTCGTTGCGCGTCGGCCCAAGCCGGCCCGACGAACGAAAGGCAATTGCGCATGGCGGACGAAAATCCGCTGGCCGGTCTATTGGATCGGGCCGGCATCTTGGACAGGTACTTCGCGGCTATCGACGCCGCGGAACTTGAATGGTGGAATGACGAACTGCCGGCTTGGCAAGCGGACGACGGCGGGCGAATCACAGGCGCGTCCCCGTGGCACAATAACCGCGAGAAGCTGGCCGAGATTGACCGTCAGCACGGCATCGCGCCCGACGATCCGCGAGTCTATTCCATTCGGGGGTATAAGGCGGATCGACTTGAATTGGAGTGGCAGCAGTTGTGCGGGCGCAACGGTTGGAGGAGTGCCCCGGCCCCCGATGCTTCAGACTTTTCGGCATTCTGGACGGCCGAGTATCGCCGCGTTTGCCGCCGCAGCGATCTTGACGCCCGTCACTTCGGCCGGCTGCGAATGGAACACGGCCACGAAACCGAATCAACGCGGCACTTGTGGGCATACATCACCACCTTCGCCCTCACGATGCTGGAAACCCAGAGGAAGGCAGACAACAGCCTGCGGTTTGTCGATCCGATTTTGCAACGCGTCTATTCGGCCCTGCACGAAATGCGAATCCCGTGGGCCGATTCGCCCTCGTACCATCCCCTAAAGTGGCAGAAATCCATCGACAAGTTGCGAAGTATCGCCAACCACCTTGAAGCGGACGAGGCCGGCGCGGTTGTCCCCGATGAACCAGTAGCGACACCGGCTTTTGCAGTCTGTCCCACGTGTAACAAGCTCGCGCCCATTGACCAGTACAATTCGCTCCGCTGTCCCGATTGTAGGGACGACCGGGGTACGTTCGGCGAATTGTGGATTGACCTGCATACGGGCGGGCGACTGGCCGGGGAATCTGCGGGCGATGAAACGCTTTGCAAGCTACGGGCGTATGTTCGACTGCGATTCGGCGAGTTTGGTCCAAGTGGGATGGCCAAACTATGCGATTGGTTGGTTGCCTTTCACGGCTTCTCACGGGAACAGGTATTCGTCGCAAAGCTGTTCCGCATCGTGGAATTGCTCGTAGCAGATATTGCCCTGACGCACCGAGTCGATGAACGGCTGGCGGCCGAAACGAAAACAATCGCGGTCAACGGCGAGCCGGCGGCAGACTTAGAATCAGTCGCTGGCAATAGCTATCCGGTGAAACTCGAGCCCGAAGCCCCTCTCGAATCGCCAAGTGGCTACCTAGGAGGCGCGGAACTCGCCACTGCGATGGGCGTTCATGCCACGCGACGGGATGCGTTCTTTCGGCAATTGGAGCGACAGCGAACGGCCTTGGCCGATGATTGTTGGCACGAAGTGCGCGACCCGCGACCTAATTGCCCCCGGTTTCTCTATCGGGCGGATTCACCACAACTGCGCGACTTGGCAGGGTCATACACCAAGCCGAGAGCGACCTGACAATTGTCGGGCCAGTGTCGCCCCAAAACAATTCGGCGCAGTTTGGTGCCGACAAACGCGAGATTCTGCGGCCCGACATTTGTCGGGCCATTGTCGTTTGGCAACACGGTTTCGCCCCATCGTCAGAAACTTCGCTCCATGCCAGCCACGCTTCGCGGCCGGCGAATCGTTGGAGCAAGTACCGATGGCAAATCAACCTGTTGAACCCCTGGCCCTACGGCCGCGCGAAGCGGCCAAGGCCCTGGGCATCAGCGCCCGTACACTTTGGGGGCTGACGGCCCCGCGAGGCCCGATTCCCTGTCTCCGCATTGGACACGGCAAGCGGCGAACCGTGCTTTATCCCACGGCCGAGCTGCAAACCTGGTTGACCCGGCAAGCCGAAGCCGAAAGGGGACGACGATGACAACGCCCGCTGAACGGCTGCTGGCGAAGCTGCCCGACGCCAAACGGGTCGGCAAAGCCTGGTCGGCCCGCTGCCCGGTTCACGAAGACCGGCGGGCAAGTCTTTCCATCGCCGAAGGGGAAGACGGGCGGGCGCTCGTCCATTGCCATGCTGGCTGCGCAGTCGATGCAATCTGCGCGGCGGTTGGCCTAGGGGTAATTGACCTGATGCGGACGGCTGATGCGCTGCCCGGCAACAGTGTCAACGTCAACGGTAATCGTCGGACACCGAAGAAAACCGGAATTCCGTTGACGCCGAGCGGCAAACCGGCCGGGAAGACATTCGCCACGGCCAGCGACGCGGTGGCCGAGTTGGAACGCCGGCACGGCCCACGCTCGGCCCTGTGGACCTACCACGATTCCCAAGGCGAGCCGGTTGGCGTGGTAGTCCGCTGGAACCTGGCCGACGGCAAGAAGGACATTCGGCCGGCGAGCCAGGCATGATGGCGGTTGGCAAATCGGCGGGATGCCTGCCCCCCGCCCGCTGTACTGCTTGCCGGACCTGGCCGGCGCAAATCGCGTTTACGTTTGCGAAGGGGAGAAAGCGGCGGACGCGGTACGCTCTATTGGGTTGACCGCGACAACTTCGGCCCACGGCTGCGAATCGCCCGGCAAAGCCGATTGGCGGCCCCTGGCCGGCAAGGAAATCATAGTCCTGCCCGACAATGATTCGCCCGGCGGCAAGTACGCCGACGCCGTGGCGGCGCTACTGGCGAAGCTGACGCCGGCCCCGGTGGTCAAGCTGGTCGAACTGCCGGACTTGCCCGCCCACGGTGACGCGGGCGACTTCGTGGCGCGCCATACGGAAACCAACGCCGATGACCTGCTGCGGATCGTGGAAGCCTTGGCCGACGAAGCCGAGCCCTTGAATGTAGCGCGACCGGCAGCCCCCGTCCAGAGCCATGAGCCGTTTCCCATCAATGCTTTGCCCGAACCGCTACGGGGCTTTGTAGCGGCCGGCGCGAAGGCGATAGGGTGTGATTCTTCCTACCTGGCCCTGCCATTGCTTACCGCACTGGCGGCGGCGATTGGCAGTACGCGGCGCGTCCAGTTGAAGCGCGGCTGGGCTGCGCCCGCGATTCTGTGGGTGGCGATTGTGGGCGAAAGCGGCACGGCCAAGACGCCGGCATTCAAACTGGTCATGCGCCCTGTTCGGGAGCGGCAGCGAAAGGCCCTGGAACGGCACGCCGACGCGATGCGCAACTACGAGGCCGACCTAGCCCACTACGACAAGGCATTCGCCGAGTGGAAACGGGACAAGAAAGCGACCAACGATCCACCCGAGAAGCCAGAAGCGCCGCACGCGGATCGTTGCATCGTGAGTGATACCACCGTCGAAGCACTGGCCCCGCTGCTGCTGGCGAATCCGCGTGGGTTGCTCTTGGCCCGCGACGAACTGGCCGGTTGGATTGGATCGTTTGACCGTTACTCGGGCGGCAAGGGGGGCGCGGACGCGGCCCATTGGCTGAGTATGCACAATGGCGAAAGCATCATCGTGGATCGCAAGACGGGCATCCCGCGCACGATTTACGTTCCCCAAGCGGCGGTTTGCGTGTGCGGCGGAATCCAGCCGGCGATTCTGCATCGCGCGTTGGGAAGCGAGCATCGGGAATCCGGTTTGGCTGCCCGATTGCTGCTGACCTGCCCGCCGCGCATGGCAAAGCGCTGGACCGAAGCCGACATTGACCCTGCGGCCGAAGCGGAAATCGCCCGGCTGGTGGATCGGCTGTACGAACTGCAATCGACCGAAAGCGACGAAGGCGAACTGCGCCCCGTCGCGGTCGGTTTGACGGCGGAAGCCAAGACGGCATGGAAAGCGTACTACAACACCCACGCCCAAGAGCAAGCCGACCTGGCCGGGGAATTGTCGGCCGCATGGAGCAAGTTGGAAGAATATGCGGCCCGGTTAGCGCTGGTGGTTCATTTTGCCCGCTGGGCGGCCGACGATCCAACGTTGGCGAGCGCCGACGTTGTGGACGCGGCCAGCATGGCGGCCGGCATTCGACTGGCGAATTGGTTCAAGGGGGAAGCCCGGCGGGTGTACTCGCTGTTGGGCGAATCCAACGAAGACCGCGACCGACGCCGGCTTGTCGAGTGGATCGAACGCAAGGGCGGATCGGCAACTCCCCGCGACGTGCAAATGGGTTGCCGGTGGTTGCGCGAAGCCGGCGCGGCGGAAACGACCCTGGAACAACTGGCGAAGGCCGGCTGGGGGAATTGGGAACCGACCCCACCTGGCCGGCGCGGGCAACCGACGCGACATTTTCGCCTGGCAACGCGGGCAACCGTCAACGGTAATAGCACGTTGCCCGGCAAAAACAGCAATACCGTTGACGTTGACGCTGTTGACGCCCCCGAAACGCAAGCCGACCGCGAATGGGGGGAAGTATGAGTGCGCGCGAGCTGTTGTTGGACCTGGACCGGCTGGGCATCCGGTTGGAAGCCGAGGGCGAGCGACTGCGGTTTCATCCCCGTTCGGCCCTAACGACCGACCTGTTGGACCGACTGAAGGCCCACAAGGCCGAATTGCTGGCGATGCTGCACCCCGAGCCGTCCCCGCCCGCAAAGCCGGTAAGCAATCCCCATAGACCCGTCCAAACACTCCAGCAACTCAAGCCGATTTGCCGATGCGGTTCGACAACCTGGCGTGACGTGGTGTTATGCCATGCCCCGCACAACGGAACTACCACCCGGCGGGATTGCGGCCGATGCGGTCGGTTTCTCGACTTCCCCATTTGGTACGGAAAGAGTGCTGGACACAACGGCCAGTAGTCGATAGGATAGCCGGCATGGCGAAGAAACAACCAAAAAAACTGACCGATCAATTGCGGCAAGCAATCGAAGATTGCGGGCTGACGCGATACGAAATTGCCAAGCGAACCGGCATCGACGAAAGCGCCTTGGCGAAGTTCTACAACGGGCACCGTGGGCTTTCGATGGAAGCCTTGAACGCCCTGGGCGAGTGTTTGCAACTGACAATTCACCTGGGTCGAAAGCCCGACACGAAAGGCAAGTGAGCTATGGCCAGCATCGCACGCGAGAAAAACGGCAACCGGCGAATTCTGTTCATCGCCCCCGACGGCAAGCGGCCGACGATCCGGCTGGGCAAGGTTTCCCAAAGGATGGCCGAAGCAATCAAGGTCCGCGTGGAGCAATTGCTCGCCGCGAAGATAACGGGCCATGCGGTCGATGCCGACACCTCGCGTTGGGTGGCCGGGTTGGAGCCGGCCCTCGCCGGCAAGCTGGCCCGCGTGGGATTGATTTTGGACCCTGAAGGGAAGCCAGCGGCGACACTTGGCGGCCACTTGGAAAGCTACTTCGGCAAGCGGTCGGACGTGAAGGCAAGCACGTTGACGCATTGGAGCCAGACCAAGCGTCTGCTCCAAAACTTGCGGGCGAGCCGGGCTACTGAACTGGCCAACGAGTTTCCTGCGCATGTGGCGGCGGCCTGGTTGGGACACAGCACGATCGTTGCCAACAAGCACTATTGGCAAGTGACCGACGCCGACATTGAGCGAGCCACGACGCCGGCGGGTTTAGGCGACGAAAGCGCGGCGCAGAATCCGGCGCAGCAATCGCACGCAATGGGTAGCGGGGAGTCGCACGCGACAAGCTCCGCGCATGAAATAGCCCCGGCTTTGCTAGGGTCCGCGACATTGTGCGAAACTCTGCAAAGCCGGGGTGTGGGCGACGAGGGACTCGAACCCCCGACCCTCTCGGTGTAAACGAGATGCTCTAACCAACTGAGCTAGTCGCCCTTGCGCCTATGTCCCTACTCGGGCTGGACTTAGGTCGATTCATTCTAGCTAGTCACCGCCAAACGTCGATAGCGAAAGACACCGAATGTTGAATTGGATCGTTGAAAAACGCCGCGCGGTTCCGAAGTTCTTCCGCAGAGAATTGGCTATTCGCTCCGCGTCAGCCAATCGAGTGAATCCTTGTGCGTCGGTCATCGTCAATGGCTGCCGCTGGCCAAGTTCGGGCGGAGGGAGAGAGAGAGAGAGAGAGAAAACCGTGGATGGCGCGGATTTTCGCGGATGAGAAGGGAGGAGCGACAATTCCGATGGCGACTGCCATCGCAGCCCCGACGCCGATCAAAATAAAAGAACGCATCATGTGACTCCACCCACTTCACAGCGCCGCCCGCCGCCCTGGGTGCTTCTGCTCCATGCCGCACGCGCCGGCGGTGGGCAATAGCTTGTCGGGGCTGAGATTGTTCTTAGGATTGAAGGCGTCGCGCAGGTCCTTCATGGCCGCCAGGTCGCTGTCGGTAAACATCTTGCGCATGAAGTGGATCTTCTCGACGCCGATGCCGTGCTCGCCCGTCACGCTGCCGCCGCATTCGAGGCAGGCCTCGAGAATCTCGTTGCTCGCCTTCAAGACCCGCTCGGTCTGCTCCGCGTCGCGCTCGTCGAACAACAAAATGGGATGGATGTTGCCGTCCCCCGCGTGAAAGACGTTGACGATCCGAATCCCCCACCGGCTGCCGATCTCGGTGATCTTTTTTGCAATGTGCGGCAACTGGGTGCGGGGCACCACGCCGTCCTGCGTGCAGTAGCTGGGGCTGAGGCGGCCGATCGCCCCAAAAGCCTGCTTGCGGCACTTCCACAGTTTCAGGCGTTCTTTTTCGCCCTCCGCCTGGCGCACTTCGCGCGCCCCGCACTTCAGGCACAGCGCGACAATCTGGTCGCGCTGCTGGTCGAGCCCCGCTTCCAGTCCATCGACTTCGATCAGCAAAATCGCCTGGGCGTCGAGCGGAAAGCCGAACGCAAAGGCCGCCTCGACTGCGGCGAGGATTCCCTGGTCCATCATTTCGAGCGCCGCCGGGACGATCCCCGCGCCGATGATCTCGCTGATGGCGTTGGTGGCGTCTTCGACGGACTCGAAGATCCCCAGCATCGTGCGATGCCCTTGCGGATTGCGCGTCAGCCGGACCCACACCTTGGTGACGATGGCGAGCGTCCCCTCGCTGCCGACCACCGCGCCGACCAGATCCAGGCCGACGGGGTCTTCGGCCGGGCCGCCAATCCGCACCACGCGGCCATCGGCCAGCACCGCCTCGACCCCCAGCACGTGGTTGACGGTGACGCCGTATTTCAGCGTGTGCGGCCCACCCGAATTCGTCGCCACGTTGCCGCCGATCGTGCAGGCCCCCTGGCTCGACGGATCGGGAGCATAGTGAAAGCCGGTCCCCTTCAAGGCGTTGGTCAGCCAGACGTTCACCACTCCCGGCTCGACGATGGCATAGCGATCGCGGAGGTTGATCTCCAGAATCTGCTTCATCCGGGTCAGCACGATCATCACGCCGCCGCCGACCGGCAGGCAGCCGCCGGCCAGGCTGGTGCCCGCGCCGCGCGGCAGAAAGGGGACCCCCAGGCGGTTGCACAGCCGCACGATCTGGGCCACGTCGGCCGTATGTCGCGGAAAGACGACCACATCGGGGCTGTTTTTTTCGATCGTGAAGCCGTCGCACTCATAGACCATCAGATCGCTGCGCGCGGCGAGCACGTTTTCCGCACCGACGATCTGGCGGAGCGAAGCGACAAGCGACGGCAGGGCGAGCGTAGTCATGCGACAGGCAGGCGCGATGGTGAACAGGATTAGTGGGAACGGCGGGCCAAACGCCGATGGTGAGTCACGCCGATTATAGATCGTTTATGCGGCACCGCCAGCCGCGGGAATGGCCGCTTTGTGCAGCAGTCTATATTCTATGCACCGCGGGCAAACTACATTGACTTCTCGTTGGGCCGGCCGCGCGGTTTTGCGTGAAAGCGTCGCGTTGTATGGGCAGACGCGAACTGCAGCCGGGTCGCCGGGAATTGCAATGACGCAACTTGACTCTCCCTCGACGTCAGCCTCGCTCCTCCAGCAGGTTCGTCAGCGGAGCGAGTCGGCCTGGCAGCGAATGACGCAGATCTATGGCCCCGCAGTCTATGGCTGGTGCCGGCGGGCCGGGCTGCAATCATCGGACGCCGCAGACGTGACTCAGAACGTCTTCCTGGCAGTCGCGACCGGCATCGACCGATTTGACTTCGATCGGGCCGACGCCACCTTCCGCGGCTGGCTGTGGACGATCTTTCGCTCGAAACTGATGGACCACTACCGCCAACGGAAAGCTGAGCCCGCCGCCGTGGGGCAAAGCTCTGGCCCCGCGTCGGTTGAGGCGGCAATCGAGCTGGCCAGCGAGGGTGGCGACTCGTCGGTGGGCGACCCGAGCGAAATGTCGCTGCTGGTGCGGCGCGCACTGCGGATAATTGAGCAGGATTTCAGCCCGGTCACCTGGCAGGCCTTCTGGCGTTCGGCCGTCGATGAAGAGCAAACCGGCGACATCGCCGCCTTGTTGAAGCTTACGCCCGCCGCCGTCTGCATGGCGCGTTCGCGGGTGCTGCGGCGGCTGCGCGAGACGTTGGCAGGGTGGAAGGGTTCGGCCGACGAGTAAGATAATCGCGTGAAGGATTGGCGTTGAATGGGTACCACCTTGCCCCAGGGGAATCGCCATGCAACCACGCTCCCTGAACCATAAGTCCCACGCTTGGCCCCCGGCCGGCCCGCCCGAGCGAGAAATTGCCATGCAACCGCGCTGCCTGAACCAAGTCCAACTCAGCGACTACCTCGCCGGCCGAGTGTCCGACCTTGCGGCCCGGCAGGTGGAGCAACACCTGCAAACCTGCCCTCGCTGCCAGGCGTTGGCGGCGGGGCACCAACCCCACGGCGACGCCCTGCTAGCCACCGCCCGCGTGGCCGTGATGGCCGATTCCGCCGAGCACGAGCCCGAACTGGCCGTTGCCCTGGCGACGATCGGCAACTTCCGCTCGAACTCGAATCCTAAGCTCTCAACGCCCGCACCCGCGACTCCCGATCCCTCGGTCAGTGACCCCACCATCGCGGTTGCCCCGCAGATTCGTAGCTACCGCCTGCTGCAGAAATTGGGCGAAGGGGGCATGGGCACCGTCTATCTGGCGATGCACACCCGCCTGGAAAAAATGGTCGCCCTGAAGATCATGAAGGCCGATTCCACCGCCAATCCGCAAGCCATCTCACGGTTCGAGCGCGAGATGCGGGCGATCGGGAGGCTCGATCATCCCCACATTGTCCGGGCCCTCGATGCGGGCGAAGAGCGGGGGGTCTATTTCCTGGTAATGGAGTACGTCGCCGGTATCGACTTGGACGAGCTGGTCCGCTCGCTCGGGCCGCTGTCGGTTCCGGAGGCGTCCGAGCTGATCCGCCAAGCCGCCTTGGGCCTGGCCCACGCCCACGAGCACAACCTCGTGCATCGCGACGTGAAACCTTCGAACCTGATGCTCGCGCCCGAGGGACAAGTCAAGGTGTTGGATCTGGGATTGGCCCAGTTCCAGCAGCAGGCCAGCGAAAAGCTCGACCTGACGCTCGACGGCCAGATGATCGGGACGTTGCTCTACATGTCGCCGGAGCAGCTTGCCCGAAGCAAGTCGGTCGATGCCCGGGCCGATGTGTACAGCCTGGGCGTGACTCTCTATTGCCTGCTGGCGGGTGGGCTTCCCCTGGCCCGCGGACAGTCGGCGGCCATGCTCCCGGGAATTCAGTCGCTCCGCGACGACGTGCCTGCCGAACTGCGCGGATTGCTGCATGCCATGCTTGCGCCGGCCCCGAACGACCGCCTTCAGAGCATGGCCCAGGTGGCCGAGTCGCTCGCTCCGCTAGCCGCCGGGGTCGATGCGGCAGAGTTGTGGCGCGCGTCGCGAAAGCGTCCCGATGATCGAGCCGAGCGGCCCCCGACGCCGCCACCGGTCGCCGCCTCCGGTCGCCTCGCGGGCAGCGCTGTCGGCCGCGCGGGCGGCGGAAACACTATGGACAACCCGCCCTTGTCAATCGGATCGAACGATCGCCGGCGGTGGCTGCTGGCGGCAGCCATCGGCACCAGCGCGGCGGCGCTGCTGGCCGTGGGAGCGTGGATCGGAGACTTGCTCAATAACGATCCTCCAATCCCCGGACCCGCGCTGGCCAGCCTCATCGTCGCCGGCGACGATCCGCGCTTACCGCAGTTCCTGCAGGACCATGCGATTTGGGCCATCGATGCGGGAGGGCAAGCCGTGCGCCTGCGGGCCGGGGCCAACGAACTTCCGCCGGGCAGCTACCAGTTCGTCGCCGACCACTCGGATCTGAAACTGGGCTCCACGCAGATGAAATTCGCCGCACGCCAGTCCCAGCGGCTCGAGGTCGGCCTGCCGCCGGTGGTTGAGCCATCGTCGCAGGAACCTAGGCTGTATGCCACGATTCCCGACGCGGCCGGGCCGATGGTTCATCTGACCGGCTCGCTGTGGCACGCGGGGCTGCCGATCGACAAAGCAACCCCCTTTACACTCACGCTTCGCGCCCTCGACGCGGAGCCTGCGGCGGGCGTCCCGGCAGAGCGTCCCGCGGACCGGTGGATCGAAGTCGAAGTCGTCACTCAGTCGCCGGCAGGCAATTATACCGAGACGGGCCTACTGCTCGTGGAGGTGGCCCATTACCAGCGGGTACGCAAGCTAGTGGTAAAAGAGGGCTGGCTCACCGCGCGCAGCGAGTCGATCTCTCAGCGACTGGCCCATCAATTTCCCTCGGAAAAGCTCCAGCAGCTAACCGTCGAATACGACAAGTCGGACACGCTGGCCTACCGGGCGCAGGAGTTGCAGCTTTATCTGCCGCCGGAGCGATTGAGTGTCCAGCAGGTGCTTTTGCTCCTGATGGATGCCGATGTTCCGACGGCCTCGCCCACGATGCGAACGCTGCGGGCCAACCTTTCCGCCGCGAGCGGGCGAGTTCCGTCCGAGGAGACGATCAGCGGCGTGCTTTCGCAGGTCGTTCGATCAGCCTCGGCAGAGGATCTGCCGCTGGCCAGCGAAGGCTACGAGCTGGCCTCCAGCGACGAGGTGCCATTCGGATTTGTAAGGCTACACGTGTTTAGCAGGCAACTGGTGGCTTCGTGCAACTACGCGCACTGCGATCGCACCACCCTTCCCTCGCCTCCCAGCAAGGACGAGCGACGAGCCGAGGCGAAACTTACGGCCAGTTTGGCGAAACAAGATCCCGACCCGATCGCCGAATCCTCGCTTCCCAAGGACGAGGGCGCCTGGGTTTCGTATGTCGGCAAGCTGGAGCGGGATTCGCTCCCGGCAATTACGTTTCGAGCTGAGTTGCGCATGGGTGGCAACGAACTGTTGAAGGGGGCCGCCTGCCGCTGGCTTGAAGTCCGCGCGGCCAGCACCGAGCCCGCCAACGCGGCGGCCGAGGAGCCCACGGAGCACGTCGAGGAGGCCCTGCTGCTCATTGAGCCTCCGTCCGCGGCCGGAAAATTCACCATTCACGAAGGCTGGATACGAACCTCCGGCCAGACGTTTGCGTTCGATCCGACGGGAAATGTCGCGGCCTTCGAGGAAGGGCTCTTGAAGTTGGGCGTGCGGCTGCCACGCAATCGCTTGAGCGTCCACGATTTGCTGACGCTGTTGTTCGCCCAGGATCTTAAGCAATCTGCCCGGCTGGGCAAGCTGCGCGGCAACGTACAGGTCTTTCTCGTCACCACCGGCAGCAAACGCGAGTATGTGGAGGGGCAGTTTCCGATCCGCGGGCGGCCCTCCATCCTCGCCGACCTGTGGACGATTCCTAAAAAGGCGGGCCAGCCGCTAGATTACACGATCTGCCGCAGCCGCCTGGTGCCGTTCGACTTTTGCACGGTCAACTTTCACATGAGCCAGCCGCAGCGGTTTGAGCTGGTGACCGGGTTGGTAGATTTCAAGCAGGCAGGCGCGCCGCCGCTATTCGGCGGCCCGCTACGATTGGGCGACGACGCGGCGAAGACGGCCCTTCTACTCGACAAGGAGAGCGACTCGAACGTGCGGATTTGGCGCGACCGCAACGAGCGGCCGCTGGAATTTGCCGAACTCATCGACACGGCCGAAGCCAATGACGGTACTACGTACGTGGTGCTGCGGCCCGTGGTCCTGGGGTCGGGCGCTGCGAAGCCTCAGGCAGAAAGCGTCGATGTGCCTTTGCTGGGCGTGTCGGAAGCGGATCGCCGGTGGGCCAAAGCGGGACGGGTATGGGCCCTGGACGGCATTCAGGCCCACTACATTCGGACCTCCAGCGCCAACAAGATTCGCTATGTGCAGCGCCAGGGCGTCGGCTCGCAGCTTTTGGATGCCTTTCCGCCGCTCGACCAGGCGTGGATCAAGAAAATCGAACTTGAACGGGAACGACTCAAGCGGCACGGTCCGAAGCTGCGTCAGTAGCCATTCGTCGAGCTGGCAGCTCAGTGACGGTCATCGAGCAAACTGTACTCGCCGCCGAACTGCCTATTCCGGCGGCAACTCGGCGAACAATTCGCGCAAGTTCAGTGCGAACCCAGGTAGCACTTCCCCGCCGTCCAAAAACTGATCGACCTTAACCATTTGGCTATGGGTCGGGTCTGTAAAGACTTGCACCTGCTGCGCCTTGGAATCGACGTACCAGACCAGCCGCGCGCCGGCCGTAAAATAGTCGCTCAGCTTTTCGGCCATTTCCTTTTTCGTATTGCTGTCGCTGAGCACCTCGACGGCAAGATCGGGGGCGAGCGGCAGAATCTTCGCCCTGGGAAAGCGGCCGGTGGGAAACTTCTCCATCGCGAAGTAGGCTACATCTGGAATGCGGACGAGCCCCGGGGCGAGCTTGAGCAGCCCGTCGGCTCCCAAGATAGTGCCGAGCTTCCGCGGCTTGACCCAGTTTCGGAGCAAGCTGGCAATCTCAACCCCCAGCATCGATTCGTAAGCGCCCATTGCTTTCTCCACCAGGATGCCATCCACAAGTTCGCACAACCGGTCTTCGTGGTCGTCGAGCCAGACCACGTCATCCTCGGTGGCGGTGCCTGGATGGGGCGTCGTCCGCACCCGGTAGAGCGGGATCGGGCCGAACCGCTCGTAGAGCCGTTGGGCCGTCCAAAGCTGCGTCGTTTCGAGGGCGGTCGTCATGCTGGGCCTTTCGGAAATCGCTAATAGCGCGATCTATACATTATCGACCACGCTGGCCAGGCTGTCCAACGTCCACGAGCTTGTCGGTTCCGTCCGCCGGGCGGATCTGGCGTGTGAAGAGCGCGACCAATGGTCGCGGCTATGCAGTTCATCTCCCGCGGGGCCCATCGGGAGGCTCACTCCTCCCGCTCGCCGAACGGCGGGCCAAGCTGCTCGGCCAGCTTGGCGACCACCAGAGCGCCGACGTTGAGCGACGACGTGGCCGCGGGCGAGGGAGCGTTCAAAACGTGAACCACCCGCCCCTCGGCATGAATCAGAAAATCATCGACCATGCTGCCGTCGGCGGCGACCGCCTGGGCCCGCACCCCGGCCCGCGCGGGCACGAGGTGCTCGCCGCGGATTTCGGGGATCAGCCGCGACAAGGCCCGCACGAACGCCCGCTTGCTCCACGAGCGCCACATTTCGCCCGCGCCCAAGCGCCAGTATTTCATGGCCAGCTTGCGGAAGCCGGGGAAGGCGAGCGTCTCGCACAAGTCGCCCAGGTTGATGTCGGTCTTTTTGTACCCTTCGCGGGCAAAGGCGAGCACCGCGTTGGGGCCGCACTCGACCCCCCCCTCGATCATCCGCGTGAAGTGAACCCCCAAGAACGGAAAGCTGGGATCGGGCACCGGGTAGATCAGGTTGCGGCACAGGTGCCGGGCCGCGGGGACCAGCTCGAAATACTCGCCGCGAAACGGCACGATTTGCGCGCCGATCGTGTGGCCGGCCAGCCGTGCCACTCGGTCGCTGTACAAGCCGCAACAGCCGACGGCATAGTCAGCGGTCACATCGCCGGCCGTCGTTTGCACCTCGACGGCCGACCCCGACTGCTGCAAGCCGGTCACGCGGGCCGAGGTGCGCACCTCGCCGCCGCGCTCGCGCACCAGCTCGGCCATTTTCTGACAGACTTGGCGGTAGTTGACAATCCCCGCCTCGGGCACATGAATCGCTTGCACGCCGGCGGCGTGCGGCTCGAGCTCGGCGAGGCGATCTGGACCGATCAGTTCGCACGAAACGCCGTTCAATTGCCCCCGCTCGAAGATGCGGGCCAGGGCCGGCACTTCCGCCTCGTCCACCGCGACGATCACCTTGCCGCAAATCTCGTAGGGCACCCCCTGAGCCGTACAGAATTCTTCCATCGCCCGCTTGCCGGTGCGGCAATTGGCGGCCCGCAGCGAGCCCGGCTTGTAATAGATTCCCGAATGGAGCACGCCCGAGTTGTGCCCCGTCTGGTGCCGGCCCACCTCGGCTTCTTTCTCGAACACGAGGGGCGCGAGGCCCGGATAGCGCACGGTCAACTGGTAGGCCGTCGCCAGGCCGACGATGCCGCCGCCGAGAATCGCGATGTTCGTCTTGGTCATGGGACAAGTTGCTGCCAGGACAAGTTTGCCGACAAGACAAGCTAGCGTCGATAACCTTCGCTCGGCGGGCATTCTAGGCCAGGGGCGGCGATTTTCCGAGAGTGCCGGAGCCTAACCACTTGCAAGAACAGGAGTTATCGCCCCAGCGGGTTTCACTCTACTGCCGCCTGGGTGGACTGGCTAAACTACGCGAGGCTTGCCTTCTTTACCCGCTGCTCCGCATGTACCGGCCGTGGCCCAAGTGCCGAAGATTCCGGTCCCGCGCGGCCGAAGTTCCCAATGTGCCGCTGGTGCGGGAAGAAGGACCTGTGAGGGCCAACGTACGTGGTTCAGGTTGTAGCAAAGTTGCGACTGGTTTGCCTCGCGGCGCTCTTGGTGCAAGTGGCGCCCGCGGCCGCCTTTGCGCAAATCGAGCCGCTGCCGCCGCTGCCGCCGCTCTCGACGATCGAGCCCTTCCCCGGCGAGACAACACAGCCGGGCCAGGCAGCGCTGCCGGGCCAGCCGATGCCAGAGCTGGGACCGGCCGACGAGTATTTCGACCTGGATGCCTACCTGGCCGCCAGTGCCGGCCCCACCGCGCCGGGCGAAGATTGGAGCTGGCAGCTTTTGCCTAGCGGGCTGATTTATAAGGCCTACCTGGCCGATCCCAAAGAGTCGCGGCTGGGAACGCAGATTTTTCACGACGAGGGGGACGGCAACCTGTGGGACACCACGCTTGGCGGCCACGTCGGCCTGATCCGCTTGGGCACGGTCGAAGGGGCCTGGCCGCAGGGATGGCAGCTCGATCTGGAAGGCTCGGGCCAGATTCGGCTCGATCCCGACGACGAACGCGACATGCGGGCGGCCGACTTTCGCTGCGGCATTCCGCTGACCTATGGCTACGGACGGCAGCGCTGGAAGTTTGGTTACTACCACCTGTCGTCGCACACCGGCGACGAGTACCAGGTGAAGAACCCGGACTACGAGCGGCTCAACTACGTTCGCGATACGATGATCCTGGGCTACGCCTATTACTGGACCGACAACCTGCGGCTGTACGGCGAGGTGGGCTGGGCGGGGATCTATGCCGATGTCTCCAAAGAGTGGGAGTTCCGCTTTGGGGTGGACTACGCGCCGTCCCGGCCGACGGGCCTGGCCGGGGCGCCTTTCTTCGCGGTGCATGGCCACCTGCAGGAAGAGCTGGACTATTCGGGCAGCTTCGTGCTGCAAGCGGGCTGGGCCTGGCGCGGCGACCGCACCAGCCATTTGCTGCGCGCCGGGCTGCACTATTTCAACGGGATGAGCAACCAGTACTCGTTCTACAACCAGTTCGAGCACCAGATCGGCGCGGGCGTGTGGTACGATTTTTAGGTGGCTCCGCGTTAACGCTTGCACGAACCCGATGCGTCAGCGAGGGACAATCGCGGTCCCTCGCTCATGTGTCGCGCTTAGTAGGTCCCTCGCTCACGCGTCGCGCTTAGTAGGTCCCTCGCTCACGCGTCGCGCTTAGTATGTCCCTCGCTCCAATGCCGCGGACCTAATCGATGAACCGGCGGATTCTGGCGATCGAAACCACTTGCGACGAAACGGCCGCCGCCGTGGTGGCCGAAGACCTGTCGGTGCTGTCGTCGGTGGTCGCCTCGCAGCACGAATTGCACGCGCGATTCGCGGGCGTGGTTCCCGAAATCGCGGCCCGGGCCCACGTCGAGCGGATTCTGCCCGTCATCGACGAGGCGCTGCGGCAGGCGGGCGCGACGCTGGCCCAGCTCGACGCGATTGCCGTCGCCAATACGCCGGGCCTGGCCGGCTCGTTGTTGGTGGGGGTGGTCGCGGCGAAGGCGCTCTGCCTGGCGGCGGCCAAGCCGCTGGTGGCGATCAATCACCTGCACGCCCACATTTACGCCTGCCGGATGGCCGCCGGCCGCGACGTGTTTCCCTGCCTGGGCCTGATCGTCAGCGGTGGGCATACCAGTCTGTACCGCTGCCAGGCCCCGACGAACTTCGGATACTTGGGAGGGACGATCGACGACGCCGCGGGCGAGGCATTCGACAAGGTGGCCAGCATGCTCGGCCTGGGGTTTCCGGGCGGGCCGGCCGTCGCCCAGGCGGCCGAGCGGGGAAATCCCCGCGCCCATGCTTTTCCGCGGGCACTGGCGCACGACAAGGAGCGGCTCGATTTCAGCTTTAGCGGGCTGAAGACGGCGGTGCGGTATGCAATTGCCGGGCCGGGCCGTCCCGATTTCCGATCCGTCCGGCTGACGCCCCAGCAAGTCGCCGATCTGGCGGCCAGTTTTCAAGCCGCCGTCGTCGATAGCCTGGTCGATAAGACCTTGCTGGCATTGGCCCGAACGGGCCTGGGCAGGCTGTGCGTCGGGGGCGGGGTCGCGGCCAATCGACTGCTGCGAACGAAGCTAACCGAAAGGGCCGCCGAGCGAGGCATCGAACTATTCATCGCTCCGCCCGAGTTGTGTACCGACAACGCCGTGATGGGGGCCATCGCCTTCGAGCGCCTGCGCGCCGGCCAGGTCGAAAGCCTGGAACTGGATGCCGTGCCGGGGCTGGTGCGGCATGCGCCCGCCGCCAAGTAAGCGCCCAGCGTGGGCTTGCGAACCGCACTACGACACGCCCACGCAAGCGTGGGACGTGGCACCCGAATTCTAAACCACTACAAGAATCCACCGCCGCCGCCGCCGCCAGCGCCGCCGAAGCCGGTGCCGCCGCCAGCGCCGCCTTGACCCTGGGTCGTGCTTCCGCCGGTGACGATGTTGAAGGTGGAAACCTCGGTGATCTGCGAGAAGAACGGTTCGGGAGTGATCCGGACGTACCGCCGATCGGCCGAGATGACCGCCACCGCGGCCATCGACGCCCCTTCGGGAATGATCGTCGGCGTCACCGAGTAGCCCACCGCTCCGCGGCGGAAGAACGGCCGGCCGAGCCCACTGCGCCGGGCCAGCGCCAGCGAGGCGGCAAAGTCGCGGGCCGCTTCGCTGTCGTCCATCGCGGCCAACTGCTGGGCGAGAACCGCCCGATTGACGGCGTTCTGCACCTTGACGACGTTGGCCACCTGCACCTCGGGCAAGGCATCCTTCCGGCGGCCTTCATGCACCTTGAAATCGACCGCGGCAATATTTTCCTTCATCTCGATCTGCTCGCGAAACATCTCTTGCTTGTCGGTGCCATAGTGCGTGTAAACGTCCACGGTCACCTTGCCGCTGGTAGGCCGGCCCCAGATGTTCTTGAGAATCAGGCGATAGTCGCCGGCAAAGGCTTTGCCGCACACGTAGGCCTCGGAAAGCCCCTTGGCCCCCGCCGCGCCGGCGCCCGCCCCCAGGGCCAAATCGCCCATGTGGACGCCCCCGGCAGTCGATCGCGGCTGACGCTCCGAGCAGATCGTGCCGGCCGGCTCTTCCATCGAAATATCGACGTCGGCGTCGCCCGTCCACGAGACCACCACCACCAAGTCGCGTTCTTGAGCGGCGCGAATCGCCTTGTCGAAGGCTTGGGCCTCTGCTGTTTTGTCCTCGGCCAGCAACTGTTCGTAGGTGGTCTTGGCAATCCGATACGCCTGGCCGGCGAGCGAGCGATCTTCGTCGCTCCAAGACTGCCGCAGAATGCCCGCGGTGGACCACTGGATTCCTTCGATGTCGCCCAGTCGCTTGGCCAATGCCAGACCTTGCACGTAGGGTTCGGGACGGTCGGGATCGGCCTTGGCCAACTGGCGGCACAAACTGAGAGCCCGCTCGTGCAGACCCAGGTCGGCCATATACGTGGCGATGAACAATACTTCTTCGTCGGTCGTGGCAAAATCGACGGCCGAAAGCAGGGCCCGCTCCAGGTCTTCCGGCGCGGCATTCACGTCTGCCCGGATGGCCAGCCCCATCGCCTCGTACATCCACGCCTCGATCACGCCATGCCGCAAGGCGGCCTGGACCATCACCGGAACTTCGCTGTACTTTTTCTCGTGCATCAGTTGCCGCACCGTCTCGCGCACGCGGGCCAGCAGGTGCTGGATCGCCGCGGCCGAATCCTGCCGAGCGGCCAACATGGCCTCTTGCTCGCTGAAGTATTTTTCCCACGCCTGGGCGACAGTCTGGTCGGCAGAGACCGGAACCGCGATCCGCTCGATTGCGGCCTTCGGTTGGGCCTTGGCTGCCGGACGACGCACCTGGGACTGGCTCGCCGCGGCCGGCGCTGCGGCCGGTTGCGACTTGGCACCGAGCGACAGGTCGTCCTCGACGGCAAAGAAGCCGCCGCCACCGCCGCCACCCATACCG
>JBBDYF010000195.1:15568-18826 GCA_040901775.1 Pirellulaceae bacterium | reverse complement strand
AATCGCTAATCGTGGCGCAAGTGCTGGGGTTCCAAAGACTTGCAATTGAGTAGCGAAACCAGCGCTGCCGAAAAAGAGCGAACAGCGATTAGCGAAATGCCGACTCCCACCGCGACTTTGCTTCCTTCGCCCCTTGGCGTTGAAAGGAGCAGACGTTGCCCGCGCGGCAAACGTCGAGTTGGTTGTTCCGCGTCGAGGGGAGCCGCGAGTTCGGCTCGTTTCGCTAATCGGTTCGATCAGCGAAACGAGTTTGACGAATCGCTAATCGTGGCGCAAGTGCTGGGGTTCCAAAGACTTGCAATTGAGTGGCGAAACCAGCGCTGCTGAAAAAGTGCGAACAGCGATCAGCGAAACTCACCCTGCTGCGGCCAACACAGTGGCTAAAGAGGACAGCCGGAATCAGACCTTGCGCTGAATCTTCGCTCGGATCGCGGGGATGATCGATTCGGGGACGAAGCGGGCCAGCATGTCGTCGTCGGCCAGGGGCGTGATCTGCTTGATCAACGAGCTGGAAACGTGGGCGAACTCTTCGTCGGCCATGAGAAACACCGTCTCGATGCCCGGATCGAGATGCTTGTTGGCCATCATCATGGTGAATTCGCCCGCCAGATCGGTCAGCGGGCGCACGCCCCGGACCATCACGCGGGCGCCGCATTGGCGGACGAAATTGACCGCCAGGCAAGAAAACGAGCGAATCTCGACATTCTTGATGTGTTCGGTCGCCGTGACGACCAGCTCTTCGCGCTCGACGGGCGAGAAGAGCGAAGCCTTCTCGACGTTGACGCCGATTCCGACGATCAACGTATCGACCAGGCGGGCCGCCCGCTGGATGACGTTCAAGTGCCCGAGCGTGATCGGGTCGAACGATCCGGTGTATACGGCGACGCGCGAATCGGACTGAGTCATCGCATGATCCCCCATCACAACGCCCGCGGCACGGAACCGGCCGCTTCGGCCCGCACGGCGAACAGGGCTTTGATCTTTTGCCGCTGCAAATACAACGCGCCGAACAGATAAAAACCGAGCTTTACCAGCACGATCAGGTACTGAAAGACCAGCCCGACGACGAAGGTCCCTTTCATCACGTTCAGCAGCATTTCGGGGGGTGGCCCAGCCTGATCTTGTGGCAGCGTCTGCAAGAAGCCCTCGAGATAGGCATTGAAGGCGGTCATTACCTCCATGTTCAGGAAGCTTTGAAGGATGGCATGCGAAATCTCAAACAAGATGCCCAGGCCACAGGCGATCAGCAGAATCGTCCGCCCCTGTTCTTTGAGGCTCAAGCAGGCCAGGCCGCCATAGAGCAGCAGTCCCGCGATTACCAGGCGGAGGACGCAGAACAACAAAATCGGCACGAGAAACTTGCCTTGTACGGCGTTCATCTCGTCCTGTAATTGTTGCTGCAGCTTTTGCATTTCGGCCGGCATCCCCTGCGCCCCGGAATTGGGCGTGAAGGCCGACTGAATCTGCTGCCCGAACACCGCGCCAAAAATACCCAACAGGCCATTCATCAGCCCCAAGGCGCCAATCACGATGCAAATGACGCACAGCGCCGTCAGCCACCCCGGCCGCCCACTGCGCCCGGTGGGGGCATAAGGCCCTTCCGGCAACGCGGGAGAGCGATACGGATCGAAGGGGGGCGAGTCGGCCGACATACGCGGGATTCCTGGGTAGGAGATGCTGCGCCGAGTATGGCAGACCGGCGCAGCGCTGTACAGCCGCGCGATTGGCAAGAAGTCGCCACGGATGAAACACCGATTTTCACAGCCCGGCGTAGCCGGAACCAAAGTCAACAACCACGAATCAAACGAATCCTACGAATCGAAGGCCGCAGCCGGCAGTGGCCACAAAAAGCACGAAGAGACACAAGGTAACATCGGAAGGGATGAACCGCGGATGCACGGCTCTTCGCGGATGGGGAGAAACCACGGACGAAGCCCAGCCCGGCCTAGCCGGAACCAATTTCGGTCGGAAAGAGAGCACCGCGGATGGCTCACACGCGGGCCACTTCGTCAGTGAAAAAATTTGACATTTGTCGATACGATCTGTTATCATCTCGAACGCTACGGCTTTTTCGATCCTTTCTTTCTTTACTTCTCTCGGAGGTGTCTATGGCGAAGTCTCGTCGCTCCCTCGGGTTCACACTCGTGGAGTTGCTGGTGGTCATTGCGATCATCGGCGTGCTGGTAGCGCTGTTGCTGCCGGCGGTTCAAGCAGCGCGCGAGGCGGCCCGCCGCAGCTCGTGCAGCAACAACCTGAAGCAGTTGGCGATCGGGTGTCACAACTATCACGACACCACCAACAACTTTCCGATGAACTACGGCATTACTCCCGGCAACGCCCACTGGAACGATCCAGTCAATGCCGCGCATCGTTCGACGAGCTGGATGGTGCAGATCCTGCCGTTCATCGAACAGAAGCCGCTCTACGACATGATCGATTTCAATTTCGACGTCCGGCTCGATCCCCGCAACGGAACGAGCGTCAACAACCCGAATAACCCGAGCAATGCGTTTGTCGCGCGGACGATCGTTCCGGCCTACGTCTGCCCCAGCGACGGCTTCAACAACCGGGGTCGATTGGCTCTCCGACGCGCCAACCGTTCCAGCGGGAACCCCGATCCGGAATGGGGCGTGAACAATTACAAGGGTGTTTGCGGCTCGAATTGGGCCTGGGGCACCTTTCAAACGGCCAATCCTCCGGCCGGTTCCAATCTTCCCAACTTCAACATCACGCAGTGGGGCATCAACAGGGACGGCCTCGATGCGGGAAACGGCATCTTCTTTCGCGGCGGCCGGGCCGACATCAACCGCCACAGCACTCGGCGGATGGCTGAAATCGTGGACGGCACCAGCAACACCTTGATGATCGGCGAGGCGATCCCGGCCTGGTGTACGCACACCTGGTGGTGGTGGTTCAACGGCACGACGGCCACCACGGGCATCCCGCTCAACGTGAAAGCGCAGCGCCCGAGCTGCCTGACGGGGAACAAGAATGCCGATCTCCTCTGCGCCAGGACCGACTGGCCGAACAATTACTCGTTCATGAGCCTGCATCCGGGCGGGGGGCAGTTTGCCTTGGGCGACGGCAGCGTCCGCTTCGTCAGCGAGACCATCGACCTGACGATGTATCGCAGCCTGGGAACCATGCTTGGCGGCGAGACCGCGCAGTTGCAATAGAGACCAAGGCGAGCGGGAGGCGTCAGCCTCCCGATAGTGTGACCAGTTAAGGCGAGCTTACCGGGCGTTTGGGGGGGGGGGG
>JBBDYF010000195.1:0-15558 GCA_040901775.1 Pirellulaceae bacterium | reverse complement strand
CCCCCCAACGCTTCCATCTCGACGATCTTTTACTAATTTAGGATTTCCTGTCTATGAAGCGTGCCTCCGCACTGTTCCTGGGAATGGCGGCTGTTTTTCTCCTCGGCTGCGGATCGGCTTCGCCCGTCTCGGCCGGCGGCACGGTGACCTACAAAGGAGCGCCGGTCGCCAATGCACGGATCGGTTTCATTCCTAAAACCGTCGATGGAGCCGCGAAGGGGGAGATGGCATCGGGCGAGACCGACGCCGAGGGGAAGTTTACGGTGACCACCAAGTCGCCGGGGGATGGGGCAGTTCCGGGCGAATACACGGTGACCGTGGCGCCGAATGCCGCGGAAGCCACCGAGAACGACTACTCGCTGCCACCCCCTCCTCCCTATCCCGGCCACTATAGTGACCCTGGCACGTCGAGCTTGAAAGTCACGGTCAAGCGGGGCGACGAGAATCAGTTCCCCTTGGAAATGAAAGATTGATCGGCGAGTCCGCCGGAGTCAATCTGCCCGAATGATGCGCCATCGCGCTACACGACCTCGACAACCGCCGGCGAGGCTTCCGCTTGCTCGTCGCGCCATGTGGCTTGCGCTATTGGCAGCCGCCGTGGGAGTGGTCATCGGAGTGGCTGCTTGGCGTACGGCCGACCGAATCGAAGCTCCAGAGATCTCAGAGAGGCCGCGCCGGCGAGATTTCCCGCTTCCGCAAGCTGCCGCTAGCCCCTATTTGAATACCGGGCCGGACGCGCGCTACGTGGGGAGCGAGCGCTGCGCCGAGTGTCATGCCGACCAGCACGCTTCGTACTTGATGACCGCCCACAGCCGGTCGATGAGTCGCGTCGATCCCGCCGGCCAGCCTCCCGACGCCACGCTCGACCACGCGGCTTCGGGCCGGCGCTATGAGGTGCTGCGAAGCGGGGGCGCGCTGCATCATCGCGAGTCGCTGGTGCTGGCGGACGGGGGCGAGTTGGAACTGGCCGACTATCCGCTGTCGTACCTGGTGGGATCCGGACGCTTCGCCCGGACCTACCTCGTGGAAGACGCGGGCTTCCTCGTCGAATCGCCGCTCACCTGGTATGCCTCGCTCCAGCAGTGGGCGATGTCGCCCGGCTACGACCGTGCGGAGCATCGCTCGTTCCAGCGAACCATCGGAGACGACTGCCTCTATTGCCACGCGGGCGCGGTCGAGCGCATTCAAGGCAACGACCAGCGCCTGAATATGGTCGAGACGGCCATTAGTTGCGAGCGGTGCCACGGGCCGGGATCGCTGCACGTCGCCCGGTGGGCCCAAGGGACGGACGAGCCTGGCCCCGCGGGCGACCCGACGATCGTCAACCCCCGGCGTCTGCCGCGCGAGTTGGCCGAAGCCGTTTGCCATCAATGCCATCTGACGAGCGAAGTGCAGGTGGCGGTTCGCGGCCGGCGGGCGAGCGACTTCCGCCCCGGCCTGCGCTGGCAAGACTTCGCGATCGATTACGGCCACAGCGCGGCCCCCAGTGAAATGACTGTGGTCGGCCACGTCGAGCAAATGCGACAAAGCCGTTGTTATCAGGCCAGCGGCAGCCTCACGTGCCTGACCTGCCATCCCGCTCACGCGCCGGTTGCCGCGGCACAGCGGGCCAGCCACTTTCGGGCCACTTGCGTGCAGTGCCATGTCGATCCGTCGTGCTCGTTGCCGCTCTTGGAACGAACCAGTCGCAACCAGAACGACTGCGCCGCTTGTCACATGCCGCAAACGCCGACCGACGTGCCGCACGTCGCCTTCACTCACCATCGCGTCGGGATCCACGAGCCGCAATCTTCAAAACCGAAGGTGGCCGCGACCGGCTTTCTGCCGCTCGCGCCCGTTCTCGACGTGTCGCTTCTGTCCGAGCTGGATCGCCAATATGCGCAGGGGCTGGCCAATCTGCAATACTATCGCGATCACCAGCAGCAGCCGGGAGCCGTCAGGTATTTGAAGGAGGCTCGCCCGCTGGTGGAAGCGACGCTCGCCGCGGGGCTGGTCGATGGGCGGCTGGCGCTCGCCAAGGCGGAACTTGCGGGAGCGGCGGGCGACCTACCCCTGGCCGAACATTGGGCGCGATTGACCCTGGCGGAAGCGGAGCTTTCGACCACCGACCGGGCTGCCGCGTTGCGATTGCTCGCCGCTTTCGACCTGCAAGACGATCGCCTGCCAGAGGCGAAGGATTCTCTGGAGCAATTGACGGCCCTCCGCCGCGATCCGCGCGACTGGCTGTTGTTGGGAGTCTGCCAGCAACGTCTGGGCAACGCGGCGGCAGCCGTGACGGCGCTGGAGCGCGTCCTGCAAATCGACCCCGCTCCGCCCGAAACCTACGAACTGCTCGAGCCGTTATACCGCGCGCAGGGCCTGGCGGAGCGGGCAGCCTGGTGCCGGCAGCGCGCGGGGTTGATTCGGCAAACGCAGCGCGCGGAATGAAGAGCGCTATCCCGCGGGAATCCCGCAAGGCGACGACTGCGCTCGCCGGCGCTCGAATCCCCGTACAACCGGCAAAATTGATTCAACCGTCGCACTGGGCAGACCGATACAGAGGAGGAGGCTGTCTGGGTGCGCTCCGAGCGGCGGGAGGATCACCGGGGCCCAGCTTCACTTCGAGCGCTTTTGCAATCCGGGCCAGAAAACGGTGACTGAAATGGCTTCCTTTGGCAAGTGGACCCTGGTGGTGGGATTGCTCGCGGCGGGTACGTCGCTATCGGCTCAAGACCGGTTTCCCTGGGCGGCAACTCTCGAACAGGCGCAACAGGCCGCCGAGGGCCAGCGGAAGCTCGTCCTGCTCCATTTTTATAACGATCATTGCCCACCGTGTCTGAAGGTCGAGCAAAACGTCTTCACTCAGCCACAGGCGGCAGAGGCCATCGGCAGGAACTTTGTTCCGGTCAAAATTCACGCGGGGCAACAGCCCCGCATCGCTCAAAAATACCAGGTGAATCGCTGGCCGACCGACATCGTTTGCACGCCGGCCGGCCTCGAGGTCTTTCGCACCACCAGCCCGCAATCGGCCGAGCAGTACGTCCTGCTGATGGACAACGTGGCGCTGCAGGCCGGCGTCGGCGCGTCGCGCCAGTGGGCCACCACCATGCAGGCGGCCGGCGAGCAAACCGCCGGACAAGCCGTGGCCCAGGCTCAGAACTTGACGGGCCAGGGGGTCGATCGAACCCAGGCCGCCGCCAACCAGGCTGCCACGACGGTCCAGGGATACACCGACCAGGCCAGCGCCGCGGCCAACCACTACGCCCAGCAAGCCAATCAGCAGGTGAATCAATCGACCCAGCAGTTGAATCAGACCGCGGAACAGGCGCAGGCCAAGACCCAGCAGTGGGGCCAACAGGCGACCACGAACTGGCGGCAGATGAACGGCGCCGCCCAACAGATGGGAACCGTCGCCGCGAACGCCGCCGGCGATGTCCGTTCGACCTGGGATTCCGCCGCTCTCCGAGCGCCGCAGCCGGCTCAGCCGCCGCCGGCCCCGATCGGGCCGCCAGCCGCGTCACTCCCCACGAGCAACCCCTGGCTCGGCCAACAAGCGGCACCGCAGCAGGCACTTGCCCCTCAGCCCAATGCGGTCGCCGAGATTGGCCCCGTGGCCGGGCCGGCCGCTCCCAGCAACGAGCAACTCATTCCGGCTTCGCAAGCGCCGCCGATCGCGCTGGAAGGCTATTGCCCGGTCACCCTGCTCCAGCAGCGGAAGTGGCGCAAAGCGGACGCGAAGTTTGGCGCCATCCATCGCGGCCGCACCTACTTGTTTGCCTCGGAAGTGGAGCAGAAGCAGTTCCTGGCCAATCCCGATGGCTTCAGCCCGGTCCTCTCCGGCTTCGATCCGGTTGTCTTCGCCCAGCGGGGCGAACTGGTGGAAGGCCAGCGGAGCTACGGCCTGACCTACAACAAGCAGATATTCTTGTTCGCCGATGAAGCTTCGCTCAAGGCGTTCGAGCAGTCGCCCAGGGCGTATGCGACGACGGCCCATCAAGCGATGATGCAGACCGACACCGCGCCGAAGTATCGGTAGAGATTGCGGCCTCTGACCACCGACCTCTGACCTCCGACCCCTCACCCCTCGCACAGTTGGCGCAGATGCCGCCAGGTGTAAAGCCCCTGGTGGTGGCCGTCGGACCAGTGAATTCGCAGGGCATAGTTGCCGACGAGCTGCATGTCGGCAATCTGAATCGCCGGGTCGATGCCGTCGATCTCGACGATCCGCTCGCCCGTAATCTCGTCCACGCAGCGGGCGCACATGCACTGGGCCCGCAGGGCAACCAGGCCCAGGCGTCGCTCCAGGCCATCGGGCCAAGAAACCAGCAGGGCCTGCTCTTCCGGCATGCGGCGAATGGCAGTCGGCGGCGGGACTTCCATGACTCGGCTTCCACGACTCGGTCTGGCCAGAGGCAATAGCTTCGGGCGGCGCGACCAGTTATCATAGCCGCCGCTGGCCGTGTCGTGGGTTGGCGCTTTGCGAGGCGGGTCCAACCGATCGCCAGTCGCCCCTCCGCCCAAAACAAACATCTCTGGAAAGCCTCTCCACCAATGAGTCGCACGATGAAACTTTCGCTCGCTGCAACATTGCTGGCCGCACTGCTGCTGGCCGGCCCGGTCTCGGCCCAACAGGTCGATCAAACCCCGCTGGCCGGCGTGCAACTGGCCCGAGCCTTCCCCAAGCTCAAGCCCCGGCGGCCCGTCGCGGTGACCCATGCCGGCGATGGCAGCAACCGGCTGTTCGTTCTCTCCGAACATGGCCAGGTGCTGGTGACTACCAACGATCAAGCGGCGACCGAATTTGTGACGTTCCTCGACATCGAGCCGCAAGTCGATTACCAGGAAAAGGAAAACGAAGAGGGTTTGCTCGGCCTGGCTTTTCATCCCAAGTACAAGGAGAACGGCCAGTTCTTTTTGTACTACACGGCCAAGGAGCCTCCGCACACCTCGGTCATCTCGCGGTTTCGCGTTTCGAAAGACGATCCGAACCGAGCTGATCCCAAGTCGGAAGAAGTGCTGCTGACGATCAAGCAGCCTTACTGGAATCACAACGGGGGAAACCTGGCGTTCGGCCCCGACGGCTACTTGTATATCGGCCTGGGCGACGGCGGAAAGGCCGACGATCCGCACGGCAACGGCCAGAACCTGAAGACGCTGCTTGGCTCGATCCTGCGGATCGACATCGATCGTAAGGAGGCAGGCAAGGCCTACGCCATTCCGCAGGACAACCCGTTTGTCAGCCAGGCGGGTGCCCAGCCGGAGATTTATGCTTATGGCCTGCGCAACGTGTGGGGCATGTCGTTCGATCCCCAGACCAAGCTGTTCTGGGTGGCCGACGTGGGCCAGAACATCTGGGAAGAGATCGACATCGTCACCAAGGGGGGCAACTACGGCTGGAACCTGCGCGAAGGGATGCACAAGTTCGACGTGGCCCAGGCTAAGCCCGGCCCCGGCCGCACGCCGGCCCAGCAGAACAAGCCCGACCCCAAGCCGAACAAGGATCTGATTGATCCGATTTGGGAATACCACCACGATACCGACGGCAAGTCGATCACCGGCGGCGTCGTCTATCGCGGCAAACGGGTGCCCGAACTCGCCGGTTACTACATCTATGCCGACTATGTGACCGGCAAGGTGTGGGGCCTGAAGTACGACGAGAAGTCGGGCAAGGTGCTAGCGAACCGGCAAATCGCAGGGCCCAAGGAGTTTCCGAATCCGCCGATCATGGCGATCGGGGCCGATGCCAAGGGCGAAGTCTATCTGACCGACTCGTTCGGATTTATCTGGTGGCCGGTCGCCGCGAAGTAGGTCGTCCGCCATCACGCCACTCCACTTTGCTCGAGGAAACTTCCCATGCGTCCCATCTTCGTTGTGGTCTGCGCCGCGCTGTTTGGCGGCGCGTCGCCGGCCACTGCCGCCGACGAGCTGCCGGTTGTGTTCGAGGAGAACTTCGAGCAGGGGGCCGACCGCTGGGAGCCGCTCGACGCGAAGCAGTGGCAGCTCAAAAAGACCGACCAGGGCAACGTCTTTAGCCAGCACGTGAAGCAGTCGGCCTACAAGCCGCCGCATCGCAGCCCCACCAATGTGGCGCTCCTGAAGGACGTGGTAGTGGGCGAAATGGTGCTGACGGCCAAAGTGAAAAGCACGCACCCCGACTACGGCCATCGCGACGCGGTCGTGGTCTTTGGCTATCAGGACCCGGCCCACTTCTACTACGTCCACCTGGGCAAGCAGGCCGACGACCACGCCAACCAGATCTTCATCGTCAACGGCGCGGCTCGCAAGAAGATCTCGCTCACCTCGACCCTCGGCACCAACTGGACCGACGACTGGCACCAGGTGAAGGTCGTCCGCAAGCCGGCCGATGGAACGATCGAGATCTACTTCGACGACATGAGCAAACCCGTGATGACGGCCAAAGACAAGACCTTCGCCGCGGGACGGATCGGTGTCGGCACGTTCGACGACACCAGCGACTGGGATGATGTCGTCGTGCGGGGAAAAATCGACAAGCGTTAAAATGGGACATCTACGTCAAGTTTGCCAATCCCGCTGACTTTTCCGATTTTAACGAAAGTTCCACGGGGGCAAGTTCCGATACTGTCGCTGCCGGGCGATCTCTCGTCGCTGTTCGGCTCTGTTTGGTACAAATAGCGACCGTGCAAGGGATTTGTCATGATCGGCTCGGCAGGCAGCAATAAGTGGTTAGCCAACGGGTTAGCTATCGGGCTAATCGCTGGCGGCTTGTTGCTGGCGGATGCACCGGTAGCATTGGCCCAACGCACCGCCACCTGGGGACCAACCCGCGACGCGGTGGCGGTCATCCAGACCGACGACGAACAGGCCATCGGTACCGGCATCGACCTGACCGGCAGCTACGGCGGAGAACGAGCGTTGCCGGGAAATTCTCTGCGCGCCCGTCGTCCCGAACGGCTGATGCCCCGCGGCACGGTCGGCCAACTGCACACGCAGGTTACCCAAGGGCCAACGATCGTCGAAGAGCTGCCGCTTTCTCTGGGCCTGCCGACCGATTCCCACGTTGCGGCCGATTGCGCCTCTTGCGGAGACAATAGCTGCGGCCAATGCGTCGATTGTTGTGGCCAATGGAACTCGTGCGGGCCCGTATCGCCCTGCTGTTTGCTCCCCTGCCCGCGACTCGACAACCTCGAACTGCTGGCCGGCGTGCAGGGCTTCACCGGGCCGGCAAATCGGGGCGGTAGCGGCAGCTTTGGCTTTTACGAAGGATTCAACCATGCCATTCCGCTTTGTCGCGATGTTGCCTGTGGCCAGTTTGGCGCGCGGTGGACCCAGAGCAACTTCGATGGCTCGTTCGTCTCGCCCGAAGAGCGAACGCAAATCTTCCTGACCACCGGCTTGTTCCGCCGCGTCGATTGGGGTTTGCAAGCGGGCGTCGTCTTCGATTACCTGCACGACGAATGGGACTACGAAGCCGACCTGGGGCAGTTGCGCGGCGAAATCGGCTGGAAATTCGCCTGCCGAGACGAGGTGGGCTTCCGCTTCTCGGTCGGCGTGAACGACGACACTTCAGTTCTCAACGAGCCGATCCTCAGCGATGACGGCCAAGAACTGACGCTGCGGCAGCGCACCGCGCAGTTCGAAGTGAACGATCTGTTCGCCTTCTACTACCGCCGGCAGTTCGCCTGCGGCGGCGAAGGGCGGCTGTTCGGCGGCTTCACCAACAACCAGCAGGGCTTGTTCGGCGGCGACGCGCGGGTGCCGCTCAGCCCCTGCTGGTCGCTCAGCGCCGACTTTTTGTACGTCGTCCCGTCGAACGAAAGCGCCGCTCCGGGCTACGTCGAGGAAACTTGGAACGTCGCGGTCGGCGTCGTTTGGACCCCCTTCGCCAAGCCCGGCTGCGGACCCAACTATGGCCGGCCCCTGCTGGACGTGGCCAACAACGGCACCTTCGCGACCCGCCTGCAGTAGCACGAATCCTGGTGAGCGGGTTGCGTGAGACTCCCGCTGGGCTCCCGTTCTGGATGACCGCGCGTCTTGCATCCCGCCCCCATTCCGCTAATCGCTGGTGCGTTATTTCGAGTGACCCAGTTTCGTTAATCAAAGCGCATCTGCTTGCCTGAGCGTCACTTGCGGCAATATTAGCGAAACCAAAAAGCGCGTTTCGTTTATCGCTCCGATAAGCGCCATCAGGCGAAAACCGTCGGTGGCTGTGGTTCGCGCGACAAACGCCAATCAGCCGGCGCGCAGGAATAATGGACGAAATTATACGCAGTCGCCGGAATTGTGTCAATACGTACACAGAAAATTCTAGCGTACCGTGAAGTCGTTCATACGGCAAAATATCCACTGGCTGCGCCCGCCCCTTAGAATTGTTTCCGACGCCCAACTTGCGCACAATGGTGCCTGCTCGCTCGGTATCCTTTCGCTTCCGCTCCGACTGCTTGTCTATGCCGATCAAAGTTCAATGCACCTGCGGGGCAGCCTTCGCCGCCAAGGACGAACTGGCTCTCCGCACCGTCAAGTGCCCCAAATGCCAGCAGCCGCTAAAAATCCCGGCGGCCGGCGGGCCGGCGAAATCCGGCGCTGCCGCGCCGCGTCCGGCGACGCCTGCTGCCCCGGCGCAGCAGCGACCGGCAGCGCGCCAGCTTGCCGCCCCGCTGCCGAGCGCCGCGCCCAGCATGTACGACGAGGCGGGCCTCGTGGCCCATCAGGTGGGCACCGCGCCCTGTCCGGGGTGCGTGGCGCCGATGCCCTTGCAAGCGGTGGTCTGCATCCATTGCGGCTACAACAAAAAAATCGGCCGGCGGATGGAGACGATGAAGGTGGGCGCCGCCGCGCCCCTGCCCGGCGGACACAGCGTCTCGGTCGATGAGCTACTCGAAAAGGCCGCCGTCAACATTCAGGAAGAGAAAGATTCTGAACGCAAAAAAACGTCCGAAGGGATGCCCTGGTGGGCCTACCTCATCGGCATGGTGTGCGTCGTCGGCTTCATGGTCACCATGATGGTCCTGCCGCAACGAACGGCGCTGATGTATGGAGGCGGGATGATGTGGGCCCTGACCGCCTTGCTCGGCTTCTACGCCTACGTGCGGTTGGCGATGTTCGCGTTTTCCGAAGGGGTCGGCCAAGGGGTGATGTTTTTGATCTGCGGCCCCTATCAACTCTATTTCGTTTTCACGCACTGGGGCGAATGCGGCGGCTATGTTTTGATGTGGTTCGGGGCAAACGTGGTCAACGGCCTGGTGCAAGGGGTGATGATGTACACACTCACCCAGGAAGAAGAGGAGGCCCATCGGCTCGACCCCGCCCCAGCAGCCGTGGCACAGGCCGGGTTCGACTGGCGGCCCGCCCAGCTCCGCAAGGGGGACTCGTAGGGTGCCACGTCCCACGCTTGCGTGGGCGTGTCGCGTCAGGCACACGCCCACGGCGTCTCAGTCGAATCGACAGTCAACAAAACAACCGCCGTGGGCGTGGCACCCGAATTCGCAGCTTTATCGGTGGTCGTAAATTTTTAGGTAACCAAGGAGTCGCCATGTTTGCCCTGCTGATTACCGCGTCGCTGGTCTGCCAGACGGAAGCGAACTCGCCCGTGCCCGGCAAACAGGTCGCTCAAACGGCCACCATTCGCCTGACGGCCGACGACGGCTCGACGCGAGAAACTAAGCTCCACTATCTGCTCTTTCTTCCCGTCGGCTACTCCGCCGACGAGGCGCAAAAGTGGCCCCTGCTGCTGTTCCTACATGGCTCGGGCGAACGGGGCGACGATCTGGAACTGGTGAAAAAGCACGGGCCTCCCAAGCTCGTCGAGACGAAGCCCGATTTTCCATTTGTCGTCGTCTCGCCCCAGTGTCCAAAGGAAACCCGCTGGAATCCGCACGAACTGGCCAAGCTTGTCGATTCGCTGTCGAATACCCTCCGGATCGACAAAACCCGCCGCTACGTTACCGGCCTCTCGATGGGGGGGAGCGGCTCGTGGTCGCTGCTGGCCGAGTATCCCGGACTGTTCGCAGCCGCGGTGCCGATCTGCGGCCGGGGGGAGACTGCCGCCGTGGAGAAGATGACCAAGACGCCGCTGTGGGTGTTCATCGGGGCCAAGGACAAGCCGGAACTGGTCGCGGCGAACGAGTCGCTGGTCGCCGCGCTCAAAAAGGCGGGGGGCAACGTTCAGTACACGGTTTATCCCGAGGTGGGACACGACAGTTGGACCCAGACCTACGACGACCCGCGGGTCTGGCAATGGCTGCTCGGGCAAAGTTCAGCGGCCGAGAACAAATAACTTTGGAGACTTCCTACCGATGATTTTGAACAGAAGGAAACGAAGGTAACGAAGTAAGGTCATTGCTGACTCGGTCCTCCTACTCCTACTCTCCCTCCTCTTCGTTTCCTTTGTTGCCTTCTGTTTCATTCCCCTGCTCGCCCTTTAGCGAGCGTCCCGCGCTCGATGGTCTATTTATTTCGCTTGAACTGAGAAATCATCCCCGACAGCCCTCTGAAGGATTCAGATTATGTCTCAACCTGACCAGTTCGGCCCGTTTACACCCGCCCCGCCCAAGCCTTCGCCGGGGCCGCTGCCCGTGGTGCAGGTGGCGCTGCCCTCAGGCCCGACACAGTTGGAATATCTGCGGTCGTTCCAATACATCTTTGACAACCCCAATTGGTTGATGAATCTCGTCTGGTCATTTCTTTCTCAACTCGCCGGGCAGTTTATCCCGGTAGTGCCAGCGATGGTCTTCACGGGCTATCAGTTTGAAATGCTGGAAGACCTTGTGGCCAATCGTGGCACTCGTTATCCCGATTTCGATATCAATCGACTCGGCGAGTATTTAGGACGGGGCGTCTGGCCAGTCCTTGTCATGCTTGTGGTCGGGTTGGGGGCGGCTTTCGCAAGCATCCTGCTTGTCGTTGTCGCGATGATCGGCATTGGGTTGATCGGATCTGCCGGTGGCGATGACATGGCTGGCATACTAGCAATCATCGGCATGATTGGAGGCGTCTTGCTTGGGATTGCAATCTTCGCGGGTGTGGGAATCTATCTGACGCCCATGATTCTCAAAGCAGGACTTTCCCAGGAATTTGGCGCTGCCTTCGACTTCCGGTGGGTCAACGATTTTGTTGGCAAAATGTGGGTCGAAACGCTGTTGTCCATGCTTTTCATCTTCATCAGCGTCTTCGTCCCCGTGCTCTTGACGTGCGGACTTGCAGGCATCTTGCTCGGTCCCATGATGCCCTTCGTCGGCACGCACTTTCACTATCAGCTTTATTCCCTCTACCTCTCGCGCGGCGGAATGCCGATTCCGCTCAAGCCGCGAATGCCCCTGGCCCCGCCCCCCGGCTATGTGCCGCCGCAGTTCTAACCGTTTGCATGAAGGCGAATCATGTCTGTGCCAGAAAACGGTAACCACTCGTGGAGCGAGCCGGCCCCGAATCCGACCGCGGCCGGCGCTTCGCCTGAAATCAAGCCCGCTGCCAAGCCGGGCAAGGATGCCGGCGTGAAGCGGATCGAGTACCTCACCTCGATCCGCTTTCTGTTTTCGCACCCACAATGGTTCAAAAACCTGCTGCTCGGCGGGCTGTGCGTGCTCATTCCCGTGCTGAACCAACTGTTGTTGTTCGGCTACATGTACGAGATCGTCGAGCGGCTGCATCGGGGCGAGCGCGGGACGTACCCGCTCTTCGATTTCAGCCGCTTCTCGACCTATATCACCCGTGGCGTTTGGCCGTTTTTGATTGCCTTCATTGCCCAGGCGATCATGCAGCCGGCCATTCAGTTTCCCATGCAGTTTGGCATTTTCGGGCTGATGGCGGCATTTGAAGCGGACGAAACGACCGGTGCGATTGCGGCGGCCATCGGCATTCCTCTCGCCCTCTTCGGGCTGCTGGCGCTGACGGTCGCCCTGACGCTGGTGCTCACCCCGCTGATGCTGCGGGCGGGCCTCGCGCAAGATTTTTCGCAAGCCTTCAAGTTCGCCTGGATCAAGGATTTCATCCGGCGAATGTGGCTCGAGGCGATTCTCGTCAACCTGTTCATGATCCTGGCGAATATGATTTTGATGCCGATCGGGTGTTTGTTCTTTTGCTATGGAGGCTTTATGGTCGCCTTCGGACTGACGATTCCGGGCGCCCACCTGGCATGGCAACTTTACGAGCTGTACCTGGCCCGCGGGGGCGAACCGATTCCGCTCAAGCCGCTGCCGGCCGACATGCCCCCCATCGTGCTGCCGCCGCACAAGCCGCTGGGCTAGAAACGATTGCGCTAGTATCAACCTGTCTGCACAAATTGTCTGGCAAGTTCCGATCGCAACTGAAAATCGCTTACCGCGAGAGTCGGTTCGCGATACTACCCTCGGCTTTATTTAACGCAAAGCCGCGAAGTTCGCAGAGGCCGCAAAGCAATACACGACGGCGTCCCTTGCGCCTTCGCCGGCTTTGCTTCTTTGCGTTAATAGGCAGAGGTGGAACCCCGAAACAGCGCTCGCAATGAGTGATTCTCGGTTTCCATTGGCACCCGGCCAGACAATTTGGCCAGCCACTTGCCCGTTTTGCATGTGCAGTTCCCGCCGCGGGCATCTATAATAGAACTTCGACCCAGCGGGGGCTCCGCGTCCGTCGAGACTATCGCGTCGAGAACAGCGCCATGCGCCACCTTGCTTTGCTCACGATCGCCGCCGCCAGCCTGGCCAGCGTGCCGCGCGCTGCGCGGGCTGAGGTTTTCGTTCTGAAATCGGGGGGGCGGATCGAGGCCCGGCAGCTCAATCCCCAGCGTGACGCCAAGGAGCCGTACCAGGTCGTTGCCGCCCCGGGCATGCGGCTGCAGCTCGCTCCGGCACAGGTCGAGCGGGTCGTGGTGAAGACCGACGCCCAGAAACAGTACGAGGCGCTCTTGCCCAACGTGCCCGATTCGACCGAGGGGCACTGGCAAATGGCCGAGTGGTGCAAGGAGATCGGCCTGCTAGACGAGCGGAAGCGGCATCTGGCCGAGGTGATCGCCCGCGATCCAGACCACGAAACAGCTCGCGCCGCGCTCGGCTACACCCGCCACGGCAGCCGCTGGATGACGCAGGAAGAGTTCCTGCTCGGCCAGGGCTACGTTCGCAGCGGGCTGGGCTGGAAGCTGCCGCAACAGGTCGATCTCGACGCCGCTTCGCGGTCGCACGAACTGGCCGAGAAAGAACTGCGGCGCGACATTCTGCGGTGGGTCGATCAACTCGGGCATCCCCGCGCGGGAGCAGACGCTCTGCGCCAGCTCAAGGCGCTGCGCGATCCGCTGGCCATGCGCGCGTTGACGGAGATTCTGGCCGATTCGCGGCAGCGGATCAACGTGCGGCTGTTGTGCCTGGATGTATTGACCCAGCTCCCCTCAGGCTTGCCGGAAGCGGTTTTGATCCGGCTGGCAATCGAGGACCGCAGCGCAGAGCTGCGCGACAAATGCCTCGATGAACTGCAGCGCGTCGGCTCGCAGCGGGCCGTGGCCCAGTTCATCAAGGAGCTCGGGCACAAGGAGAATGGCCGGGTGAACCGAGCGGCGCTGTGCCTCGAACGGATGGGAGACAAGCAAGCGACGCTGCCGCTGATCAACGCCCTGGTCACGACTCACAAATACCTGATCCTGCCCGGCGGCGGAGGGGGCATCAACTTCAATGCCGCCAGCGGCGGGCTTTCCGCCGGGGGCAAGCCGCAAAAAGTGCAGCAGGACCATCAGAACGACCAGGTTCGAACCGCCCTGACCTACATGCACGAAGGGGTCAATTTCCAGTTCGACGAAGCCGCCTGGCGAAAGTGGTACATCGAGAACTTCACCAGTTCGCAGGTCGATCTGCGCCGCGGCGAGTAGTCGGCAACGCGAGACGGCGCAGCAGCTTAATTTCGCCGGCGCGCCCTCGCTTCGGGGCGCGGCAGACATTACAACAATCGCTGGTTCCACTGCTTGCCCCCTGCCCCCGCCCTTTCCCTCTTTCGGATTTTCCCGCCATGTCGCGCTCCCACCTTCCCTCGCGCCGTAGTTTCCTCCAGCAAGCCGCGGCGGCTGGCATCTCGCTCCCCTTCTTCGTGCGGCATTTGCGATCCGCGCCCCCCAGCGAGGCAGTTCGCCACGCCAGCTTTGGCGCGGCCGGCATGGCGGCTGCCGACTACCAGGCGATCGCCCGCCATCCGCAGGTCAAGCTGGTTTGCCTGGCCGATGTCGATGCCCAGCGGGCCGGGCAAGCGAAAGAGCGCTTTCCCGACGTCAAGCTGTATCGAGACTGGCGTGAAATGCTCGACAAGGAAGCGCAGAACCTGGATAGCGTCAACATCGGCACGCCCGACCACATGCACGCCCCGATGGCGATGAGCGCCCTACAGCGCGGCCTGGCGGTCTATGGCCAGAAGCCGCTGACCCACGACGTGTTTGAATCGCGCCGGCTGACCGAAGTCGCCCGCGAGAAGAAACTGGTCACCCAGATGGGGATTCAGGTGCATTCGAGCATCGAGTACCGCACGGCCGTCGCCATCGTGCAGGCTGGGGCGATCGGCAAGGTAAAACAGGTGCATACCTGGAGCAACAAGAAGTGGGGCGACAGCGCTCCCCGACCGGAAACGGCCGATCCCTTGCCCGCCAACCTGAACTGGGACCAGTGGGTCGGCGTTTGCGACGAGCGGCCCTTCATCGGCGGCGGCTACTACCATCCCGGCAACTGGCGGAAGCGGCTCGACTTTGGCACCGGCACGTTCGGCGACATGGGCTGCCACATCTATGATCCGGTGTTCAAGGCCCTGGCGCTGACCGCGCCCCTGTCCGTCCGTTCGGAGGGGCCCGCCCCCTCGGCTCACAACTGGGCGAACGACGCCGTGGTGCATTACGTGTTTCCCGGCACCGAATACTCGGCCGGCAAGACGGTCACGGTCACCTGGTACGACGGCGACCAGCGCCCCCCGCAGGACGTGCAAGCCCTGCTGGGCAAGCAGCAGCTTCCCGGCCAAGGCTCGATCTTCCTCGGCGAAAAGGGGATCCTGCTGCTACCGCACGTCGCCATGCCGATCCTTCTGCCGGAGGAGCAGCTCGCCGGCAACTACACTCCCCCGGCTTTGGAACCGGTCGATCACTGGGGGCAATTCATCGAGGCCGTCCGTGGCAATGGCCAGCCCTCGGCCAACTTCGACTATGCCGGCCCGCTGACCGAAGCGATCCTGCTGGGAGGGATCGCGTCGCGCTTCCCGCAACAGACGCTCGAGTGGGACGCCGCCAAGCTGCGGTTTACCAACGTGGACGAGGCGAATCGTCTCGTTCGCCGCACCTATCGCAAAGGCTGGGAAGTTCCAGGGCTGAGCGACGTGTGATTCTCCGGGCGTCACGCGATGGCAGAGGGAACAGTAGAAGTAGAATGCAGCGATGCGCGAACTATTGCCACAGTTGATCCCCGCGCTGAGCGAGCGGCGGCCCTTCGTCTGGTGCCGCCTGGTCGAAACGCGCGGCAGCACGCCGCAAAAGGCAGGGGCGACGATGCTCGTTTTCCCCGACGGCTCGCAGGCGGGCACGCTGGGGGGGGGCTGCGTCGAAGCCGAGGTGAAACGCCGGGCCCTCGCCCTGTTGGACGGCGGCCGAGCCGAGATCTCCACCTTTCA
>JBBDYF010000194.1:0-19026 GCA_040901775.1 Pirellulaceae bacterium | reverse complement strand
TGCACCTGACGCTGCTCGACAAGGTCGGCGTGCGGCTCGACTCGTTCGCCGACAGTGACGGCAAGGTCGATGAGCTTTTTGAACCGCTTTCACTGTAACGCCCGCGGAGACGTTGTGGCATGAACTCAAGACTATTTGTCGCCTGCATCTGGGCCGCAGTGTTGCTCGTCGCCGGCTCGGTCGGTGCCGCCGAGTCGCCGCTAGCCGACGCCGCCGAGACCAAGGATGCCGCGGAGATTCGCGCTCTGCTCGAACGACAGGCGAACGTGAATGCGCCGCAAGCCGATGGCATGACCGCCCTGCACTGGGCGACCTACCACGACGACCCGGAGACGGTGAAACAGCTTCTGGCTGCGGACGCCGATGCCAAGGCCGCCAACCGTTACGGCGTGACGCCCCTTTCGCTGGCCTGCACCAACGGCAACGGCACAATCGCCCGACTGCTGCTCGAGGCGGGGGCAGACGCCAATGGCGAGCTCCCCGGCGGCGAGACGTGCCTGATGACCGCGGCGCGCACGGGGCGGCTCGGCGCGGTAGAAGTGCTCCTCGCGCGGGGCGCGAACGTCAACGCCCGCGAACGCAAGGGACAGACTGCCCTGATGTGGGCCGCGGCCGACGGCCATTTGGAGGTCGTCGATGCCCTCCTCAAAGCCGGGGCCGATTTTCGCACTCCACTGCCGTCCGGTTTTACGCCCTTGTTTTTTGCCGTTCGCGAAGGACGTTCCGCGGTGGTGTTCCGGCTGCTGGAAGCCGGGATCGAAGTGAACGCTGCGATGCGTCCGGAGCGCCGCGATGGCGGGGCGCGCGGCAAGTCCACCACTCCGCTGATTCTGGCTGTGGAAAACGGGCATTTCGAGCTCGCCGCGGCCCTGCTGAAAGTGGGCGCCGACCCGAACGACCGGCCCGCGGGCTACGCGGCGCTGCACGCGATTGCCTGGGTCCGCAAGCCCATCCGCGGCGACGGCGACCCGCCGCCGATTGGGTCGGGAAACCTGAGCAGCCTGGATCTCGTTCGGCAACTGCTGGCGCACCGGGCGGACGTCAATCTCCGGCTCGAAAAAGGCGAATCCGGACGAGGCCGATTCACCACGACCGGTTCGACGCCGTTCCTGCTGGCGGCGCGGACGGCGGACCTGCCGCTCATGCGGCTCTTGCTCGAACGTGGCGCGGATCCCTCCCTGCCGAACGCCGTCCACTGCACGCCCCTGTTGGCAGCGGCCGGTGTCGGAGCGCTGGGCGACGGAGAAGAAGCGGCGGCAACGGAAGAAGAGGCGGTGGAAGCGGTGCGCCTGCTGCTGGACCAGGGCGCCGACATCAATGCGGTGGACAACAACGGGGAAACCGCCATGCATGGCGCTGCGTACCAAAACCGCTGGCAGTTGGTGCAGCTATTGGCCGACCGCCACGCCGACATCAACGTCTGGAACCGCAAGAACAAGAGCGGCTGGACGCCGCTGATGATCGCCCAGGGGCACCGCCCCGGCAACTTCAGACCGGCGCCGGAGTCGATTGCCGTCATGCAGCGGGTCATGCAGGCCGCCGGAGTGGCGCTGCCTCCGCAGGCGAAGGCGGGTCCCCGACAGGGCTACTGACCAGAATTAGGGCTCGCCCTATCGGCAGCGGTGAGCGCGCCATCGAAGACGCCTCCCGCGGCAGAAACCATCGCTGCTGCTGACGGTGGAAGCGCGGGGCGTCCAGCCGTAGGCCGCGTCACCCAGGCCGGGAATCAGCCAGAGATTGCGGAAAACGACCGGGTTGCCGTGGTCCTGCAGGACGATCGGCAACCTACTGGGTGCCTCGGCCTTTCCGCCGCCGGTCTTGGCGATGATCTCGCGATGCAAGTGAATCGGCACTCCGTTGTGGAGCACCGTAATGCGTGCATTGGCAACTTTCGTTTTGCCGTCGGCTGCAAATTGCGGCGGGGTGAACCAGATGTCGTAGGTCTGCCAGGCGAGCGGCGGCAGGCACATGTTCAGGTCCGGTCGCTGCTGGCGATACAAGCTGCCGCATTCGTTCTCGATTCCCTCCAACCCGAACGAATCGAGAATCTGCACCTCGTACCGCTGCTGGATGTACACGCCGCTGTTGCCGCGCGCCTGACCGCGCGCCTGCGGCATGTAGGGCGTGCGGAACTCGAGGTGCAGGCGGAACGCATCCACCGGCAGCTTGGTTTGCACGCCGGCTTGCAACAGGCCGTCGGGCGTCAGCTTCGGCTCGACGAGCTGCTCGCTGGCCGTGCCGTCGAACAGCACGGTTGCTCCGGGAGGGGGCCGCAGCCCCATCGTGGGACTGATTCGTTGAATCTGGGTAAGCCTGCCGAGTTCGCGACCCGCGTCGTCCAGGGCGACCGCGGTGCGATTGGCGAGCAGCCATGTGATCCCCTCACCGGTCAGCACCAGCCGGCCGCTGTCGAGTTGGCCGCTCAGGGGCGATTTTGTCTGCCGGTCCCAGCCCGTTCCCGGCAAGCCGTCCCGATAACGAGTCCCTTTGAACTTGCCCCCGCCGAGCGCCACCACTTGCAAGCCGACCGTCTGGTTGCCACTGCCGGGAACGTAGAGCGTGCCTACATATTCGCCCTGGTAGGCGAAATCGGGATCCGGTTGCTGGGCCAAGCAGGCGGCAGCCCCGCCCGTGGCATGGACCGCGAAGATCGTCAAAAAAACAAAGAACCGCATCGCAATGCTCCGCGCAGGGCTCGATCGCCGAACGATGCCCGTTTGCCCGCCCGGCTGTGGCAAAGCATACGTTTGGAACAACCGTCCCGCCACCGGCTGAGCTGCGGAAATAGTCGCTGACCCGCCCGGAACAACGGGATTTTCCGTTATCGCCGGCAGCGCTCAGCCGATCAAGCTGTTGCGCAACTCGGCCAGCAAAGCGAGTCCCGGTTTCGGCTCCCCCTTGGCGTCGCACAAGCCGCCATGCGGGAAGTCGTGCGCCACGTCGTCGCGCCAGAAATTCCAGACGAGCGCTTGCACGGCTGGCTTGGCGACAATCAGCGGCGCGAGCGATTCAATTTCGGACGCCTGCCACCTGGCCGTTAAGCCGCCGGCGACCAACCCCGGCACGACGCGGCCTGGACGCTGCGCCAGAGGATCCGGGCCGTCGGAACTGGGGACGCTCAAAAACACCACCAGCGGAACGCCCAATTGCGCCCAGCGGTCGAGTTGCCGGCTGACTTCCAGCGGGTCGCGCGGCAGCGTCCCTCCGGGCCAGTAGCCCAGGTTCATCTCCAGCCCAATCCCGGCCAGGCCAAGCTCGCCCCGGACCAGCGTGTCGGCAAAGTGCAGAGGCGTCAGTTCCTGGTCTTGGCGGACGATGTATTCTCCCCAGGGCTGGTCGAAGCTGACGATCATTGGCGTCCGGGCGTCGAGCGCGCGAACCCGATCGACCGCCTCGACGACCAGCCGCAGTCGCTGCTCTTCAGAAAACCGGAAAGCCCCCAATTGATTCATGCGACCCGCCACATGCCACAGGTTGACCTTTCCCCGATAGCGCTTGACGACCGCCTCGATCGCCTGCAAGGCGGAAAGCTGCACTTCCTCGAAGTCATCATCCAGAAACAGCCAGTCGGGCAGCAGGTGCTTGTCGAACTGCATCAAAGGGCCCAGGCAGAGCCTGAGGTTTTGATCGCGGGCCCACTGGACCTGGGCATCGAGCGCTTCCCACTGGAACTTTCCGGCGGTGGATTCGATCGAGTGCCAAGACGGGGAAACCACCGCGGTGTTAAAGGCGGCCAGAAACCTGGCCTCTTGGTCCGGGGTGGGGGCCGCCTGCAACCGCGCTCCCAGCAGGGTGCCCAGCGGCGCGTGCTGCCCGCGGCGCAAGGCGAGGACTTGCCGTGCATAGTCGTGCGTCAGCAGGTGGATCGCTTCCAGCCCCAGGCGAATCGCCTCGTCGGCGTGTTCTTGGGCGCCGGCCGGATGGAACTGCCCCGTCGCTGCCTGCGCGAACGCGACGGTCGCCAACCGGGTCAGTTCGTTGAGCTGCGCGGGAAGCAGCAGGCCGCTCGCCTGCCACAGGCTGGCCTGGTTTCTCAAGCGATTGATCGTCCCACGAGCCAGTTCGACCGGCAATTGAAACGGCTTGGCCCGTTCCAAGAGGCTGCCCGAGCAGAGCACGACGATGCCGCGACCCGGCACATTCCAGGGGAAGTATAGATAACCCGACTCGCGCGTGTCGCGCTGAATGGTTAGCAGATTGCCCGCGAGCGTCGTCTGGCATTCCCACGGAATGCCCTCCGGCCCAGCCAGGTAGGCTTGCTCGGTGGCACCAGCCACCAGACGTTCCGGCTGCGGAATGACAAATCGCATCTGCCCCATGAAATCGTCGCCCTGCCCGGCACGGAATTGCAACTAAGTAATTTGCCGTCTGCCCGATTGCCCTGGGGCGGAGTCTAATCCATGCACTTAGCGTCGGCAACGGTCGGGCGGTGCTCGTCGAGCGGATCGCACGGTATAACATCGTCCATTCGCTCCCCACGACTCCTCAATCGTTCGCCCGAGACCGCGATGCCTGCGATCCTGAAAACCGAGCTTCCCGGCCTGCCCGTCCGGCGGGGAAAAGTCCGCGATGTCTATGACCTGGGCGAGCGTTTGTTGCTGGTCGCGACCGATCGGATCAGCGCCTTCGACTGGGTCATGCCCAACGGAATCCCCGACAAGGGCCGTGTGCTCACCCGCCTCAGCCAGTTCTGGTTCGAGTTGCTGGACGTTCCCAGCCACCTGATTCCCGGCGCGCAGCTTCCCGAGGCGGCGCTCTTGGCTGGGCTCGATGGACGCAGCATGGTCGTCCGCAAGTGCCAGGTGGTGCCGATCGAATGCGTCGTCCGCGGCTACCTCGATGGCTCCGGTTGGAAGGAATACCGCACGAGCGGCACCGTTTGCGGCCTTCCCTTGCCTCCGGGGCTGGTTCAGTGCTCGCAGATCGACGAGCCGATTTTTACTCCTGCCACCAAGGAGGAAAACGGGCACGACATCAACATCAGCTTCGAGCGGATGATCGACGTGGTGGGGCGGGAAACGTCGGAAGAGCTTCGTCGGCGAAGCATCGATCTTTACCGGCGAGCCGCCGCTCATGCCCGCGACCGCGGAATCGTAATCGCCGATACCAAGTTCGAATGGGGCTGGCACGCGGGAGAATTGATTCTGATCGACGAGGTGCTGACCCCCGATAGTTCTCGATTTTGGCCGGTCGATCGGTATCAACCCGGCGGCCCGCAGCCATCGTTCGACAAGCAGTTCGTGCGCGACTGGCTCGAAACGACGGGCTGGGACAAGAACAGCCCTCCCCCGAATTTGCCTGAAGACGTGGTTGCCCGTACCCGGCAGAAGTATATCGAAGCGTACGAGCGATTGACAGGCGAGGCCTTCGAGTAACGCGACCCCTTCAGCGCAAGCGAAAGGGGCGGCAAAAAATTGCCGCCCCTCTCTATTGATGCGCCCGTCAGTAGCGTCACGATGGCTGGATGTTATTCCGGCCGGCGAGTTTCGGGATTGGCAGGGCGGCGAGTTTCGGGCGTCGCCGATTCAGGACGAGCCGAGAGGCGGGGCGATCCGCCTTCCAGCTTCTCCATGATCTGCTTCCCCTGCTCGAGGTGCGCCGTCGACATCTGGATGCCTTGCTGGAGGTCGCTTTTGAGCTGGCTCGAGGCGTGCTGCTGCAGCACTTGCGTCGTGTCGATGGCTTGCTGGTGCGACATCAGGGCCGCGCTCAGATAGCATTGGTCGAACTCCTGGCCTTCCTTTTGGCTCAGTGCCTTTTTGGTGCTGGCGAGGCATTTCTGGGCGATCTCTTGATGGATGTTGACCCAATTGAGTTCGCCACCCTGGCCGCCCCGTGCCGACGCATCGGCACCGGGACGAGCGCCTGGGCGAGCACTTGGATCGCGCCGCTCGGCACCGGCGGCGGGGGCTTCCCCTTCCGCGCCGGGGCGTGCGGCTGCCAGGCTGCCAGCCGCCTGTTCCAACTTCTTACACATCGGCATGTGGTCCTTCACAAGCATTTCGGCGAACTGTTTGACCTCTTCCGAGGTCGCCTTCTGCTGAGCGAACTTGGCCAGTTCGACCTCGTTCTTGCAGCATGCCAGCAATACCGCCGCGATTTGCTGATCGGATTGCGAGCTTTGTGCATTCTGCCCCGGCCGGCTTGCGGCCGAGCCCTCGCGCTGACCGGCTGCCGCGCCCGCCCTGGGCTGCGCGCCTGCTGCTCCTTCGCGTGGCCGTTCGGTTTGGCCAAAAACCGATCCACCGACGCCGACCACCAAGGCCGACGCCATCATCCATCCGGTAACCTTGCGCATGACAAACTCCTAAGGGGATACGTGAAACGAACGTGACGCGACAGGCGTCGCATTCAAGACAGAGAACAAGTCAGGGGAAAAGCATCAGCGATAGTTAAGCACAAACAGTGCCGGGTCGAGACGTTTTACAGCACGTCATTTCGACGGGCCTTTTCAAGTCCACACAGCTCATTCCGATCCCGTTTCGCCGCCACTTGGAAAAATCGAATGCTCAGATAGCAGCCGAAATGTCGCCTGCGACAGCTTGTCGAGTGGCGGACGAGCGATCGGCAAATTGGCACGCAATCGACAAGCTGTCAGAAGGGCCGTCGTGCTAGCGGACATTCGCGAGTGGCGGGTTTGAGTCAATAAAAACCAAATTTTGGACGATCAAAACTACTGTGGCCCCATTTTTCCTGGCCATTTTGCTGCCGCCCATCTCTTTGCGCAGGTGATCTTGTGAGCTCGTTCCTTTCAACGCTGTGTGGGTGTCGCGCGTTGGCCTTCGTAGGGTTGCTCGGTTGCATGGCCAGCGCCGCTGCCGGCGAAGGGGACGAATGGCTCGTCGCTTGCGAATGTCCCGGCACGCTGTTGCAGTGGAGCTGCGGCAACAGCTTCACCGGCGGGCCGCCAGGGCCCGACGAGCCGCTCGCATCGGATCGACCCGACTTTACCGAGGCCAGCACGACGGTCGGCCGCGGCGTGGTGCAACTGGAGATGGGCTATACATACATCTCCGACGACGACGGCCCCAATCATTCGCACGCGCATTCGTATCCCGAACTGTTGGCGCGGATTGGCCTGCTGGCCGAATGGCTCGAATTCCGCATCGCCTACAATCACGTTAGCGGCGTGGAAGACATCGACTCCCTTCCCTTGAACGAGACCTCCGGCGGCGAAGATCTCTATCTCGGCTTCAAGCTGGCGCTCACGCCGCAGGAGGGGATCCTGCCCGAAATGGCCCTGATGCCGCAAATGACCGTTCCCACCGGCCAAGACGACTTCACCGCCGGCATCGTCCTGCCCGGTCTCAACTGGCTTTACGGCTGGGAGATCAACGACCGTTTCTCGACCGCCGGCAGCACGCAGCTCAACAAGGCCGTCGATGATCTGGACGAAGTTTACTGGGAATTCGCTCAATCGTGGACCGTCGGCATCAGCCTGACCGAGCGCTGCGGCGCCTACACCGAATGGTTCGCGCTGGTGCCGTCGGGTTCCGACGCCGCTCGCACGCAGCACTATTTTAACGGCGGCCTGGTTTTCCCGATCACGAACGACTTGCAGTTCGACGTTCGGGCCGGCCTTGGCCTGAGCGATGCCTCCGACGATTTCTTCGCCGGGGCGGGAATGGTCGTCCGGCTCTAAAAAAGCCCCGCCCTGCCGTTTGCGACGGCTCGCGGCTCGCCGGAACCGCAAGCGAGAGGACATGAATGGCCCGCAATCCGCAGTCCGTCTATGATAAGCTGAATCATGGTGACCGACTTGCGTGACGTTGACCCGCGCGAATTGCGCGTGCCAAACTCGCGAACATCTGGGGCTGACCCGCTGAAGTTGCGACGGCAGATTTCCCGGTTCGGAGCATCAATGAGTGGGATGCCGGTCATCTGGGTTTGCGAAGGGGGCGACGGCGCCTTGGTCATTCTGGATGGCGTCACTCGTGCGACCCGTATAGCGCTGCTGGCGGCCGGGCAATCGGTGCGAGTCGAAGTGACAGCCAAGGTTCCTCGAGCTGTGGGGTTGCTTCCTAAGATTGGAGACTTGTTGCCATGACGAACCCCGTTCGAGAAGAAATCTTCGCCAAGCTTCAGCAGATTAGCGAACTAGCGCCGGAGGTGCGTTTCGGCCAATTGGTCGCCAACTTGTCGTTCTTGGCGGCCGGACCTTGGAACGAGACCCTCTGGGATTTGGAAGACGAACAGCTATTGGATGCCATTCGGCAGCACTTGGCCGATCTGGCGAGCCGACGAACCTCGCCAGCGGCTGTCGAGCATCGGTCGTAAACCTTCTGCCGCAGTGCTCACGCGACGGTCAGGCGTTTGAAGCGTCCTGCCTTCGTGCAGGCGGGGATCGCCCCGCTGGTAATCTTTACGCTGCCGATCCACCCGCTCGCTTTTTCGATCTTCATGCTCTGGCAGATCGGGTTCAACGTGCTGGGGCACTGCGGCTACGAGATGTATCCCCGCTGGTTCGTCCGCTCTTGGTGCGGCAAAGTGTTCAACACCACCACGCACCACGCCCAACATCACGAAACGAACCGGGCCAACTTTGGCCGAGGTGACCGAAAAGACCATGCATCCGCCGACCAGACCATAGATCGCCAGGCTGCGGGCAGAGTAGAGAACCTCGCGTCCCATCTGGCCCCAGGTCGGCGGCTTGTCGGCGATCCGCCGCCGGGCAAGCCACCGCGCCAGCACCAGGTGCAGCGCCACCCAGGCGAAGCCCGCCAGCGTCACATACCAGAACGCCCGCTCGAGCGACGCGCCGGGAATGGCGATCAGCGAATACCAGAGGCGATCGGTGAGGGACATGGCCGGGCAGAGGACAGGAGTTAGGAGCCCAGGAGTTAGCACACCTGCGCATTTTCGAGCGGCCTGGGGGTTCGTGGCGAGAGGCGATCGGCAAGATGGCGAACGGGATTTCGCACTTGCCTCGCTCGATCCGCGGCGTAGATAGCCTTGTCGCACTACGCCGCGAACGGGGCCGTAATTGGGCTTTCTACCGGACAGAACCGGGGCCGACGGTAACGGTTGCGACGATTCCGCCAGCGAGAATTCCATGCTTACACCGCAGCAAATCCGCGATCTTGTTCAGTACGTCCGGAGGGCGCTCGCGCGGCATTGGCGGCTGGCGGGGGGCGTGGCGGGGGGCATTCTGCTGGCCACGCTCGTCGGTGCCTTTTTGCTGCCGCGCGAATACTATTCCGAGGCCCGGCTGTTCGTCCGTTTCGGGCGCGAAAACCTGTACCTCGACCCCACGGCCACCGCCACGAACGGCCAGATGATCTCGATCTATGAATCGCGCGAAAGCGAAATCAATTCGCTGCTCGAAGTGCTCAAGAGCCGGGCGATTCTCGATCGGCTGGTCGAATCGCTCGGCCCGGAATACGTGCTCGGCGGGCGGGGCGAGCCGCGCCCCGCGAACCTGGGATCGCCCGATGCGGAAACCGCTTCCACCTTGTCGAAAGAACCGATCCGCCCGACGGCCCTTCATCAGCAGGCGGCGGCGGCACTGGAAAAGAATCTCGAAATCTGGGCTCCTCGCAAAAGCAACATCATTACCGTCCGCTGCAAAGCCCGCACCGCGGCCGCGGCCCAGCAGATTACCGCCCGACTGGTCTCGATCTATCGCGACGAATACGTCCGCGTGCATCGCACGGCCGGTTCGTACCAGTTCTTTGCCGACCAGACGCGGCTATCGAACGAGTCCTGGCAACAGGCGGCCACCCGGTTTGGCGCGGCCAAAAACAAGCTCGGCATCGTCACCATCGACGGCAAAAAGAAGCTCTTGCAGGACGAAATTGCCGACATCGAATCTAAATTATTGGGCAACCGCTCGGAACTGACGGCGGCCGAGGCGAAAATCGCTTCGCTCAAGGATCTGATCGCCGGCCTGCCCGAGAACGTGCTCACCCAGCAGTCCCAAGCCCCCAATGCCGCCTTCGACAACATGCGGGGGACGCTGTTTCAACTCGAAACCCGCGAGCAAGAGCTCGCCGCGCGGATGCGAGACAACCATCCGCAACTCGTGGCGGTGCGAAAACAGTTGACCGATCTGCGAACCGTTCTTCGCGAGCAGCCGGCGCTGCGGATGCAAGCGACGCATGCGGTGAACCCTTCGCGCCAAGCGCTCGAGCTGTCGCTCCTCAACGAGCAATCGCAGGCCGATTCGTTGCGCGGGCGGGGCACGTCGCTCGCGGCGCTCGAAAAGCAATTGCACGGCGACCTGAAACAACTCAACGCCCAAGAGGCCTCCCTGGGTCAGATGGAGCAGGCGGTCGAGCTGTCCGCGTCGCGACACCGGGTGTATGCCGACAAGCTGGAACAAGCCCGCATCAACCGCTCGCTCGAGGAAGAACGGATTTCCAGCCTGACGGTCGTGCAGCCGGCGTCGTATCTCAACAAGCCGACCGGTCCGCGCAAGCTCTATATCCTGGCTCTGGGGATGCTGCTGGCGACGGCCAGCGGCCTGGGCACGGCCCTGATTGCCGCCTACTTTGCCCCCACGATTGCCAACGGCCTCGACCTGGAGCGGCTGCTCGAACTGCCTGTGGTGGGGATGATTCCATCGCGCAACTATGCCGACCAGGGAGCTCTGGCGACGTAATCGCCGCCTGGCCGCTGGAAATGACATAGAGTTCCCGCAGAACCATTCTGCGTCCCCGTTGCGCCGATTCTCTCGAAGGGCCCCGGTATGAGTGCCTTGCTGGACGATCCATTGCTGCCACACAAGTCTCGCGCCGGCGGCGGCGGTGCGCCGCTCGCCGTGCCGCGGGGACGCCCGCGGCGGATCGGCCTGCCGCAGCGAGCGCTGGCCGGGTTCGCCACCACCCTGAGCGAGCTGTGCGGCCCGCGCGAAACCGAAGCGTTTGGCATCTTGATGTATCACCGCATCTGCGAGCCGATCGCCGGTCGCGCCCAGCCGACGTGGAATGTCTCGCCGGCCCGCTTCGAACAGCAACTGGAAGGGCTGCTCAGGCGCGGTTTCGAGGCCTGGCCGCTGCGGGAAGTGCTGGCCCACCGCCGCGATGGGCGGCCGATCCCGCGCAAGGCGTTCGTCATCACTTTCGACGACGTGTACGAGAACGTTTATCTCAATGCCTATCCCGTCCTCCGTCGCCTCGAACTGCCGGCGACGCTGTTCCTGGCCACCGCTTATCTCGACTCCACCCGCCCTTTTCCCAGCGACGACTGGTCCGAGGCGGGCCGCGGCAACGTTCCCTACACCACCTGGCAGCCGATCACAACCGACGAGTGCCGCGAAATGCACAAGAGCGGGCTGATTGAGCTGGCCGCCCATACGCATACGCACGCCGATTTTCGGGGCCAGCCGCACGAACTGGTCGCCGACCTGCGCAAATGCCAGCGCGTGCTGCGCGAACGGTTCGGCGTCGAGCGAGCGACGTTCGCTTTCCCTTACGGCAACAAAAACGACGGCTTTGCCTCGGGCGAGCTTTCGGCGGCCGCCGAAGAGGCGGGCATGCTTTGCGCCCTGACGACCGAGGGAGAGCTGGTCCGCCCCGGCGACGGTCCCTTCGACTGGGGCCGCTTTGCCGCCGAGCAGCACGACACGGCGGCGACCCTGGCCGCCAAGCTGAACGGCTGGCACACGGCCGTCCGCGCGCTGGGGCGCACCATGCTTCGTCGCCAGCCGCGTCGCGAGCGGGGGCAGCCCTATGCCGGGGACGATTCGGAAACGGAACGGACGTAAATCGGCCCGAGCACGCGTTGCATTGCCCCCATGAGCACCACCGCCACGACCCCCGACCTGACCGCGCAGCCGGCGACAAACGCCGGTTTAGTGAGCAGTGCCGCGCGCCGGCTGGCGTGCCTGCCGGCGCAACTGTCGGGCGATTCGTTGCTGGGGAAAAGCGTTCTGTCGGTGTTCGATCAAGGTGTGGTCAGCGGCACCAGCTTCGCCACCAGCGTGATCCTGGGTCGCCTATGCGCGAAAGAAGATCTGGGGGTCTATTACCTGGCCCTGAGCATTGTCTTTTTCGTACGGGGGATTCAGGAGCAGCTCGTTTCGGCTCCGTACATGATCTATTGCAGCCGGAAAGAAGGGACCGCCCTGGAGCGGTTCGCCGGCAGTTCGCTGGCGCATCAGTGCGTGCTGCTGGTCGCGGCTAGTTTGACATTGGCCGTGCTGACACCGCTGGGAATCTTGCCCGCCGGCCTGCAAGGGGTGATGTGGCTGCTGCTGGCCGCCGCGCCGTTGCTCTTGATGCGGGAATTTGTCCGTCAGCTTTTGTTCGCCCATTTGGACATGCGGGCGGCGATCGCGCTCGATGTGTCGGTCGCCGCGATCCAACTGGCCGGCCTGGGCCTATTGGCCGGCACGGGCCGGCTGTCGCTCGCGGGGACGCTGGCCGTGCTGGCGATTTCGTCGGGCTTGCCCGTCGTCGTCTGGCTGGGAACCAAACCGCGGCGATTGCTGGTGAGCGTGCGGGACGCCATCAGCGATTTCTTGCACAACTGGACGTTCGCCCGCTGGGCGCTGGCCAGCCAATTGTTGGCCTGCACCGCGCCGTATGTGATGCCGTGGGTCGTCGCCCTGACGCATGGCGCGGCCCAAACCGGCATGCTCGGCGCTTGCAGCACGCTGGTCGGCCTGTCGAACATGTTTATGATGGGGCTGTGCAACTTCCTCAGCCCCAAGGCGGCCCGCGCGTTTGCCGCAGGGGGACTGGCCGAGTTGCAATCGGTCCTGCGAAAGACGGCCCTGCTGTTTGCCACATCGTTGGGCCTGGTCTGCCTGGTCGGCTTTACTTTGGGCGAGCAAATCGCCATCTGGGTGTATGGGCCCGCCTTTGCCGGCACCGGGCTGATCATCGGCGTGCTGTCGCTCAGCGTGCTGGCCAACAGCATGGGCGTGACCGCCGGCAACGGCCTGTGGGCGATGGAGCGGCCGAGCGCCAACTTCGTGGCCGATCTGTTCTCGCTGTGCGTCGTGGTGGTGGCGACCGTCACGCTGGTTCCGCTGTGGGGGCCGCTCGGCGCCGCCTTGGCCACCCTGTGCGGCACTTCGTCCGATGCGACCGTGCGGCTCTGGATTTTGCGGCGGACGATGCGCGAACTGGCCCAGCCGCGGAGGGCCGCCGCATGAGCACGGCTACCATTGGAGATTCGACGCCACCGGGAAGCTTACGCATCCCGCTCGCCTCTGCAGACTTACGCACCTCGCTCGCCTCTGGAGATTCCTCGCGTTGGGCCGTGTTGGGCGTGGCTTTCCTGGTGGGGCTCGCCTTCTTCCTTACCGAGCACAGCCTCGACATTTCGCTGGTCGATGCCTACACCCAAACCGCCGACGAAATGGAACTGGCCGCGTCGGGCGGCAACTCGACCCGGAGGATCATGTTTCTCGCCCTGGCGGGAATGGGCGCTTGGCTGTTGGTGCAGCGTCGCGGAAACGACCTGAATTTGAACTGGCCCTTGGCCCTGGCGATCGGGGCTTACCTGTCGGTCAGCGCGGCCAGCTTCGTGTGGGCCGAGGATGCCGGCATGTGCTTGCGCCGGCTGTCGGTGCTGGCCTGCTGCGTGCTGGCGGCGGCGGGGATCGCTCGCCGGTTCTCGATGCGCGAACTGTGCCTGCTGACCGTGGCGATCGTCGGACCTTTGGTGCTTCTCGGGTTCCTGGCCGAACTCCGGCACGGTACCTTTCGCCCCTGGTCGGGCGGCTATCGCTTCTCGGGGTCGGTGCATCCCAACACGCAGAACATGTATTTGACGACGCTCGGCCTGGCCGCCCTGGGGCTGGCCCGCGCACCGAGGGGCGGCAAGCAGCAGAAATCGGCCGCTCGCGGCGTGCCGCGCTGGGCCTATTGGGGAATCGTCGCCGCCTGCCTGCTGTTTGGGCTGTTGACCAAGTCGCGCACCGGCAACGCCGCGACGCTAACGGCGATTGGCTGCGTTTTTTTGCTGCAAACGCCGTGGCGCTTCAAGCTGACCGCCGGATATGCCGCCGGCTGGCTGGCGCTGGGCGGACTCTGGCTGCTGCTTTTGTGCGGCGTCGATCCACTGGTCGATTTTCGCGACGCCCTGCTGCTGGGCCGGGCGGAAGAATCCGACACGCTCAGCGGTCGGGCCTTCATCTGGCCGAACGTCCTGTATTACATCGGCCAGCGCCCCTGGCTTGGCTATGGTTACGAAGCGTTTTGGACCCCCGCCCACATCGACACCATCTCCCACGAACTGCAGTGGGGCCTGCGCGAAGCCCACAACGGATATTTGGAATTGCTGCTATCCACCGGCATCGTCGGCCTGACCGCGGCGGCAATCTCGATCCTGGCCGGCCTGGCGGCCGCCATTCGCGGCAGCGTGCGGCTGGACGATCCGGCCTACAGCTTGCCGCTGGGAATGCTGGTGTTCGGCCTGCTTAGCTCGACGATGGAGTCGGGCATGGTGGTCATCATGCTGCCGCCGCTGATCGTCGCCTGCTGCCTGATCAAGATGGCTCTGTTTGCAGAGCAACCCGCGAAAGAGAGTTTATGAACCAACCCGACATCAGCATTGTGGTCTGTACCCGCAACCGCGCGGCGCTGCTGCGCGGCGCCCTGGCCAGCCTGTACGACCTGGCGACCGAGGACGAATTCAGCTACGAGATCGTCGTCGTCGATAATGGCTCGACCGACGAGACCGGGCGCGCGATCGCCGAAGCGGCCGACCATGCCCGGCATCCGGTGCGCGGCGTGTGCGAACCCGAAGCCGGCATCGTGGCGGCCCGCAATCGGGGCATACGCGAAGCTCGCGGCCGCTGGATCGCTTTTTTCGACGACGACCAACTTGCCGACTGGCACTGGCTGGCGGAACTTTATCGCGGCGCGATCGAGAAAAACTGCCGCGTCGTCGGCGGGGCGGTGCAGCTTGCCTTGCCCGCCGATTGCCGCCGCGAATTGGCCGCGCCGGTGCGAATGCTGCTGGGCGAGGCGATGGGGGGCGACCTGCCGCAACGCTACGGCGGCCGGCTCACCCCCGGCTGCGGCAACCTGATGATCCAGCGGTGCGTCTTCGACCAGATCGGCACGTTCGAGACGGCGATCGACGGCCGGGGCGAAGACACCGACCTGTTCGAGCGGATGCAGCGGGCCAGGATCGACGCCTGGTACCTGCCGACCGCCGTGATCCACCACCTGACGCCCCCCGAACGCCTCGAGCGCGATTACCTGCTGAACCTGGCCATGCGCATGGGCCGTGGCATCGGAATGCGGCAGCGCAAGGCGCTCGGCACGATCCGCTTCACCTCGGCCTGGCTGTTGAAGGGGTTCCGCATTCTGGCGATCGACTACCCGCGGCTCATGTGGGCCGGCATTCGCGGCAATGCCGAAGCGACCCTGGGGCGGCGCTGCCAGCTCCTTATTTCCCAGGCGTTTTTGAGCGGCGGCTGCGTGGCCACGCCCAGCCCGCAAGATGCCACAACAAACGTCGCCCCTGAATCGCCCCCTGTCGCGAACGCTCCCTCCCCCACGACGACTCCGGCCGACGCCACGCCGGCGGCCGAGCCCCTGACCGCGGGCGAATACGTGATTCGCGGCGTCGAGCCGACAGCCGTCATGGATTTTCCGGTGTACACGATCGGTTCGCCCGCTCCCACAATCCCCTTCCAATCATGAAAATTCGCCCGATCCCAGCCCGCGAGCTGTCGGCCGACCTCGTCCAGCGGTGGCACGAGATCCTCGCGGCGACGCCCCAACTAGCGGGGCCGTATTTCCGCCCCGAGTTCGTCTCGGCTGTCGCCGCCGCGCGCGACGACGTGGAAATCGCCGTGCTGGAAGAAGCGGGCCAGGTCGCCGGCTTCTTCCCTTTCCAGCGAACGCGCTGGAACGTCGCCCAGCCGGTGGGCGGCACGCTCTCCGACTACCAGGGCGTTGTTGCCGCCCCGTCGCTCGTCTGGCAACCCGATGAACTGCTGACGGCGTGCCGCCTTTCGGCTTGGGAATTCGACCACCAGTTGACCTGGCAAACGGCGTTATTATCCTGCTTTGAGAACGTCGCGCCGTCGCCTTACATCGAACTGACCGCGGGCTACGAGGCCTGGCTCGTCGAGCGGAAGCAACCCGCCGGGGTCTGGCTCACGGGAGCGCTGCGGAAGCTGCGGAAACTCGAACGCGAAACGGAAGACCTGTCGTTCGAGTGGCACTCGGCCGATTGCTCGGCCTTCGAGCAATTGCTCGCCTGGAAGTCGGCCCAATACTTGCGCACCGGCTTGCCGGATCTGTTTGCCCGCGAGCGGATCGTCGGCCTGTTGGACCGGATTCGCCTGGCGCAGTCGCCACAATTCAGGGGAGTGCTGAGCGTGCTCCGCGCGGGCCAGCGTCTGTTGGCGGTCCACTTTGGCATGCAGGCGGGCGGAACCTTGCACTATTGGTTCCCCGCCTACGATCCCGAAGAGTCGCGATCGTCGCCCGGGCAGTCGCTGCTGCTGCTCATGGCCCGGCATGCCGCCGAGCACGGGGTAACGCGGATCGACCTGGGCAAAGGATCGGAAGAGTACAAGCTGAAGCTGGCCAATGGCGTTACCGAAGTTGCCGCGGGGTGCCTCGACAGGAGGCCGCTCGCCGCCACGCTACGCCGCGGCTACAGCGCCGCCCGCGACTGGGTGAAGCAATCGTCGCTGCACAAACCGGCGCGGGTACCCATCCGCTGGCTGCGGCGGATGAGCGAGTTGCTCTCGAGCCACTGACCCGCATGTCGGAACACCAACTCATGATTGGCATTCATCGCTACCCGTTCAGCGATCTGACCGAAGCCGACTGGGAACTGTGGAGTGACATCCAGCGGTCCAGCCCGCTGCTGGAGAGTCCCTATTTTCGTCCGGAGTTTTCTCTCGCGGTGGCCGAGGTGCGAGCCGACGTCGAGGTGGCCCTGCTCACCGAAGCGGGCCGCACGGTCGGCTTTTTTCCTTATCAACGCGGTAAACTAAACATCGGCAAGCCGGTGGCGGGCAAACTTTCCGACTATCACGGCCTGATCGCGCCGGCGGACGTGCAGGTCGATCCGCGGCAGCTCGTGCGGGCCTGCGGCCTGGCTGCCTGGGACTTCGACCACCTGGTTGCCCAGCCGGCGTTCGACCGGTTCGTCTGCGTGCGCGAAGAATCTCCCTATCTCGACCTGTCGCAAGGGTACGAGGCGTATTGCCAGTCGCGGCGCGCCGCGGGCTCCGACATCGTCGCCAAAACCAATCAGAAGGCCCGCAAGTGCGAACGCGAAATCGGGCCGCACCAGTTCGAGTACGACTGCCAAGACGAAGCGCTCTTTGAGCAGTTGAAGTCTTGGAAATCGGCCCAGTACGCCCGCACCGGATTGCCGGACGTGTTTGCCTTCGATTGGACCACGCGGCTGCTCGACCGGCTGCGACGGCAATCGGGCGCGGAGCTGTCGGCGCCGCTGTCGGTGCTGCGCGTCGCAGGCAAGCCGGCCTGCATCGCGCTGTCGCTGCGCAGCCAGCGTGTCTTGCACTGCTGGTTCGTCGCCTACGACCCGGAGCTCGCCCCGTATTCGCCCGGACAAACGTTCTTCCTCCGGTTTGCGGAAACGGCGGCGGCCCTGGGCGTCGCCAGGCTCGACTTGGGCAAAGGAGACGAACGCTACAAGTGGAGCCTCGCCTCGGGGGGCACGCCCGTGGGAGAAGGGACGGTCGGCTCTCCGTCGCTCTCGCTCTGGCTGCGCGATGGTTGGCGACGAACCCGCGACTGGGTCAACAACTCGTCGCTCCGCCAAACGAGCCGGCTTCCCTCGCGGCTGATCCAACCGCTGCGGGAATGGATGGCATACCACTAAGGATTGAACGATCCATCATCTCATGACCATTCTACTCGACCTACTGCTCACTCTGGCGGCCCTGGCGCTTGCCGTGCCCATCGGCACGTTCGGCCTGGAGGTCGCCCTGTCGCTGATTCCGGGGCGTCGGCGGAGGGCACGCCCCTTTCACGACGCCTTGCGCCTGGCGGTTTTAATTCCCGCCCATAACGAAGCGCTCGGCATTTCCCGCACGCTGCTGGCGCTGTTGCCGACGCTTCCCGCCGGCAGCCGGGTGCTGGTCGTCGCCGACAATTGCAGCGACGACACCGCTCAGATCGCCCGCCGCCTGGGGGCGGAAGTCGCCGAGCGCACCGACGCCAGCCGCCGGGGCAAAGGGTTCGCGCTCGACTTCGGCATCCGCCACCTGGCCAAATCGCCTCCCGACGCGGTCGTTTTTCTCGACGCCGATTGCCAGGTCCGGCCCGACACGGTGCGGCTGTTGGGGGCAACCGCCGTGGCGACAAACCGCCCGGTGCAAGGACTCAACCTGTGCGATCCCGACCCTCGCGGCGGGGCGCTGCAGGCCGTTTCGGGCCTGGCGTTTCGCTTCAAAAACCTGGTGCGGACGATCGGGCTGACGCGGCTGGCCGGCTTGTCGTACCTGACTGGAACCGGCATGGCCCTGCCGTGGTCGCTGGCCCAGCGGGCCAAGTTGGCCGACGGCAACGTGGTCGAAGACATGCAACTGGGAATCGATTTGACGCTGGCCGGGTACAAGCCGCTGTTTTTACCGACGGCCCGCGTCGATAGCCCGTTGCCGCAGCAGCGCAGCACGGCTCGCACCCAGCGAACCCGCTGGGAACACGGCCATCTGAAAACCTTGCTCTCCCAAGTCCCGCGGCTGCTGCTGCTGGCGGCACGCCACCGCCGGCTCGACCTGGCCTGGCTGGCGATCGACTTGGCGATTCCGCCGCTGTCGCTGTTGGTCGCCCTGAGCACCGCCGCCTGGCTGGCGGCCTTGGCCGGCTGGTTTTGCGGGTGCGGCCTGATGCCGCTCGTCGCCCTGTCGCTGCTCGGCGGGATGTTATCCGTCGCGGTGTTCGCCGGCTGGCTGATACATTGCCGCCAGCAGGTTCCGCTGTTGTCGCTGCTCGCCGCCCCCCTGTATGCCGCCTGGAAGCTCCCCATCTACGCCGCCTTAGTGCTCAAGCGGCAACAGGCCTGGGTGCGCACTGAGCGCGAACCGCAATCGCTCGTCGCCAGCCCCCAGCCCCCAGCCCCCAGCCCCCAGCCCCC
>JBBDYF010000193.1:0-19210 GCA_040901775.1 Pirellulaceae bacterium | reverse complement strand
GCCGTGCGGCAGGCCCGCCCGCCAATGCGAGATTTGTTGGGCGAGCGGTGAGGCAGTGGGGTCGGAATCGGCCGCGCTGGGAACGCCATGGTATTCGGTCCAGCGACCGTGCTTTTTGCCCCCGCGATATTCCCCCTGAGCCACAATCTGGCCAAAAATGTCCCAGTCGCAAGCGGGGCCGTGCAACACTCCCTCGCGATAGGTCCGCGAGGCGAGCTTGCCGAAAGTGGGATGAGAGCGTTCCCAGAGCCCGCTGCGAATTGTCTTGCCCCCCCACAGCCGGCGCACTGTCTCTACGGTGCGATTGCCGCGGGCATCGGTTTGCTCGACCCGAAACGGCACCCGCCACCAGTACCACGCGCCGACCGCGCACAGGGTCATCACCGCCATCAAGGTGCTCAAGCCGAACCGGAGCCGCGGCAAGCGCCGCGGCCGCAAGGTGGTCGAAGTGCTGGAACTGCTGGTGGTCATGGTACCCCCATCGTCCGAAAGTTGGCCCCTTCCGTATTCGGCGGCAACCAGCAGCATACCGGTTTGGCGGCTTGCGCTGCCAGTCCGGCTCAAGGTTAGGTTCCACGGGCCCCGTGGAACTTGATCGGCGAGCCGCGCCATCCCGCAAGGCCAGTCCCGCCCGGCGGTCGGAACCTACAAAGCCGGCGCTGGCCGACGTGCTCGACATCGTGACGGCGCTCGACCGGGGCCAGGGGTACACGCCGCTGGCGGGAGGCAAGCAGCGGCAGCGCGTGCGGGTACTGGCCTCGCTAGAAGAATTGCCGCGGCTGATCGTCTGGTACGGGCGGTAGTCGCTTGCCCAGCGTCGGTTACACGCTCAGCATCCGGTCGCGGGCGGCGACGGCCCACGTATCCACCAATTTGCCGCCCGACACCACGTACACCTGCTGATGCAAGGCCGTGGTGGGACAGATGTGCCGCGGAATGGCGAGCAGTTCGTCGCCCGGCGAGAACCGCTCGGCTTGGCTCGTTTCAAGCACCAGGTGCTCCTCGTTTTGCAGCACGGCAGCCGCATCTGGCAAATCCGGAAACCGCACCCGCCGGGCCAACGGGTTTTCCGAGGCGACCGCCTTGTAACCGAGGTCGAGCGTGAGGCGCTGTGGCGTCGGCCGGCTGACGACGCGCGTCAGCAGCAAGGCGGCGGGGGTGAATTTCAAATCGGGGAACATCTCGCCGTAGCCCCAGTCCTGAAAGACGACGGTTCCGGGGCTAAGCTCGATCGCGGGATCCTCGATCTTCGCGAAAATCGGAAACGATGCGGTCCCGCCCGCCACGACCCGCGGCACCGGCAGGCCCGCGGCGACCAGCTCGTCGCGCAGGGCGGCTGCCGGCTCCCAGCAGGCCCGGACGGCGGCCCGCCGCTCGGCCACGTCTTGCTGATGGTTGTGCCCGTCGTACAAATGGAAGCCTCCAGGTGACAGGCCCGGTGTAGCCGCTATTTGCTCGTACAGTTGGCGGGCCGCCGGGCCAACGGGAATGCCGGTGCGGTGCAAACCGCAGTCGATGTCGAGCAGCACCTCGACGGTGCGCGCGACCGCCGCGACGGCCGCTCCCAATTCGGCGATGGGCCGCGGGTGGTCGGCCGTGGCAGAAAACTTGGCGTGCGGATATTTTTCGACCAGCCGTGCCAGACGACCGACGTTCGGCCCGACCGGGTTGTAGGCCAGGAAGATGTCGCTCGCCCCGACCTGGGCCAGCATCTCGGCCTCGGCCAGGGTGGCGGCCTTGTGCTTGTCGATGCCGCGGGCGAGTTGCATTTGCGCCACTTCGCGAATCTTGTGCGTTTTGCAGTGCGGCCGCAAGCGAGCCGGCGAACCGGCGACGCGGATCATCTCGTCGAGATTGGCCTCGACCAGGTCGCGAAAGATCACCAGCGCCGGGGAAAATATCTCGCTGGCATCGGCAATCGCATATCGAGCGTCGGTCACGGCATGGTCCTCTTTTTGGTAGCAATCCGGTCCTATCCTAGCGGCGCTGCTGGCTCGCCCAAAGAGCCCTCGCTAGCACCGCCGGCAGCGACATTCGCCTAGGCGCGCGGTTCGGGTTCGGAGTATCGTTCGCAGCCCGTTTTGTCTTGGCGCGCCGCGCGACCTTTGTACCGCAGGATTCCGCTCATGAACGTTGCTCTTCGCCAGCCGCTTTCCTTTCGATTCTTCCTAGCACTCTTGGCGGCGGCACTGTTCGTCACGACGGCCAGCGGGCAGGAATTCCGGATGGATACCGAGGTGTTCGTCGGCAAAGAGAAAGAGCCGATCGCCGAAACGCTGACGATCTTCACCAATGGCTTGATCTACGATTTTTTGCTCAATGAACCCAAGGAAATTACGCTGTTCGACCCCGTGCGGCAAGGCTTCACGCTGCTCGACCCCGCCCGGCGCATGCGCTGCAACATCAGCACGCAAGAGGCGCTCAGTTATATGCTCGCGCTCGATTCGCATGCCGCCCAGTCGCAGGATCCGCTGTTTGCCTTCGCCGCCATGCCGGCCTTCATCACCACGGCCAAAGAGTACGAAGAAAGCGGACAGACGTTTGTGAGCCTGACGCTGGCGGGCAAGCCGCTGGAGTATCTGGCGATCGCCCGCACGCCCGAGAACTCCGACGCGGTGCGGGCCTTTCGCAACTTCGCCGATTGGTACGCCCGGCTGAATGCCATGCGGCCGGGGAACCTGCCGCCCGGCGCCCGGCTGGAACTGAACAAAGCGCTCGCCGAGCGGGATTTGATTCCGGTCGAGATTACGCGGACGATCACACCACCCAATCCTTTGGCGCGTAAGATTGAGATGCGCAGCCGGCACCTGGTGAACTGGTCGCTTTCGGGAGAAGACCGGAAAAGGATTCAACGAACCGGCACGATGCTGGCCGAGTTTCCGTCGGTCAGCTTCGACCAGTACCGCTTGGCCGGCGCGCCGGCCACCGGCAAAGACAAGTAGTCGCCGCGATTCGCGGCTGCCGCCGCCCTCCAATAGTGGATTCCGCGCGCGCGGGCAGGTACGATCAGGGCCGATCCTCCCGTCGCCCCCGCAATACGTCCCGCCTCGCACAAGGAATCCTGCCATGCGCCGCTCCCTGGTTCTCCTCTTCGTGCTTATGGTCCTCGGCTTGGTCGTTCCTGCCCAGGCCGAGAATATCGCGGTAAAAAAAATTGAAGGCGGGGTCGTCGTCACGGCGGGGGACAAGCCGTTTGCGACCTACGTCTTCCAATCGGGGGTCAAGCCGATCGTCTGGCCGATTCTCGGACCAACCGGCAAGGAGATGACCCGCGCCTGGCCAATGCGCGAGGGGAATCCGGACGAAAAGACCGACCATGTGCATCAGCGTTCGTTCTGGTTTACGCACGGCGAGGTGAACGGCATCGACTTCTGGGCCGAAACGGCCAAGGTGCAAGGGAAGATCGAACACAAGGAACTGGTCGCGGCCGAAGGGGGCCCGCAAGGAACGATCATCACCCGCAATGCCTGGATCGGTCCCCAAGACGAGCACGTCCTCAGCGACGAGCGAACGCTGCGGTTCGGTTCGGACGGCGAAACTCGCTGGATCGATTTCGACATCACTTTGACCGCAGTCGCCGATGAAGTGAAATTCGGCGATACCAAGGAAGGGACGTTTGGCCTGCGGATTGCCGAATCGATGCGCACCGACCGCAAACCGGCCGGCAAGATCGTCACCAGCGAGGGACTGGAAAACGAAAAAGCGTGGGGCCAGCCGGCGTCGTGGGTCGATTACCACGGCCAAGTCGAGGGAGAGCACCTGGGGATCGCCATTTTGAATCATCCATCGAGCTTTCGCTATCCGACCGGCTGGCACGTCCGAACCTACGGCCTGTTCGCCGCCAACCCCTTCGGCGAAGGAGATTTTCGCGGCGAAAAAGTCGAGACGGCCCACACGCTGAAGAAGGGGGAGCGGCTCGCGCTGCGCTACCGAGTGCTCCTGCACAAAGGGGACGAAAAACAGGGCCAGGTCGCCGAGGCGTTCGCGAAATACGCGAAGTGAATAGTACGCATCGGCCGTTTCCCACTTGCCAGTATCCGGCTCCTTGAAAATCAGATCGCCAAATTCAGCAATGACCTGCTCTTCCGGCTTGCCGTAGAGCTGTGAGATGTCCGCATCCGCGCCATTCGGGTAATCCGCGGTTTTCCATTCCTCATTTTGCGTGGGCGCGAAGAATTTCAATGTTGTATCCCCGAGTGCGTGGCGGGCGTTACGCTATTGGCAAGTATCGTTGTCGGGCCACTGGAATCACGGCACTTCCAATCTTATGACCGCTGACTCCCCTGCATCCGTTCCCGCTCGTTCGTCGCCGGCGGGCAAACTGCTGGCCCTGGTGGGGGTCGTCGTCTCGTGCGCCTACTTGGCGAACATCGGCGCGGGGATCTTCGGCGAGATCCCCGACATCCTTCCCGTCATTGGCAATCTGGACGAGGTCTTCTTTTCGGGCCTCTTGATCGCTTGCTTGCAGAAGCTGGGTCTTCCCATCCTTCCCGGGCTCTCGAATCGCAAGTCGCACCTGGCGCTTCCGCCCAAAAGCGAATAAAACGCCGGGATCTTCACGGCCTATTGGGGCGGCCCAAGCACACGCGCCGCCGGCCGAAATCGTTACCCACGGCCTCGTCGACGATGCGGCCGGGAACTTTTACCGGCGAGCAAAAATTTACTGGCGAGAAAGATTTTTGAGCGCGCGGGTTGAAATCCGCTTTACATACTCGCTGGCATCGCTGGTGGCCGCGCGAATTTGTGCCTCTGCCGGCTGGGCTGCCGGGCCCAGGCGTTCGAGGGAGGCAATCGCTTGGATGCGAACCGCCTCTTGCGGGCTGGACAACGCCGCGACGAGCACGGGCAGCCCCTGGTCGGGTTCGCCCAGTTGGGCCACCGCCTCGGCCGCCGCCAGTCGCGGTCCCGCGGCGGGGTCTTTCAGCAATGGGATCAGCACTTGGATGCCCGCTGCTCGGGCGGCGTCTTTCGCGTCGAGTTTTGGCAACGATCGAGCCAGGCCTTGAACGCCCCAGTAGCGAACCGCCGAGTCGTCGCTGGCCGCGAGCGCACCTAAAACGTCGAGCCACTCCTGGGCATTGCCGGGCTCGATCTGCTCGGTCGCAAACTGACCGATCGCCCAGGCGGCTTGCGATTTCCGGGGCAGGCCGTCCGCTGCGAGCTGCGCCGACCATTGCCGGCGCGTGCGGCCCAGCAACTGCGGCTCGGCGGCAGCGGCCTGACAGGTGAAACCAGCCAACAGAAATAGGGCGCCGCTCGTCAGCCGGAGCAACCTTGCCGGGCAAATTCGTCCACGCATGGGTAAGTCCTCTAGGAGGTTGAAGCGAGCAATTGCCGCAAGTGGAATTGGAACTTGCCGAGCTTGCCGCCGTAGTTGCCCGCGGTGATCGCGAGCAGGCCCTCTCCGCAGCCCGCGCGCAGCGCCGCGGTCATCGCCGCGCCTACCGCTTGCTCGGTAACGCCATCGATCACGATCTCGTAGGCGCAATGGGCCAGAGGATGCAATTTGGAAGTCACGCGGCCGCGGAGCGTCGGGCAGTACGGATCGGAAGTGGAGGCGACCAGTCCCTTATATTTCGAGCCGACCTTGCTGCCGCTGCGGGCGACGCCGCCGGGAAAGGGGGTAATCACGCCCGGTAGTTGCCAAATGGCCGCGGTGGCCCGGCGCACCGCCGCCAGTCCGGCCGCCTGGTCGAGCGATTGAAAAATCAGGTTGCCGCCGGCGACGCCCCGCTCGACCCCGATCGTATCCTCGATCAGAAATTCGCCATCCATCACGGGAATTCGCCAGTAGCGGCGGCCCGCCACCTGCTTGCTCTTTTGAAAGCCGTCGCCAAAAAAGCGAATCGTCTTGCCCAACGGAATTTTTCCTTCGGTCCCTAACAGGCCATTATAGACGGCCGTCGTCGGACAGGTCATCAGGCACTGGCCGACCCGATTGGGCACGCTCTTGGTCAGAGCTTCGGTCGAGAAACCAAACACCAACAGGCTGGCGCCGGGCCGGCCATCCGGCGTTTCCTTCGGCGCCAGCCGGCGTTCGACTCCGGTTTCGGCGTCGCAAGCAATCACCGACGAGCTATACCCCGTGAACTCCTGGAGGGCAGCTTCCAGCCAGTAATCGTCGGCGGCGGTGACGACCAGCCGCGTGTAACGCATGCCGAAGGCTTCGGCGAAGGTGTCTTCGATGAACGTGCCGCGCAGTTCCACGAGAACCTGAATCGGTGGCGGAGGGTGGGATAAGTTGCGGATGAAAACGGGGGCCGGCCAGGCAGATTGCGGGACCAGGGAGGAGGCCAAGGAACGGACAATAAACAACTTCGGCGTTCATCCCAAGGATTTGAACAGAAGGTAACAAAGGCAACCGGGAGGAGAAAGAGGAGAGGAATTGGATCGGCGCATTCAGCCTTCGTTTCCTTTTGTTCCTTTCCCCCCCCGTGGCTTGTTTGTCGCACTGCCATTGCGTTCACGAATTGTCGGAATTGTTCTTCGTTCGCCCCAAGCGTAACTCGCCAGCAGGCCCGCGGCCAGACGGGGTTTTGCGTCGTCGTCTCGAACTGCAAAAATTCACTTATGTACTTATTGACACTTCATCCTCCACGGGATAGAATGCAGCACCTGAATCGCGCGGAGCGTGCGCGCGGGCTCGTTGGCAATTGAGTCGATCCCGACCGCCGGGCGGGACTTGGGGAACCGAGTTGCTTGGCAGTGCGCGACCCATGGTCGCGGCTTTGCAGGTCGAGTGCCACGAGGCCCGTGGTACCTACAGTAGGCGCGACTGGCGGCGCGGCGAATTAAGCTACTCAGTCCGATCAACAAAACGGGTTTTGCTAATCGCGAAATCATCGCGCAAGTGCTGAAACATCAACGAGTTGCAACTGACTAGTGAAACCAGCGCCGCCGAAAAAATGCGAACAGCGATTAGCGAAACCCAGCGATCTTGCGCGATCATGGTAGGCTGCGGTAGTGAGCCGAGCGAGCGTTCCTATCGACAGTGACCGGCGAAACCGCATACTATGATTGCAAGGGATTGACGCACGGATGAAAGGGAGCACGGCGATGCGAACGGTGTGTACGGCGATCTGGGCAGTGCCGCTCTGGTGCATGCTGCTGCTTGCCAGCGGCCTGTCGGCATCGCCGCCGTCACAGGATCTTTCTCCCCAGCAGTTGCAGGCCTGGGTCGAGCAACTGGACGACGAGAGCTATGCCCACCGCGAAGCAGCCTCGGAAAATCTGCATGCCGCCGGCGGGGCAGCCATCGAGGCCTTGGCCGCGGGTTCGCTCGCCGGCAGCCCCGAAACGGCTTGGCGAGCCGGCGAAACGCTCAAGCGGATTGCCATCGCGGGCAACGACCAGACTCTCGACCGCGTGGCGGCCGCGCTCGAAAAGCTGGGCCAGCAAGGACAGCCCGGAATCCACCAGGTCGTCGCCGAACTTCGCGCCCGTCAAAAGCAAATGCGGCACGACCGGGCCGCCGCGCAAATTCGCAAGCTCGGGGGGCAATTAGCGGGTGGTTTGGGCAGCTCTCCCTTCGAGGAAGAGCCGATCACGGGATTCGACCCTGCCGGCTTCGTTCCCGCACCGCTCTCCCTGGGAATCGCCGGACTCGACTTGGGGTTGGCGCTGGAGCTGGAAGACCTTGCGGTCGAGGCAGCCGGCGAAGAGCCCAAGCCGGAAGTGGTAGAAAAATTGGAGGAGCCGGCGATTGCCAAGCTCGACGACATTGTGGAAGAGCTGTTCGCGGGGGAAGTTCCGGTCGCCAATGCGTCGGTGAAGGATGTGACCGTCGAGTTGACGGACGAGATTGCCGAGGTCGTTGAAGCCGAGGTCGTCGAGGACTTGATCGCACCCGTTCCCGCCGATGTGGTGTTCATGGGTGAATTTATCGGGTTGGGCGGTTTTGGTGGTTTTGGCGGGGGCTTTGTCGTTGCCGGCGATGGTGCGGAGCTGGCCCGTGGCGAGGCTCTGGCGCTCGGATCGAACTGGCGCGGAGGCGATGCGGGGCTCGCGGTGGTTCGCGACCTGCCGGAGGTGACGCGGGTCGAAATCCGCGGAGCAAAACTGACCGATGCCGCCCTTGAGCACCTTGCCGCGCTGCCAAAGCTCGCCCGCATCGACGTGCAAGGAACCAAGTTCTCGGACGGGTCCCTGCGCAAGTTGCGGCGGGCCAAGCCCGAGGCGTTTTTGTATTGCCAAGGCAATGCCGTGCTGGGCATCCACGCCGATGAGCGCGGCGATTGTGTGCTGACGGCAGTGCTTGCCGGCTCGGGCGCCTTCGAGGGGGGCTTGCGAGAAGGGGATCGAATCCGGGCGGTGGACGGCCAGGAGATCCGCGATTTCAGCGAGTTGACCATCGCCGTGTATGCCCGCCAGCCGCAGGATCGGCTGAAAGTCGAATTCGAGCGCGATGGCAAGGTGCAGACCGCCGAGGTGGTTCTCAAGCCGCGAGCGAAATTGGAACGGTAGTGCAAGTATCTCGCGCGAAACTTTAGCCAATTTGGGCGGTTTCATGTTCCAGCGAAGCCCTGCGAAGCGTGGCGGCCCGTTCTGGGATCCGCTGCCCGCGGGCCGTACGATGCCATCTTTCAACTTCTGTGCGAGGGAAAAACATGCGCTCTAAACTGTGTCTGGTATTGGGTTTGAGTGTGCTTGGAGTGCTGCTGGCCGCAGCGCCGGCCCAGGCCCAGCGAGGCCGCGGCTTCGGGCGTACTAACTCGCTGGCCAGCCTGGCCGGGAGCGAAGCGGTGCAAAAGGAGCTTGGCGTGGGCGCGGCCGAGACGGCCAAGCTCGAGCAGCTCGCCGACGAGTATCGCGAGGCCTTGCAGCAGGAAATGTCGGCCGCCGGCCTGTCCGACGCCTTCCGCGGGCTGGGCGACCTGCCCCAGGCGGAACGGGACGCCAAGATGATCGAGCTGCGGTCCAAATCGGCCGAGGCCAGCAAAAAGGTCAACGAAAAGTTCGAGCCGAAGCTGAAAGATGCGCTGACGGCCGACCAGTTCAAGCGGCTCCAAGAGATCGTCATTCAGTCGGCGGGCGTGGCGGCTTTGGCCAGCCCCGATGTCGTCAAGAACCTTGGCCTCTCGGATGAACAACAGAAGAAAATCGCCGAGGTGGCGGCCGGCCACGAGCGGGCTCAACGCGAGCTGTTTGCAGGAGCGGAGGGCGATTTTCAGGCGCTGCGGCCAAAGCTGGCCGAACTGACTAAAGAGACCGAAACCAAAGCGAGCGACGTGTTGACCGGCGAACAGAAGGAGAAGTTCGCCGCACTCAAGGGAAAGCCGTTCGATCTGGCGACGCTGCGCAGCGGTCGCGGCCGCGACAACAACTAGGCATTCGGATTTGAATGGGGCCGCCGGCCCGAACGTCACTCGGCGGACATGTCGGTTCGATTGCCGACTCGAACCTTGAGCGACTGCGGCTGGCCTGCGCGCAACAGCCGCAGTTCCACTTCTTTATCGACGGGCGTGAGGCTGACCAGATTGATCAGGTGGTTGTCGTCTTCGACCCGCGCGCCGTCGAACGCCAGGATCACGTCGCCGACTTGAATTTGGGCCGATTCGGCCGGCGAGCTTTTGGTGATGCCGGTCACCCTGGCGCCGTGGGGCAGCGACAGCCCCGCCTTGGCAGCCGCCTCGGGTCCGAACGCCGAGTCGAGCCGGACGCCCAAATAGGCCCGCGTTACCGCGCCGTGTTCGATCAGTTGTTCGGCGATCAGCATGACCATGTTGATCGGAATGGTGAAGCCGATCCCTTCGTTGCCGCCGCTAGAACTGGCGATGGCGGTGTTGATACCGACCACTTCGCCGCGCAGGTTCAACAGCGGCCCGCCGCTGTTGCCGGGATTGATCGCCGCATCGGTTTGCAAAAAGTCCTGGTAGATCACGCCGTCGTCTCCCAGCTCCAGGTCGCGGCGTCCCTTGGCGCTGATGATGCCGTAGGTGACCGAGTGGCTCAGGCCGAATGGGCTGCCGACGGCCAAGACGAAGTCGCCAATTTCCAGCTTGCTCGAATCGCCGAGTCGGGCGGCAACGAGGTCGTCTCCTTGCACGGCCAGAATGGCGATGTCGGTCTCGCGATCGGACCAGATCTGCGTCGGCCGCAGGACGCGACCATCGGCCAGCCGGACGTCGATTCCGGCCAGGGTCGAATATTTGACGACGTGCCGATTGGTCAGCACGTAGTATTTTCCGGCCCGCTCGAAGATGGCACCCGAGCCCGCTTCGTCGATCGACTTGAGGCGCGGAGACTGACCGTCTTCGGCGTCGCGCGTGGCCTCGAGATGCACCACGCTCGGTTTAGCCAGCCTGACCACGCGCTTGAGAATGCTCCCTTGCAGTTCCAAGGCGGTCGCGTCGCGGACTAGCGATTCGTACACGCTGGCCCGCGCAGCCGCCGTGCTTTAGCCGGCAAGTTCATCGGCCGCCAGCGGCAGGGAAACAACGCCAACGGTTGCCAGACAAGCCAGCGCCAGACAAGCCAGCCTTAGACAAGCCAGCCTTAGACAAGCCAGCCTTAGACAAGCCAGCCCAGCCGGCCGCCCGAACGTGCAACCAGGCATGAGGATTCCATTCCTTGCGGAGGAGTGCATGAGCCGGCCAAGGACCAGGCACTTGCCAAAGCCGCCGTCAATTCCCGTGGAACCGGCGGCACTGTGGCAAGCGCCGTGCGTGCAGACTCGGAAGGTACGGGCGCTGGAGACTAAGAAACGTCGATTTCCAGATCGCCCGTCGAAAGGTCGCTATCGACCATTCCTAAATCGAGAACGCGATTCAGGTTCCCGCCGGGAACATCGCCGTTCTTTTCCGCCTCGCGCTGGCATTGAATGCACATGGTGGCGTAGGGCAAGGCTTGCAAGCGGGCCAGCGGTATCGCCTGACTACACCCGTCGCACACGCCGTATTCGCCGTCCCGCATCCGTTCCAGCGCGGTCTCGATGTGGGTCAACTCGCGGCTTTCAACTTCCGCCAGTTGCGAGCTGATCTCGTCTTGCGCCGTATCCAGGGCGGCGTCGATGACGTCGCTGGAATTTTGTTGGCGCAGTTCCTTAAGCAGGCTTAAGTCGCCTGCCAGCGCCGTACGCAGGGCGTCGCGGCGACGGATCAGAATCTGTCTGAGGGACATCATTGCGTCTTTGCGTGCCATGGTGCTCCACCTTCGATGTTCGATCGGGTTGTCGCCGGAAAAATCCGACCAAGTCAATCGAACCTGCTAAAAGTTGCCTTGTGCCCCGAATAACAGGATGCACGACGACGCCCTTCCCGCCCGCCAGTAAAGTACCAGCGATGCACTAGGCATTCATCCTTTGCACCCGAAATATAGTACGCGCGTTGGCTATAGGCGGACCAAATTCCCGCCCCGACTTCGGTTTGTGAAAACCTTCACGACGTTGCGCAAACTCATAATCGCTAACGCTTTGTGACTTCACTCTGAAGCTTGTGACGTAGCGATCCCAGCCGGTGCAACGCAGAATTTCCTCACAGGGACACTTTTTTTCACTAGCCTGACTGCGGCTTTCCGCAATGGCCACAGAATCGCCATTGCCGGACGCTTTCCGATAATCGGCAGATTCGCCCCACCGGTGCAGCGGATTTTGCCGCGAGTGGCAAGTTTTGCCGGCTCTGCGGTCTATCCCGCGCTTGGCCGGGCTGTGACATCTTTTGACGGCGGGCCTGTAGCAAGCTAAATGCCCACAGGAAACTTCCAGCCTGGACCGCGGGCCGGCAGTCTCCCGGCAATCCCGCCTGCTCCTTGAATTCCAGCGAAGGCCGAAGCATGTCGCTCGCCACCATTCCGCTCGCCGCTAGCAACAGCCGCCTGCTGGGCCCCTCCACCGGCGGTCTGACACTGTCGATCCGCACGGGCGAACACGAAGGGCGGGTCATCCCCATCCGCTCGGCCAAATGCACCATCGGTTCGGCCCGCGGCTGCACGCTCCGGTTGCGAGCCCCCGGCGTCCGGCCGCTGCACTGCTGGATTCTGCGGGGTGCGGCTGGAACGATCGTTCGCCGCCGCGATCCGCAGACGCGTCTGAACGGCCGCGTTTTTAGCGATGCACCGCTCAAGCCGGGAGATCGTCTGCAGATCGGCGGGATCGAGATCGAAGTCCAAGAGTGCCCGGCGCTGCCGGTGGAATGGGATGTGGAACGAGCGGCGGCGGTCGAGGACCCGACCCAGCGCCTGTGGGAAGAGTCGTCGCGCGAGGCGGCGGCGGCCATCGACCAACTGCGCGACGAGATGCAAAGCCTGGAACGGCGAGCGACGCAGCAACTGGCCGAGCTGAACGAACTGGTGGGTCGCCTTTCGACCGAGCGCGATACCCTGCAGGAACAACTGGGCACCACCGAGATCGACGCGGCCGGACACAGCGAACAGTTGCTGGCCGAACGGCGCGAGCTAACCCTGGCCCTGGCCCACAGCCAGCAGCAACTGGCCGAATTGAGCGGTCGCTTGTGCAGCCGCGAGTCGGAAATCGCAGCCGCCCTGGAGCACGAATCGCAGCGGGTCGCCCAGGTGCAGCGGCAGTTGGACGATGTGCTGCGCGAACGGGCAGCGCTCGAAAGCCAGCTTCAGCAGCAAACCAATTCGTTGCGCAGCCAGTGCGAAGTGCGCCAGCAAGAGCGGGACCGTTTGCAGGACGAGTGCCAACGACTGGACGTTCACCTGGCGCAACTGCGCGAACTGGTGGGCTACACGGCGGCCGAACGGGATCAATTGACGGTCCAACTCGACGACGAACAACGCCGCCTGCTCGACCAGCAACACCAGGTCTCTCGGGAAAAGGCAGACGTCCAGCAACGTCTGGAAGGGGCGGTGCGGCAACTGGCCGAGGCCGAGCAGCGGTTGGCGGTGATCCAGCTCGAAGGGGATCACCACCTGCAAAGCGAAATGCAGCACGTTTCGGAACTGCAGCACCGCCTCGACAATGCCGAGTTCGAACGCAACGAACTCGATACGCAACTGCAACAGCAGGCGGCCACCTGGCAACACGAACCTGTATCGCTGCAAGAGCGGCACGATCGGTTGGGCGAACAAACCCGCCAGTTCGAAGGACAACTCACGCACCTCCGCGATCTGGTCGAGTCGTTGGCCGGCGAGCGGGATTCGCTGTGCCAGCAGTTGGAGGCGACCGACCTGAAGCTGGCTTCCGAGCAGCAGGAATTCGGCCGCGAACGTGGCCGGTGGGAAGAGCGGCTCTCCGAGACGTCCCAACAGATGACCGAGCGAGAACGGGAAATGTCCCATGCAGCCGACCAACTCAGCGAGGCCGGGACGCGCCTGGCCGCCATACAGGAAGAAAGCGAGGCCCGTCGGCAAAACGATTCGGAGCGGGCCGGTCAGTGGCAGCAACAGGCCGAAGAAACTCGCGTTCAAATGAACGAGGCCCAAGACCGCTGGACGGCAGCGCTGGCCGACAACGAATCGCGACTGGTGGCCGAAGCCGAACGCGCGGCCCACTGGCAACGGCAGGCTGAAGAGGCCGCGGGGCAGCGCGCCGCGTTGAGCCAGCAAATCGCTGGATTGGAGGCCCGGCTGGCCGAATTACCGGCCCAAGACGAGGCCCGCGAACAGGCCCAGACCCAGCGAGCCGCCGAATGGGAAGAACGCGCCGCCGAGCTCGAAACGACGCGCGCATCGCTTGCTGCGGAATACAACGAGTTGACCGAGGCCGTGCGGTTCGAACGCGAATCGTGGCAGCACGACCGCGAGCGCCTGCACCAGGAATGCCGGCTGCTCGGCCACAGGCTGATTCAAAAGCAGAAAGAGCTGGACGATCGGTTGGAGTGTGCGCGGATTGCGGTCTCGACCGAACAAGCCACGCCCGTGGGTCAAATGACCGTGACCATGGATCAGATCCGCGCCCAGGCCGAGGCGTGCGATGCTCTCGAACAACGGCAAACCGAGTGGACGGAAGAAAAAGAGACTCTCGAAGCCCAGATCCGCGAACTCCAGCGGCAACTGGAAGACCAGCCGCGGTTTACCCAGCAGATGACCTTGACCGGGGAAGGGCTCGCCGAACTCCCCTTGTCGGCTTGGACGGAACCCGCGGTGGACGACGAGAGCCAACTTGCCCAGTCAGAACAGCTCGATCGCGAGCGGCAGGCAGGGGCCGACGAAAGGGACCGGCTGGCGCTCGAGCAGCAGCAATTTGCCGCCGCCCAACAAGAGAGCGCTGCGCAGCGCGAGCAGTTTGCCGCGACCCAGGTCGAATTCGAGAGCCGCTGGAAGCAATGGGAGGAAACGCTGCGCGGCAAGGAGCAAGTGCTCAACCGGCAGGCCGAGGAACTGGCCGACCGGCTCGACCGGGTGGCGGTGCGGGCCGACGAGGTCCAGCGGCAGCGCGACGAGCAAGGGCAGCTTCAGGCCAGCCTGGAGCAGCAATCGGCTGCCCTGGCCGAGCGTGAGGCGGCGCTCCGCGTGGCCGAGGAGCCGAGGGCCTCGAGCGGGCAGGACGAAGAAGATGCTCGTTCGACATTGGTCGCCCAGATCTCGCCGCAAGTGGACGAGACGCCCGGCGCTGCCGAGCGCTTCGCGCCCCAGTTTTCGACCGGGTCGGAGCCGGCCGGCCAGTCGCCAAAGCCCGTCTGGAACGATCCCGGTGCGGCCGCGGTGGCCGATGACGATTCGATCGAGTCGTATATGGCCGGCCTGCTCAAGCGAGTTCGCGGCGATGCGCCTGCCGGCGCGTCCCAGTCGAGCCAGGCCCCGCCGGTGCGGTCGAACGTGCCGGCTCCGGCTCCCAAAGTCGAATCCATTCTCCCCGAGCCCGCCCAGGGCGAGGCGGCGACGGGGTCCGTCTCGCCCCCCACCCAGCCGGTCGTCGAGGAAGAATTTACCCCACGCTATCCCGCGCCGGAACTGAAGTCGGGACTGGCGGCAATGCGCGAGCTGGCGAACTCGGCCGCCCGCACGGCCATTGTGAAACATGCCAGGCGGAGTGGCGGACGGGCGGCTTTGGCCCAAAGCTTGGGCGCGGTAATGACCTTGGGTTGCGGAGCATTGGCGGCCTATTGGGCCTGGCGGACGCACTCGCTTCCCGCAGGGGCCGGTGCGGGCATTGGCTTGGCCGCCGCGTTGTACTGGGGGGGCAAGGCAGCCTGGCGGGGGTTCGGCGCGATGCGCCTGCGCGCGCCCCAGTGGGCCAAGCCCGTCACAACGGCCGAGATTCCCGTAGCCTCCGCAGCAACCGTTGCCCCTGTCATTGCCAAGTCCGTGCCAGCGCCCGCCGATGCTTCGCCCGTCGAATCTTCGCCCGTCGAATCTTCGCCAAACGAAGCCATCGGCGACGAGGCGCTCCTGGAGGAGGCAGCCCCGGCGACGAACCAAGATCCAGTTCTCGAACAACCTGCTAATTAGCGGCCGTTTGCGGCGCGGCGGCAGGAGCGACGAACTTAGCCTGCTCCTGCCCCTGATCGTTCCAGATTCGGAGCACGCTATCGAGCCCGCCCGCCAGGATCGTCTTGCCGTCGGCGCTGGCGGCGCCCGAATACATGTAGTCGGCCGGGCCGGGAAAATCGCGCGCGATACTGCCGTTGGCCGCGTTCACCAGCCGGACCCGGTGGTCGCCAGAGGTTGCCACGACGAGGTCGCCGTCGCCGACGAACTGGACGCTGGTCACTTCCTTGGTGAACTGGTTTTGCACGGTTCGCAGTTGATCGCCCGTCCGCGTGTCCCACACCTTGAGCACCATGTCGGCTCCGCTCGAGACCAGCATCCGGCCGTCTTGCCGCCAGGCGACGCCCAGCACGTGATGCGTGTGGCCCTCGAACGAGCGGACGAAGGCACCGTCGGCGACGTTCCAGATTTTGACGAAACGATCCGCCGCGCAGCTTGCCAGTTGCGAACCGTCGGGCGAGAACTGCAAGCAATTCACCGTGTCGCTGTGCGGTTCTTTCAGCGCCAGCACAAGCTCGCCGCTCTCGACATTGAATAACTTGATCTCGCCGCTGCGCGAGGGTTCGCCGCCGCCGACCGCCAGCAGCTTGCCGTCCGGGCTGAAGTCGAGGGCGGTGGCCCGATCGACCAGCACGTCGTCCATGTCGGGCGAGCCAATCGTCCGCGCCAGTTGCCACTCGGTCGCAAAATCCCAGATCGCTCCTGTATTGTTAGCGGCTGCGGTGATCGCGCTTCCTTCGGCGGTGAACGCCACCACGTTGAGCGCGGCCCCCGCTCCGCCAACCACTTCCACCGCCGCGCCGGTTTCCGCGTCCCAGGTGTGCAGCAATTGATCGTCACCCACGGTAGCCAGCGTCAACCCGTCCGGCGAGAAGGCAACCCCCTTGAGCGGCTTTTCGGTTTCCTTGGCGGCATTGGTCGCCGCCAGCACTTCTTGATCGCGAGTTTGCACCACGGTTTCCAACTGCTTGACGATGGTTTCGAAACCCGGAACCGCTTCCGTCGCCTTCGTCACCGCCTCGCCGGCCCGCTCGACGCCGCGCTGCGACGTTTGTAGCGTCCGCTCGGCCGTCGTCCGCTCGTCGATCGCCTTCTGATAAACGGGCATCACTTGCTTGAGCTTTTCCTCGGCTGCTTTGAGCGCCGCGACTGCGTCTTGAGCCGCCTTGTCGGCTGCCTGCTTGTTCGTCTCGGCCGTTTTTCGTGCCGCGTCGGCATCGGCAAACGCCTTGTCCGCGGCCGCCTTGCCCTCGTCCGCGGTTTTCTTCGCCGCCTCGGCCTCTTGCGAAGCCTTCTCGGCGGCGGCGAGCGCGTCTTTCAAACCTTGGTTTTCGGCATCTTTGGCAAGCGATTCCTTGGCCGCGGCCAGTTGATCGGCGGCCGCTTTGGCAGCGGTTGCGCCGTCGGTTGCCGTTTTGACGGCGGCGTCTTGCGCGGTCTTAGCGACCTTCAAAACATCGTCGGCCGTTTTGAAGGCCGCTTCCATGGCAACCTTGGCTTCGTCGGCCTTCGGTTTGTTGGCGGTCGCATCGGCCAATGCTTTGTCGGCGGCCTCCTTGTCGGCCGTGGGCTGCTTTGTCGCTTCATCCTTGGTCTTGAACTCGGCTTCGGCCTTGGTCAACGCCTCTTTCGATTTGGTCTGGTTCTCTTCTTCGGCCTTCTTGCGATCGCCCGCCTGTTTCAGATCGTTGCCAGCCAGTTCGACGTGCTTTTTCGCCAGAGCCGCGGCGCGACCGACTTCGGCCACCTGCAGTGCGGCGCGGAAATCCCCTTTCATTTCGGCGACTTGCTGCTGGTTTTCGCCATTCCAGAGCTTGGCATTGTTGGCCGAGCTGACCGCGGCAAACCGTTTCCCATCCGCCCGCGCCGCCACCGCTTCAACCGGCGAACCGTGATTCATATTCTTCACGACGTTGCCGTTCGCAACGTCCCACACGCGAACCGTGCCGTCTTTGCTGCCAGAGAGCAATTGAACGCCGCTGGGGGCCAAAGCCGCTAGCGAAGTGATCGCGCCGCTGTGGCCGGCCAGTTCCTTGACTGGCTTCGCCGCTTCGGCCGGTTGCATTGCGGGAAGCTCCCACGTTCGGATAACACTGTCTTCTCCACCGGTGGCGACGAGTTTCCCCTCACCGACGATGGCCACGGCATTGACGGCAGCCGGCGTTTCGATCGACGCGAGCTGCGCCTGGTCGGCCAGATTGAACACGCGGAAGGTTTTGTCCAGCGAACCGGTGACGAGCCTTGCCCCATCGGCGGTAAACGCCACGCCCGTCACCGGCCCGCCGTGTCCTTGCAGGGTCTTCACGACCTGCCCCGTCGTCAGATCGAAGACCTTGGCTTTGCCCGTTTCTTCGCCAATCGCGGCCCACTTGCCGTCGTTGCTGACGGCGATCGAGCGAGCCGGACCTTCCAGCCCGGCCAAATCCAGCTTCTTCCCGCCGGCCGGCTTTTTCCAAAGTTTGACGGTTCGGTAGCCCCCCGATGCGAGCCACTGGCCGTCCGGGCTGAACCGCAGCGCCTGGATCAGATCGACGTCGGCCACACCGGGCTGCTTGTACAGCCCCCGTTCCAGCAATGCGGGATCGGTCAGCCGGCCCAGTTCGCGCCGACTCGGCACATGGTACAGGAAGATCTGGTTGGCCCTGGCGGCAGCGGCGTATTGCCCGTCCGGCGCGATCGCCACGGCATAGATCGGATTGATCCCCGGCGGCAGCGGCTGCCAGGTAATCATGGACGAAGCCGATTGCACCTCGCCTTTGGCCCCTTGATCGATCCAGAGCTTGATCAGCCCCAGCTCGTCGGGCGTGAGCGACTTGGCCTTCACGTCGTTGTCGGGCGGGGGCATGTGCGGCTCTTTCTGCTGGGCAGCCAGCGCCAGCAGCAGGCTCTCGGCGCTTTTGCCCGCCATCACAGCCGGCCCCTCGCTGCCCCCCTTGAGGATGGTCTGCGGCGATTCCAGCACCAAGTCGCTTTGCGCCTCGGTGGCGCTATGGCAGGCGAGGCAGTTGCGGCGAAAGATCGGCAGGATTTCTTTTTCGAAATCGACCTCTCCCTCGTGTTTGACCTCGGCAATGGCGATTGGATCGGCGAAGGCAATGCCGGGTAGGCTGGCGAGTGCCGCAGCGGCGAGCAGAAAGAATGGGCGAGCGAACGTCATATCGGAAATCCTGTCGAGGACCGCGACCAATGGTCGCGGCTTTGTGTTACTTCGCTTCGACGGTAATCATCACGGTCGCGGTCGTTTCGACTTGCACGTTGTTGAACTTGCCGCGGCAGCGAACCGTACAGGCGTGCTGACCGACGGGCGTATCGGCCGCGGCGGTTACGTCCAGTTTGCCGTCGGCCTGGTCCTTGTTCAAAGTGACGTTTTGCGCCGCCAGTCCCTTCACTCCGTCTGGAGGAGTAAAAGTGAGATCGACTTGCTCGGCAAAGCCGAACAGTCGCTCGACTTTGACCAGCAGTTCCTGTTTTTCCGCCTGCTTGAGCGCCGCGGGCGGACTGGCAGCGGTCAATGCGAAGGGGTGGGGGTGAATCCGCAGCTTGATCGGCGTCGAAACCAGGGCGAAATTGAGATCCTTGGGCTGATTGGCCTGCTTGGCGTCGGCGACCTTCTTATCCACCGTTTGCTTGAACGTGTTCGCGGCGGCCAGCTTGTCTTGACTGGCCTTCAAGGCCGCCTCGGCAGCTATTCTTGCTTCTTCGGCCGCTTTGGCTGCCGCCGCAGCATCGGCCAGCGCCTTCTCGGCCGCTGCCAGTTACTCGGCGACTTCGTTCTTTTTTTGCTCGGACGCTTTCGCCCCGGCAGCCAGCTCTTGCGCCG
>JBBDYF010000192.1:0-19235 GCA_040901775.1 Pirellulaceae bacterium | reverse complement strand
AAGAAGATCAATTCGGCCACCGCCCCCAGCCAGAGGATGACGAGCATCAAGACGCCGAACCGCTGCGTGGGCGTGAACGTGCTGATGGCAAAGATCGACAGCCCCAGCCCGCTGATCGTGGCGGCTTGCAGCGTCGGCGTGGCGCAGTGCTTGTAGGCGGCGACGATCGCCTTTTTGCGATCTCCCAGCCGGTCCAACTCGACTCGGAACCAGTTGAGATAGTGGATCGTGTCGTCCACGGCCACCCCCAGGGCAATGCTGGCGGTCATCATCGAGCCGACATCGACCTCGATCTTCAGCCAGCCCATGCCGCCAAACACCATCAGCACCGGCAGCACGTTGGGCAGCATCGCCACCAGCCCCGCCGTGGCGCAGCGGGCGATCCACATTAAGAGCGGCGTGATCATGATGACCGACCAGAACGTGCTTTGGATCAGGCTGTCGAGCAGCAAGCGCTGGGCCTTATAGACGATGGGCACCACGCCCGTATAAACGGCCGAGACGCTGTCCCGATTTTGCTGATAGGCCGTCCGTTGCGTGCCTGCCGGCTGGAAGCGGTGGTCGCGGGCATCGACGACCAACGGCGCGTGCCGCCGGACCCGTTCCGGGTCGAACGTGGAACCGTTGCCGACCAGCACGACGCAGTCGTACGTTGCAAGTTGCTTGTCGAAATCTCCCGCCGGCGGTTCGTCGGCCCCGCGAACCGAAACCTTCAACCGCGCGTTGACGAGCAGTTCGTACAGCGTGCGGGCGAAAATCCGGTCTTGATCGATTGGCGTCGCGGCCGCTTCGGTCCCGGCCACTTCTGCCGGGGCGGCGGGAGTGGGCTTAGCCCTTTCCAAATCGCCCAGGCCCAACAGCAGCACCTTGGCGCCGACGAACGGCCGCGCGGCGCCATCCTGCTCGGCCCGACGCTGGGCAATGCCGTGCAGGATGGTCTTTCGCTCGCGCTCGGCAGCGAGCACCGGCTCGACCGTTTCCTGCAAGTCGCTGACGAACTCGCCGTAATCGACTCCCTTGGTCGCGCCAAGCCGCAGGCTGACGCGCCACAACTCGGTTTGATCTTCCTGGTCGATCCGCAAATAGTCGCTATGCAGGAACTGTTCGACGTGCGCCTCGAGCCGCCCGCTGGTGCTACCGCGGGTCAAAAGTTGAGAGGTGCTTCCGCCGGCGCTGGGCAGGGGCCGCACGAAGGTGGCGGCGCTGACCGCGCGGCCGACCTTATCGCGACCCGTGGGTCCGAACTCTTCTTCCACCAGCGTCTGGACGCGGGCCGCCAGTTCCATCCGCTCCAGAAACGTCAGTTGAAAGGGCACTGCGCTCAGCCGCTGCTCGATTTCGGCCTTCCGCGCCGGCGCGGTCGCTTCGCCGGCCAGTTCGTCCATCAGCTTGGCAAGCTGGGTGTTCGAGGGACGCTGATCTTTCTCGGGCACGCGCAAGACCACTTCCATCGGCACCAGGTGCCCCAGGTTGGCCTCGAGCCACTCGTAGTCCTTGATGATTTTGGCGTCGCTGTCGAACATCTTCAGCAGGTTGACCGACGTTTCCATCCGGGTCAGCCCGTAGGCGAACAGCCCGATCACCGCCACGCAGGTGAGCGATACCGCCGCATGGTGGCGAATGACGAAGTGGGCCAGCTTGGACCAGAAGTTTTGCAGCAGGCGATCGAACCACGAGCCATCGGCATCGCCCGACGCGGGCTTTTTGCGCGGCTTTTGCGGCCAAATCTGCAGGGCCGCGGGCAAGTAGGTAAACAGGATCAAAAGCGTGGCCATCACGCCAATGGCCGAGTACAGTCCGAACTTGCGAATCGGCACCAGTTCGCTGCTGACGAGCGTGGCCAGGCCAATCGCCGTGGTCACGCTGCACAACAAGGCCGGCTTCCAACCTTGGGCGATCGCCCGCTCGGGCGCGCCGATCGGGCCGCGCTCGTCCACCGCCGAGCGGTAGTAGTTGATGATGTGCGCCGCGCCGGATAGCCCCAGCACATAGACCAGCGCGGGCATCGACATCATGATCGCATCGACCGAATCGCCCGTCCACCAGACGATCGCCAGGCTCATGACCGCGGCGATCCCGCCCACAAAAAAAATGATGATCGTCGCCGTGATGCTGCGAAAGCAAAGCAGCGACAGAGCGATCCCCAGCACGGCCGACAGCCCGATCAGCCGGACCAGCGTGACCGAGCCTTCCTCGTCGATGGCCACGTTATCGACCGGGGGCCCGCCCATCCGCAGCTCCGCGTCGGGAACGTTCGACTCGTGGGCAATCTCGTACAGTTGCCCCCGCGGCTTGCCGAGCATTCCTCGCCCCAGCACCAGGTGCAGATTGCGGCGGGCGGCGTCGGTCAGGGTGAGCACGATGCAGGTGGTCTTTTTGCCGGTCGCGGCGTCGGGCGGGCCGAACAGGGTGCCCGCCAGGCGACGCTCGGCCTCTTCCTCGTTGCCCGCCAGTTCGCCCCCATCGCGGGTCAAGCTGGCCAGCACGTTGGGACCGGTGGTGATCGTCTTGAAGAGCTGGGCCCGCAAGCGGCGCGGGTCCGAGTGATACCAGCGGCCGTCGGTCGGCCCGAACGAATGCACCAGCGTCCCCTCGACGTCCTTGGGGACGAACGTCCGATACATCGCGCGGGCCAGCGAAGCGACGGGAGAATTTGCCCCTTCCCAGCGGAACAGATCCCCATCGGGCGTCATGTAGTACCAGGCTTCCTCGTTGCTGTCGGGATGGTCGAGCCTTAGCCCCTTGAGCCACTTTTCTCCCCGGTTTCCCCAGTTCTCGTACCAATTGCCGCCAAAATAGAGGCCCAGCTTGTCGCCGATGAATTCGTCGTCGTGGTGAATGTACTGGGTAGGGCTGGCGAGGACCTCTTCCTCTGGAGGTTCGTCGCCGGCCGCTTCCGCGGCGGAAGGAGATGCCCGCTCGGAACCGGCTGTGGCCGCTTCTTTAGCCGAGGGGGGCAGCTCGGGCGTCAACTTGGCCGTGAACATGCGGAAGCGTTCGTCGGCCGGGTCTCCGTAACAGCCATCCCAACTTACCAGGACGAACTGCTCGCTCAAGAAATGCTCGCGGAACTCATCGAGATCGCGCGTTTCTTCAAATTCGTTGGGCAGCCAGTCCTTGACGTCGTTCTTCATCCCCTGAACCGCGATCCGCGCTCCGCGTAGCGCGAACGGGACCAAGAAAAACACGATCACCAGGATCAGGATCGAATAGCGGGCGAAGAATGTCTTCTTTTCCATCGTCAAACGTCTTCGCGCTGGGTGGGTAGAGGACCGCCGTCGGGCCACTGCATCAATCGCGGCAGCCGAACCGCGAGTAGGCTCAGCTTCGCAGCCTGCGACGGGCGGAATACAAGGCGCTATCAGCAACTTCGACAAAATGCACAAAGCAGCTTGAAGCGCTACAAACCATCTGGGTCCATTTCCAGCGAATTTGCTCAGTTACGGCAGGGGCGAGAGCCACAGCCCACCTCGACAACGCCTTGCAAAATAGCTGCCTCCCCCGGCAGTCGCAAGTCCTACGCGGCTGGTGCGAAGCCGGCCGCAGCGTCCTTGCTATATCACTAAGTTGTGTTATCTAAATGACTTATGATCGACTATTAAAACTTCGGCACATTCCATTGTGCAGGAAGACAGGGCGTTTAGGAAATCTAGCGAAGGTTCTGGCACCGATCTTGAACGAGTAACCGTGCCCGCTTCACTTGGCCCGATGCAAACTTTCGTCCACCGCATGTTCCGCGGCAATCGGCGAGAGCGGCTCGGCGATATTCCGCCCCTGCCCCAGGTACAAGCCGCCGGCGGGGGCCGCCCAGCGAACCGCGTTGGCAATGATCTGCTGGACCTGAGGCTGGTAATAGATCCCAAAGGTTTCGTGCCCGGGGCTGAAATAGACGACCTTTCCCTTGCCGCGCCGCCAGGTGCAGCCGCTCCGAAAGACCTCGCCCCCTTCGAACCAACTGATCGCGAACAGTTCGTCCGGCGGCGGGATGTCGAAATGCTCGCCGTACATTTCGCTGCTCTCGATTTCAAAACACTCGTCCGTCAAGCCCTCCACGATGGGGTGCGACGGATCGACGATCCAGACCCGTTCGCGCTCGGCCGCTTCGCGCCAGCGGAGCATGCAACTGGTCCCCATCAGCCGGCGGAAAATCTTTGAGTTGTGACCCGAGTGCAGTACCACCAAGCCCATCCCTTCCAGCACCCGGCGCTGCACCCGTTCGACGACTTCGTCTTCAACCCGTTCGTGAGCGGCATGGCCCCACCAGGTGAGCACGTCGGTTTGCGCCAGTTGTTCGACCGACAGCCCGTGCTCGGGCTGGTCGAGCGTCGCGCAGCGAACCTGAACCTCGCCCTCCAGCAGGCGCGAGACCGCGGCCGCCAGCACGGCGTGCATCCCGGTGGGATAGATCCGGCGCACGGTGTCGCTGGTCCGCTCGTGAACGTATTCGTTCCAGATCGTGACGCGTAAAGGTGGGGTCATGCGACAACCTCTCCGGCGTTCGTGTGCTCGCAGCCGTTACGCGCACCATCGCTTGGCGACTTCGCTCTTCATGAAGGCGAGCGCGTCGCGGCTGAGCTGTTCTTCGCTGTCGAACATCCGCCGCCAGATCTTGGTGGCCGCGGCCAGTTCGGGCAGGGCCAGGCCGAACGCTTCGACCATCAGCCAGCCGTTGTAGTTGATCTGGCGAAGGGCATCCCAGTTTTCGCACCAGCGGACGTTGCCGCGGCCGGGCGTGCTCCGGTCGTTCTCGCTGATATGGACGTGGCAGAGCATGTCGGCGCAGGAATGGATCGCCTCGGTCATCGACTTTTCTTCGATGTTGGCGTGGAAGGTGTCGTACATCATGCGGCAGCGCGGATGGGCCACCTCGCGGCAGAAGCGGGCCGAGTCGGCATGCGTGTTGAGCAGGTAAGTCTCGAACCGGTTGAGGCATTCGACGCCCAGGGTCACCTCCACCTTGCCGGCATGTTCGGCTACGGCCCGCATGCTTTCGACTCCCCACTTCCATTCGTCGGCGGTGCGTCCTTTGCCGCTGAAGTGCCCTAGGGCCGAGTGGAACGGGCCGACGAGCGTCGTCGCCCCGACCGCCGCGCAGCAGTCGAGCACGCGATTGTTCCCTTCGATTCCCTTTTTGCGAGTGGCCGCGTCGGCACTGATCGGGTTGTCTTCGACGCCGCGCACGGTGACCGCCGTGCGGGCCAGCCCCAAATCGTCGAGAATTTTTCCCCAGCGGGCGTAGTCGAGCCCGGTATTGAAGATGGGGAGCTCGACGCCGTCGAACCCCAGGTTTTTGAGCATCCGCAAAACGGGGATCAGGTCGTCGCTCAGTTCGCCCGTCCAAAGTAGCAGGTTCATGCCGTATTGCATCGCGTTCTCCGGAAGAGTTGCAGCCAGGTGTTTGCGACGCATGGTAATCGAAACCGAGGCCCCGCGGAAACCGGCTGGGGGGGCATTGGCCACAGTCGTTTCGCTAATCGCTTTTGCCGTTTTTTTGGATCGCTCGTTTTGCTTATCATCCGCAAGTCCTTGCAAGAGCGGCGTTTGCGTAGTGATAAGCGATTCGCCATTTCGGTTTCGCTGATCGCACCGATCAGCGAAACTCGCCTCTTCCAGGGATGCATCGCGTCCGCGGGGCCGCCTTCTCCGTATAGCCCCAAGTGATTCAGGAAAATGAGTCTCGCCTTATAGGTTCCACGCGCCCCGTGGGAATTTGCGTTGCCAGCCAACGCCGAACTGCAAGTCCCGCCCGACGGTCGGAACCTGCTGCGGGCGCGCACGATCCGCGTGGTACATGGACGGAATTCTACCAGTCTAGCGCACATCTGTCAATATGTGCAAATGAGATTTACTAACCAGCTCATTTTCCCAGCGACCGGGCAACATCGGTTCGATAGGCCGCGACCGCGGGCCAAAGGCCCACGACGATCGCCAAGAGGACTAGCGCCGGAACGAGCAGCAACTCCAAGGGGACTGATAGGCTGCCGCTGGAACGCCCCAACAGGCTGAGCACATTGACCGCCGGCTCCCAGTTCAAAAAGCCGACGGTCACGCCGGTGCGGGCCTCGATATAGGGATTGGCCGCGACGCACAACAGGTGCCCCGCCAGCCAGCCAATGAATCCACCACCAAGCGACAACAGGGTCGATTCGAGCAGGATGATCGAGAGCACGGTCCAGCGGCCGGCCCCCAGGGCCCGCATCACGGCAATCTCGCCGCGGCGCTCGCTCATCGAGTTGTAGATGCTGACGAGGATGCTGATCCCCGAAACGACGCAGATCATGCCGGTCAAGAGCAGCAGCGTCCATTGCACCGGCTTGACGAAGAACTCGAACAACTCGTAGATCACCTTGACCGGCAGCACCGCCTGAGCCATGTGGCTGCCGTTCACCGCCCCTTCCAAACCGATGGCGATCATCGGATCGGCCTTGATGAGGATTGCCGTCACCTCGCGCTGCTCGACCGGCAGCGGATCGGGATCGGCGGCACGTAGCACCTCCAGTTCCTTTTTTAGCCTGGCGGTCTGCGCCGCTTTCAGTTCCTCTTCCGTCTGGGGCGGGGCGTCCTCGGCCGCCGGCTCTTCGGTCAGCGGCGTGGCGTGGTCTTCCATCAAGTAAAAACCTTCCATGTTGACGAAGACGGCCCGATCGTTCGGCGTGCCACTCGCCTTTAAGATGCCGACCACGGTGAACTTGCGCTCGTGCGCGTGCCCGTCGGGAGCGCCGTGGGCCGGCGAGATTTCCTGTCCCAACTTCACTTGCATCTCGCGGGCAACCGTCGCGCCGACGACTGCTTCAAAGTAGCCGTGCTCGGGGCTGTGATGGACGAAGTTGCGTCCCTGGGCAAACTCGAACTTCCGGTTTCTTTCGACGTCGTACACAAGATCGTCGAACAGGGCGGGCGTCGTGCCGACGACGCGGAACTGGCCGTAGTAGTCGCCCAGGCAAAGCGGAATGACCAGTTCCGTCATCAGGCCATACTTGCCGTTGCGGCCGATTTCGATCTTGGGGGCCGCTTCGGGCTTGGGGCGGGCGTCGGGCGCGAGCTGCAAGCCGGCCCCTTCGAGCGCCAGCGATAAGGCCGCCCCCGCCAGGCCGCCGTCGCCCGCCAGCACTTGCAGTTCGGCCGTCTGCCAGGCCGCCTCGTGCGACTTTACCGCGAACGAATTTGCCAGCAGGCGATCGCGCTCTTCCTGCGGCAGGAACTCGGCGTAGTACGAATACCAGATGTTCTCGACCGGCTGGCTGAGATAATAGACCGTGTTCAGAGTGATCTGTTGTTCGCCACCCTTGGCTCCCACGATGATGTTGTAGCCCAGGCTGGCGTTGTTGGCGAACGACTGCTCGACGACGCCGTGAATCGAGAGCACCGCGACGACCAGCATCACCCCCAGGGCCATCGAGAGCATCGTCAACATCGAAGCGACCCCGCGCTGCAAGATGCTGCGCAGGGCAATGCGAAACAGGCTCATGCTGCGTCTCCCCCGATCACCTGGTTGATCTCTTCCAATCGCTCGATGCGGTCGAACTGCCCCGAAACTTCGGGCGCGTGGGTGACCATGATCAGGGCCACGTTTTCTTCGCGGCAGGTTTCGCGCACCAGATCGACGATTTTTTGCTGATTGCGCGGGTCGATGTTGGCCGTCGGCTCGTCGGCCAATAGCAGGCGGGGCCGATTCGCCAGCGCCCTGGCGACCGCCACCCGCTGCTGCTCGCCGACGGAGAGGGCCGCCGGTTTGTGCGTGCTGCGGTGCGACAGGCCCACCCGGTCGAGCAGGTGCCGGGCCCGCGCCGGATCCTTGCGGCCGCGGGCAAACGTCATTCCGAGCAGCACGTTTTCCAGCGCCGTGAATCCGGGGAGCAGGTTGAACGTCTGAAAGACGTAGCCAATCTTGGCCGCCCGGACTTTATCGACCCCCGCCTCGGACAGCGTGGAAAGCTCGATCCCGTCGATCGCAACTTGCCCGCTGTCGGCCCGCGTGATTCCCGCAATCGTGTGCAGCAGGGTCGTCTTGCCGCTGCCGCTGCGGCCGATCAGCACAACTTGCTCGCCCCGCGCGACGGCGAAGGTGGGAATGTCGAGAATGGGCAAACGGTTGCCATCCGGCTCGCGAAACGACTTTTTGATGTTGCTGAGCAGAAGCATCTTGCTGGCGGGCGGGGCTGGGGGCGGGGGGCTAAGTCACGAGCGCCGACGCTCGGTTCCGCCGAGCGCTATACGCCTCGTGGAACATGCGGGTTCGTGCGAACGACCTTGGTCGAAACGCGCCTGAATGAATTACCGAAGTTGTCTCGCGTCGGTTCCTAACGTTTCTTTCGGCGGCTAGCGGATGGGGATTCGATCTCCAATTTTGTTACCAGCAGCAGATCGAGGATATTCATGCGACCTTCGGGGTCGAAAACCACCACCGTTCGCCCGACGGGAGAGGAAGCAACGAATTCTCGGCTGGCGACCGGCACGGTCTTGCCATCGGCCAAATGAATCGTAAACGGGCGGAACGGCTGTAAGTTGAGAGTTTCCACGAATCGTTCTAATGTCATGGGGGCAACTCCAAGAAGCACGCGCGGCGGCTTGATCCTAGTATAGCAAGTTCGAATGAGTCAGCCGCTCGCGCCGGCCAACTGCGACTGGGCGGCGTGGCGGTAGTGCCCTTCCGCCTCCATCAGCGAGGCGTGCGTTCCCACCTGGGCAATGTGCCCCTGGTCGAGCACGATCACCCGGTCGCACTGCCGCAACGTGCTCAGCCGGTGGGCGACGACCAGCGTCGTTCGGCCTTGCATGGCCCGCTCCATCGCCGTGAGAATTTCGTGTTCGGTATGGGGATCGATGGCAGCCGCCGGATCATCGAGCAAGAGGAACTTCGGATCGAGCAACACCGCCCGCGCGATTGCCAATCGTTGCCGTTGCCCGCCCGACAGGTCGAAGCCCCCTTCGCCCAGGATCGTGTCGTAGCCGCTGGGCAAGTCGGCGATAAAGTCGTGCGCGGCGGCGATCTCGGCCGCCGTTTGCACCTGGGCCAGCGTGGCGGCTGGATTCCCAAAGGCGATGTTGGCGGCCACGGTGTTGCCGAACAGAAACGTCTCTTGAAACACGAGGCCCATGCTCCGCCGCAAGTCGTCCAGATCGACGTCGCGCAGGTCGTGGCCATCGACCAGGACGCGGCCCCGCGTCGGATCGTAGAACCGGCAAAGCAATGCCAGCAGCGTGCTTTTGCCTGCGCCCGTTGCGCCCAGGATGGCCACCTTTTGTCCCGGCTCGACCGTGAACGTGACGTCGCGCAGCACCGCATTGCCGGGCGTGTATTCGAACCAGACGCGATCGAACTCGATGCGGCCCACCAAAGCCGCGACCAGGGGTCGCGATTCGCCTGCCTGGCGCGACCACTGGTCGCGGCTATGCAACTGGTTGCGGCTATGCAATGGGTCGCGGCTAGGCAATCTGATCGCGTTTTCCGGGCTCTGAATTCCCAGCGGCGCGTCCAGAATCTCGAACACCCGGCGAGCGCCGCTCAGGCTTTGCTGCACGCTGTTGGCAATATTGGTCAGGTTGGCCACCTGGCTGGAAAACTGCTGCAACAGCCCGGCGAACACGAGTAGGCCCGAACCTAGCGCCAGCCTGTCCTGCGTCACCAGCCAGCCCCCATAGGCCAGCAGGATCACCAGGTTGATCTGGGTCATGTAGCCGATGGTGGGGGCGAACAGACTGACCCGCCAGAAGATCCCCTCCTGCTGCTGCTGAACGGCCCGGTTGTCGGCGGCGAAGCGGGCGATCTCTTCCCGCTGGCGGCCAAAGCCCTTGATCACATGCACTCCCTGGATCGATTCGGCCAATCGCAGGATGACCCGATCGACCAGCTCGCGATTCCGGTCGTACATCGGCCGCACGGTGCGCGAGAAGACGACCGTCACCAGCCACATGAGGGGCGTGGTTGCCAGGCAGGCGAGCGTCAGGCCGACGTTGAGGCTGAGCATGTAGCTCACATAAACCACGAGCGACACCACCAGCAGCACCAACTGGATCAGCACGCCGTCGATAAAGGCCCGCACGCCTTGCACGTCGCTCGTCACCCGGTTGATGATCGAGCCGGTCGCGTTGGCGTCGAAAAATCGAAAGCTCAGCCGTTGCAGTTTGTCGTACACGCGGCCGCGCAGGTCGGGCACAATTCGCGTATGGATTAGCTTGGCGGCTGAAAGGGCATACACATAGTTGAGCGAGCCGCGGACCAGTTCGATCCCCAGCATGGACGCGGCCACCAGACCGATTTGCTCCAGCGGCGACCAGTCGGCGGGTGGCGACAGGCCCCCCAGCGCGGCGGGTGGGCGGGGCGTCGCCCCGGCGTGCCAGCGGATCAAGTCGATGCCGTAACCGACGAGCCGCAAAGTACTTAGAGCCGTTAGCAGCAGCACCGACTGAAGCAGCAAGAGCCGCAGACAACCCCAGCGATACTCCCAGCCCAGGCCCAGCATCCGGCGGATGAGGGCCCCGTTGGAGGTTCGTGTTTCGGGTGCGTTTTCGGGAGCAGCGGACAATGGCGGCAGCGGCACGAGGAGGTTTTGGCCAGCCGCGAGCGCGACGGTCGCGCAGGTCGGCATGGCCTAGGACCAATCTACGCCAGCGGGTTAAATGCCGGAATCGGGCTGAGGTGATTTCGCAAGCCAGGCATGAAGGGAACAAGCCATGGGAATGCTGAAGGAATTCAAAGAATTCGCTTTGCGGGGAAACGTGATCGATTTGGCGGTCGGGGTGATCATTGGCGCGGCGTTCGGCAAGATCACCACGTCGCTGGTCAACGACATCATCATGCCCCCCCTGGGACGGATGCTGGGCAAGCTCGACTTCAAGAGCATGTACTATCCGCTTTTTAACAAAGCCGACATGCTGGCCCAGAGCAAATGGAACCCCGGCATGTCGCTCGAAGAAGTCCGGAAGGAAGGTTTGCCGGTGATGGCCTACGGCTCGTTCCTGACGACGGTGCTCGACTTTGTCATTCTGGCGTTTTGCGTGTTTTTGATGGTCAAGTTGATGAACGTGGCCACCCGGCGACTGGAATTCCTGCGCGAGAAAGAGGCGGCCGCCCCGCCGGCGCTGCCCGCCGACGTGAAGCTGCTGACCGAAATTCGGGACTTGCTGAAGGTCAGGTAGGCGGGAAACTACTTTCGTTCGACCAGGTCGTACTGTTTGCCCGCTGGGACCGCGGTGTAATCGGGCGTTTCTGTGGGTGGACCGGCGCGGTAATCGTAAAAATGCGCCTGCCCCGCGCCGACGACTTCGGCCGTTTGCCCTCGCACGATCAGCGCCGTGCGCTCGTCGATGCCGATGCCCAGCAGTTGCCCAAAGCGGTGCATCACGGCGGTCATGTCCGCCTGTCTCCGGCGCTGGCTGAAGTGCTGGTCGATCGCCGTACCGGGCAGGAAAGCGAGGCCCCGCTCGTACCCTTCGGCCATCATCTCGGTATTGCCCAGCGCGCTGCCGCGCACGAGGTATTGGCCCTGGATCGTCGCCCCCGCGCTCGAGCCCCCGATGACGCCGCCGCGGCGCAGCACGTCGTGCAGCAGGGCCTCGGCCCGCGTGCCGCCGTAGGCATCGACGAAGCGCCACTGGCGGCCGCCGCCGAACCAGACCCCCTTCGCCTCGGCCAGCGCGGCGGCAAACTCCGCGCTTTCCACCTCGGCCCGCGTGCGGTGCTTGAGCACCCGAACGTTCCTGGCCCCGGCCCGCTCGAACAGGCGCGCGTCGTTCGCCCCGTCGGGAATCACCTCGCCAATGGCGGTCGGCAACACGACAATGGGCGCATCCGGCCCACCGGCCAGCTCGATGAACCGCTCGGTCGCTTCGCGGGGCATCCCTCCGCCGCCGACAATTACCAGCGACCCGTGGGCGAGCCTGGCCGGGGGCAATTCTTGCGGCGGAAACTGGGCGAGCGTTCGGTCGATCGCTGCCCGCCGCAGCATCGTAAGGTCGTGATCCTCGCCCGGCCGCAATTCGAATTCGCGCACCGGCCGCGACGCGGATGCCGCCAGAAAAACGCTCACGGCCGAGTCGCCAAGCACCTGCAGCCGGCGACCCTGAACGATCAGAGCCGTACCCTCGTCCACGCCAAAGCCGACGTGGCCCGGATGCCGCGCCAGGGCCAGTCGCAAGCGCGCTTGCCGCTGGCGCCGGGTGAAGTGCTGGTCGATGATCGCGCCGGGCAGCAGGTCGAGGCCGGTTGCCATTTTCGGTTCGCTTTGGCCGCCGGCGATCATCGTTTTCGACTGGATTGCCGCCCCGGCGCTGGTGCCCCCCACGACGCCGCCACGTGCCAGCAGGGCTAGAATCTCGCGCTCGACCGCGGTGCCCAGGTAGGCGTCGGCGAGGCGGGATTGATCGCCGCCCCCCAGCCAGACGGCGGTCGCTGCCTTGAGCGGGGCTACGAAGGCTTTGGCATTTGCCGTCTCTTTCGAGCGGGTATGCAGCACCTGCACGTCGGCCGCCCCGGCCGATTTCCAAGGTTCGAGCAGGTGGGAGGGTGAGGCTCCTGCCGAACCAATCGGCTCGGCGGGAGCCTCGCCCTCCCGAATCGCCTCGCCCTTCCCAAAACCCTCGCCCTCACGAGCGGTGGGAATGACGACGATCCGAGCCTCTTTGCCCCCCGCCAGTTCAAAAAACTTTTCGCGCACTGCTGCCGGCAGTTCTCCACCGCCAACGATCACCAGCGAGCCCCGAATGCCCGCCGGGTCGATCCAGGTCACTCCCGACGGGGTCGCCGATTCTTCGGCGTGGGCCGGTAATGCGGCTAGTGCCAGAAGCACGCCCACGCAAGCGTGGGACGTGGCACCCAATCTAAAAGGCTGCAAGCGGCTCGTCATCAAAGTTGCAGGTTCGGTACGAAGCAGAAAATGGGGATCAAGAGCGACGCGCATCCCAGGGCAATTCGCCACGGGCCGAGGCGGGCCGTGTCGTCGCTGGTCCGCGGATGATCGGTCCCGATCACCAGCACCAGAATCGCCATCAGCACGTAGGTCGGCGGAGTGCTGTAAACATAGTACATCAGCCCCATATAGACGACGGCCAGCAGCATGAAGCCCCGCGCGATCCAGTGCGCCGCCCGGCCAAACAAGGCGTAGGTCACGTGCCCGCCGTCCAACTGGCTGACCGGCAACATGTTCAGTCCCGTCACCAACAGGCCAACCCAGCCCGCCATGAACCAGGCATTCACCCTGGTCAGCGGAAAGCCCGCGCTGGAATCGTACTTGCCGGGATGGACGTAGTCGATCGCCAGGCGCATGACGAGCGGGGCCTGCAACGTCGGCTCGCCGGGACTCGGCTGCAAATCGACGTTTTGCACCCCAATCCACATGATTGGGAGGGCAACCAACAGCCCGGCGATCGGCCCCGCCAGGCCGATATCGAAAATTTCGCGGCGATTGGCCGAACGGCTGTCCATGGCGATCACCGCCCCCATCGTGCCGATCGGCGAAATGGGAAACGGGATGAAAAACGGCAGGCTGGCCCGCACGCGATAAACGAGCGTCATGACGAAGTGCCCCATCTCGTGCGTCAGCAATATCGCCAAGACGCACGCCATGTAGAGCAGCCCTTCGCTCCAACCGGCATAGATCGCCTGCCGCAGCGGCATGGCCGAAGGGGGCCAGCCCCACAGTCCAATCGCATGCAGAGCATAGTGCGGCAGGTAGTCGGTCGCCCCCGCCAGAAAGGTGGAAAAACAGGTCAGCACGAACAGGATCAGCGGCAGGCGGACGCGCCGCCTGCGCGGCAGCGCCTGCTCGGGCGGCGATTCATCGGGCAACGGCTCGCTGAGTTCCGCCCGCACGACTTCCCGCGAAGGTTCATAGGTGACGCCCGGATCGCCGGCCGGGGGCGCCTGGCTGGTGGTCGGCGCGGTGCTGGAAGAGTCGCTTGGATTCATCGTTTCAGGATAGCAGATCGAAGCGCCGGCTTGCCGGGCGGGAAGGGGATTGGGAAGCCGATGATGGGTAGCGGCAATCCGCCGCGGCTAGCCGTTGGAATCAAGCGGAAATACTGAAAGGCTCGCCAGCCTGGCCTCAAGCCCTGGTTGGGCTACGAAATACCACGTCTTGCCGACTTTTGCGCCCTGGAGCAGACCTTTTTTCGTTAAGTCCATCAAGTCGCTTCTCGCCGTTTCGTACACCACGTTGTGGCTCGTTTGATGGGATTGAACGGTGTACTTTGTATTTGGATGACGCAGGGCGTGGCTAATGAGCGATCGTTGGCGATGGTTGAGAACTTCAATCCCTTTCAGTTGAGACTCTACTCTCCTTAACTCCTGGGTCTTCCGTTGGATGTACTCGTGAAGTGCGTTGATTGCTCGCTGAATGACGTCGAGGTGGTGCAGGATAAAATAGGTCAGGTCATTATCGTCCGTTTCCGTGTAAAGAAACGAACGACCATACCGAATGGGCGCCTTGCGAATGATCTGAGAAATGGAAATAAATTCGCACAGCCAGTACCCACTCCTCAGCATCGACCAATAAAAAAGTGCTCTCGCGGTGCGGCCATTGCCGTCCACGAAAGGATGGTCGTAAGACAGCCAAAAGTGCAGAATGATCGCTCTGAGAATCGGATGAAGGAAGCCTTCCGGCGTTTCGCCATTCGCAAAATCGCACATTGCGGACATGCGCGTTTCCAACTGAAATGCACTGGGAGGTACGTGATAAACTTCGCCGTAGTCCCCTTGCACGCTCACATCTTCGTCATTTGTCCGAAAACGACCCGCCGCATTCGGGCTATCGAGCGTCCCTTCGCTTACGATGCGGTGCAGTTCAAAGACCAGTTCCTTTGTCAACGGCTTGTCTTTTACCTGCCCGATGCGTTTCATCGCCTTGTAATTGTTGAGGATCATCAACTCGCTCTTGTCGCGCGGAGGTCGGCCCGTGCGAATCATCTCCTTGGCAACCGGACGAGTGGTCGTTGCTCCTTCCAACTGGCTGGAAGTGATTGCCTCCTCGATGAGCGAACTTACGTAGTACTGGTCTCGCGTGTCCGTATTCGCGATCTCATTGGGCATGGCGATGTGACCACCGCCGCCCAAGTCAATTTTGTGAATGATCTCCGGGATCGGGTCGTTGTTGACGTAAACAAAGTTTCCGCCAACTTTATCTTCCAGCGGCACGCTTTTGTATTGCGTACTCCGCCGGAACTTGACCCCCTGCCACCACTGCTGATGCGTCAATCCTGCGGGCGGCTGGTGATATCGCAGCTTGCGCCAGTGCATGTAGCGACCGCCGACGAGGTGGCTTTCCACCGATTGCAGCATTTTCATCAACTTTTCTTGATTTTCAAATAGATTTACATCTTTCGGGGGATTTGGCGGTACACGCATCTTAAGTTCCTTGCCCTGCTTAACCTCAACGCACTAATCTTGTACTAACATTGACTAAATTAGTATGAGATTGGTGCAAAGCGCAGTCAAGGGGTTTTGTACGGCCGCCCTTACTCCCGCAGGCGGGCGCGAATCGTTTTCAGGCGCTCGGCCAGTTCCGCCTCGAAGCCGCGGGGCACCGGACGATAATACTCGCGCTCGACCCCCAGGTAGTCCTGCGCGGCGACGCCCCCTGCGGCATCGTGCGAATACTCGTATCCCGCGCCGTGCCCCAGCCGCTCGGCCCCGGGGTAGTGCTTGTCGCGCAAGTGGATGGGCACGGGCAGGATTCGCCCCTCGCGAATGTCGGCCCGCGCCTCGCCAATGGCGACGGTCGAGGCATTCGACTTGGGGGCGCAGGCCAGGTAGGTCACGCACTGGGCCAGAGGCAACTGGCATTCAGGCAGGCCGACGAACTCGCACGCCTGCATCGCAGCCACCGCCAGGGGGAGCGCGTGCGGATCGGCGTTCCCCACGTCTTCGCTCGCCAGGATGACCAGCCGGCGACAGAGGAAGCGAATGTCCTCGCCCGCTTCGAGCATGCGCGCCAGCCAGTACAGCCCCGCGTCGGGATCGCTGCCGCGAATGCTTTTGATCAAGGCGCTGACCGAATCGTAGTGTTCGTCGCCGGTGCCGTCGTAGGCGCCCGCCTTGCGCTGGACCGATTCGGCCGCCAGTTCGCGGGTGAATTCGATGGGCGACACATTTGCCGACAGCACGCCGATCTCCAAGGCGGCCAAGGCTCGGCGGGCGTCGCCATCGCTCGTTTCGGCCAAAAAGTCGAGCGCCCCCTCGTGCAGGTTGACCGCGTAAGTTCCCAGGCCGCGCACCTTGTCGGCCAGGGCTCGGCGGAGCAAGGCTTTGATCTCGTCAATCGACAGCGGCTGGAACTGGAAGATTTGGCTGCGACTGACCAGGGCGCTGTTCACCGCGAAAAACGGGTTGCTCGTCGTCGCGCCGACCAGCGTGACCACTCCCTCCTCGACATCGGGAAGCAAGGCGTCTTGCTGGGCCTTGTTGAAGCGATGAATCTCGTCGATGAACAGGAGCGTGCGCGTGCCTCCCCCCGCCAGTTCGTCGCGGGCGGCGTCGAGCAACTCGCGCAAGTCCTTCACCCCACTGGTGACTGCCGACAGTTGCCGAAACCGCTTGCGGCTTTCGGTCGCCAGCAGGCGGGCCAGCGTCGTCTTGCCGGTGCCGGGTGGGCCGTAAAACAGCACCGATCCCAGCCGATCGGCCTTGAGCAGGCGGCGGAGGAGCTTCCCCTCGCCCAAGAAATGCTGCTGGCCGACGAATTCGTCCAGCGTGGCGGGCCGCATCCGCGCCGCCAGCGGCTGGGCCCGACGAAAATGGTCGGCTTCGGTTTTGGCAAACAGGCTCGACATTCGGCAACCCGCAAGGGAGGCATTGGATACGATAACAAACGTTGTGCCTTTCCTAGTCTATGCCTCTGACCACCGCCGGGCGATGATCCGTCCGTTCAAAAATCGCATGTGGCTGTTGCTTTACGTCCTGCTCGGCTTGGCCGTCTTCGGCGTGCTGGCCATCGCCGTGGTGCTGTTGACCCATGTCGAAGACTGGAGCCGCGACCTGACGACGAACCACGCCGCCACCACTCTCGACAGCCCGCTCAATCCCGGCGATCTGGCACGCCAGACCATCGCCGCGGTCGCGGAAATTCCCCACTGGCAATTGATTGACCAAGCGACCGAAGCGGCAACCATCCGACTGCACTTCGTCCGAACGACCGGCCTGTTGCGCTTTCAGGATGACATTCGCGTCCGAATCGAGCCGGCAGCAGGCGGTTCGCGGCTCTCGGCCGAAAGCCGGTCGCGCCTCGGCAAGGGCGACCTGGGGCAAAATCCGCGGAACCTGCGGGAGCTACTCGACAGGCTTCGACCCGGCGGTTGATAATGAATCCCTCATCAGGAGCCTATCGGTGATCGGAGCATTAGGAGTTTCTGCCGTCTTGGGAGTCTTCGGACTGTTCGTCGTGTTGTCGCTGGTGCTCGGCAACTGGCTGCTGGGGCCGGTCAACCGGGCAGCCGGTCGGCTGAACGCTCCCACCCGGTACATGCTGACCGACTTCATCTGGCTGATGATCCAGTTGCAGATCGTGCTGGCGATCGGGCTGCACTACCTGCGCGAATCGACGCCGCCGGTGCGGCTGGTGATCATCCTGACCGTGCTCTGCCTGCCGATCGTGGTCCTCTGGGCGGCGAGCGTGAGCGTCGTTTCGCGGGCGGCCATCGTCATTCCGCTGCGGCGGGCGACGGTCATCCTGCTGCTGGTGCCGGGGGCGCTGGCGGTGATCGTTTCGGTCCCGGTCCTATTCGTGCTGGCCACGACGCTGACGAGCGAGTACACCCGCTATTCGCTCGGCAACTGGGGCGAGAGCCTGGAATGGCAGGTGCTAAGCCTGCTGGGCTGTTCGGCCGCCTCGCTGGGGCTGGGGTTCATCTTGCGCTGGCTCTCCTACTGGGTGCTGGCGCCGGAGATCGGCCCACTTGGCCCCGGCGTCCATGCTGGAATGTCGCCGGAATAGCCCATTACGCGCCCCGCTGGCGGAGCGCTTCGTAACAGAGCACGGCGGCCGTGGCCGAAAGGTTCAGACTATCGACCCGGCCCCGCATCGGCAGCTTCACCCCCGTGATGTCGGCTTGCAGCCAGAGAGGCGACAGGCCGTGCGCCTCGCTCCCCAGCACGATGGCCGCGCGGCCCCGGTAATCGGCCCCGGTGTATTCCAGCGCGGCATCCACCCGGGCGGCGAACAGGCGGAAACCGCCCAGCCGGAGCCAGTCGAGTGCCGCCTCGCTGGCGGCGCTGGCCACCGGCACGGTAAAAATCGCCCCCAGGCTGGCCCGAATGGCGTTAGGGTTGTACAGGTCGGTCCCCCCATCGACGACCGCCAGCGCGGCGACGCCCGCGGCATCGGCCGTCCGCAGAATCGCCCCCAGATTGCCCGGTTTTTCGACCCCTTCGACGACCAGCACCAGCGCGTCGGCCGCCAGCGACAGATCGGCGAGCGTGCGCTGCGGCGGCCGGGCGGTCGCCACCACCCCCTCGACCCGGTGGCCATACGCCAGCCGCTCCATCACCTGCGGGGTTACTTCCACCAGTTCGGCGCCTGCTTGCCGAGCTGCATCCAACACCGCCTGGTGCTCGTCGTCCTGGCTAAGCTGCGGGAAGAAGAACAGTTCGCTCAATTCGACCCCGGCGGCAATCGCCCGGCCGATTTCGCGGACGCCGTCGATGATGATGCGGCCCTGCTCGTCGCGCCCGCGCCGCTCGCGCAATCGCGCCGCCGCTTTGACTCTGGGATTGGCCGTGCTGGTGATGAGCATAGCTGGAGGTTCAAAGTTCGAGGTTCAAGGTTCAAGGTTTACAAAAGCTAGGCGCAACTTTGAACATTGAATTTGGAATCTTGAACTTGTATCCCGGACCCACCAGCCAACGCGCGATTCACGACTGCGCCTCGCGGACCAACTCTGCCGCCGTCATCGGTTGGCACTGCCCAGCGGCGAACTCGCGACGGCCTTGCGCCACCACGGCCGCCAGACGTTCTCGACCGCGCTCTGCCAGGCGGCGGCTCAAAACTGCCACGAGTTCGGCTTGATCCTCCGGATCGAGTCGTTCAGCGGCATCGAGAGCCTCGTCAAATCCGATCTGCTGACTCATCAAAAACTCCTGACGTACAACAATTCCTTCAAGCCTATTTGGTACTCGTTGCTCGGGCAAGTGGCTTCGGTTGGTCGAGAACACCTCATGGAGAATTCGCACGCACCGCCAACTTCAAACCTTGAACTTGGAACTTGGAACTTGGAACTTGGAACTTGGAACTTGGAACTTGGAACTT